>DVHK01000068.1 GCA_018712135.1 Candidatus Coproplasma avicola | reverse complement strand
AAATTAAACGACATAGTTTTCGACGGCGACAGCCGCATCAGCGAGGCGCTGCTCCCCGCGTCCGTCGGCTACGGCGACGGTCTGTCGGTAATAATTTCCGACTTCCTCACCGACGACAATTACGAGGACGCGATAGATTATCTTTGCAGCAAGCGCAGAGATGTTTTCTGCGTTCAGGTTCTCACGCGCGACGAGCTCAACCCCAAAATCCGCGGCAAGGCTCACCTGTTCGACAGCGAAAATATCAAAAAAACATACCGCCGCAACATCGACAAGCAGATAATCGAAGCTTACCGCAAAGCGGTCGAATACGTCACTTCGCGCATACGCAACTACTGCGAGGCGCGCGGCGCAAATTATCTTCTCGCCTCGGCTGATCTGTCCGTCGGCGAAATATTCTTAGGCAAACTCTCCGATATGGGGGTAGTTAAATGAGTTTTTTATATCCTCTCGGACTGCTCGGCTTGATCGGCGTACCCATTCTTATAATCATCTACATAATAAAGAATAAGTACACCGAGCAAACGGTTTCGTCCACTTATCTGTGGACGCTGTCCGAAAGATTTTTAAAGAGAAAAAATCCGATAAACAAGCTCGCGGGCATCATAAGTCTCATCTTGCAGATACTCGCGGTCGTGCTCCTTTCGTTAGGCATCGCCCATCCCGTATTTACCATGCCGGGAATGGCTGAAAGATACACGTTCGTCCTCGACTGTTCTGGCAGTATGCAGATAGAAAATAACGGCGAAAGCCGCTTCGATCAGGCAAAAAGCCGCATAGCCGACATTGTAAACGGCTCGGTTGACGGCAGCGCTTTCAACCTTGTTTGCGCGGGCGAAGTCACTACCATTTACGAACAGACGAGCGATAAAGACCGCGTTCTCTCCCTGCTCGACCAGGCTCAGCCCGCATATACGCAGACCGACATGACCGACGCGCTCAACTACGCGCAGGAACTTTTCGGGCAGAATACGTCTACCGTGACCCTTCTTTTTACCGACAAAGATTATCAGTCGCATAACAATGTCGAAGTAATCAACGTTTCGGCAGGCGAAAATAACAGCGCGATATACAATGTAAGTTACACCATGAATGAATCGGGCGGCGAAAGCTCGATGACCGTTTCCGCAAACGTCACCTCGTACGAAAGCGACGCCGATCTCACGGTCACGCTGAGCGTCGTTTCCGGCGGGCAGACTTCCGAACAGACCGTCAATGTAACCGCGCCCAGGCTCGAAACTCAGCAGGCAACGTTTGAAGTGAGCAATATTTCGCGTTTCGACAGCTTCACCGTGCGCATAAACGAACAGGACGCCCTCGCGCTCGACAACAGCGTCACGGTTTACAGCGTCGACGCGGCAAATACCTACACGACCCTCCTCGTGCTCGGCGAAACAGACGAAGACGATAGCGTGGGCGGCGGATTCTATCTTCAAAGTCTGCTGCAATCTACGGGCATACTCGAAGTCGAAGTGCTGACGGAGGAGGAGTACCGCCAGGAATACATGCGCGAAGGCTCCGCTCCCGTCGCCCCCTCCGGCTACGGGCTGTACATCTTCAACCAGTTTAACCCCGAAATATTGCCCAGCGACGGCACTGTATGGTTAGTCGGGCTCGAAAGCGTTCCGTCGGACGCCGGTTACAGCGTTCAGGGCGCGCAGACGCTCGAATATGCGTCTACTCTCGATTATTCAACTTCCACGTCGTCTGTCGTAAGACAGCTTATGAGCAACCTCGTCATGGGCGACATGTACATCAAAACATACATCAAATGCAGCCCTTACCGCAGTTATACAACGCTCATGTCTTATAACGGCAACCCCGTCGTGTTCACTACGCAGACCGATTACGGCAACAGGGAAGTGGTTATGTCGCTCTCACTTTCGGATACCGATCTTCCCCTGCGCATAGACTTCATAATGCTCATCTCCAACCTTATAGATTATTCCTTCCCCGCCGCGGTCGAAGAAACGTTGTATACGAGCGGTCAGACGGCTACCGTCAACGTCGTATCGGGCGCGCAGAGCATAAGGGTGGAAAGCCCTTCGGGCATAATCAACTATCTCGACACGTCCACGGCGCAGGCGCAGTGGAACCTCACTGAAGTGGGCATATATACCGTTGCCATAGATTTCGGCAACGATAATATCCGCAATTACTACATTTATTCTTCCTTCCCCGCGGAAGAAAGCAACACAAACGTCACGGGCGCGTCGTTCGCGCTCGAAGGCACGCAGACATACGACGGCTACGACGGCACTTACGATCCATTGCTGATACTCGTAATTCTGCTCGCCGTAATATTCCTTGCAGATTGGGTGGTGTACTGTTATGAGCAATATCAGCTTCGATAATGTATATTTGTTGTTTCTGATCATACCGCTCGTCATAGTAATCGCCGTGCCCTTCGCCCTCGCGATACGCAAGGACAACATAAACGGCCACAACATTGCTTCGTCGGTACTTCACGTTATAATAGCCCTTCTCGTCTGCTTCGCTCTCGCGGGCACCACGATAAACACGGTAATAACCGAAACCGAAGTTTACGTCGTCGCCGACGTATCGTATTCCGCAAACCGCAACCTCGATACTGTTGACGGCTATATACAGAACGTCCGCAGCGCCCTCCCCGCAAATTCGCGCATGGGCGTCGTGGCGTTCGGCAGGGACTATGAACTCATCACCGAACTCGGCGGCGATATCGCTTCTGTCAGCACGGCCGACGTCGACGAAAGCGCAACCGACATAGCCGGCGCGCTCACATATACCGCGGGTCTCTTCCACGACGGCGTTATAAAGCGCATAGTGCTGATAACCGACGGCAAGGAGAGCGATCCCAACGGCTTCGGCGAGCTTTCGGGCACAATCAACTCGCTTTACGACAGCGGAATTTACGTCGATGCAATTTACCTCGACGACAATCTTCCCCAGGGCGAAAACGAAGTGCAGATAAGTTCGGTCGATTACAGCTCCACAACTTATCTCGGCAAGGACGCCGTGGCAGACGTCGTTGTTCAGTCGGGCTCGGAGAGCAGGGCAATCCTCACGCTCGAAGTTGCGCAGGACGGCACCTCGACCTACCGCGAGTGGGGCGAACCGCAGGCGGTAACGCTTGCGCCCGGCTCGAACGTTTATAACTTCTCGCTCTGCACCACTATGGCGGGCACGCTCAACTACCGGCTGACCGTCGACGTCGAAGGCGAGCAGACGGCACATAACAACGTCTACGAGTTCACGCAGCAGGTAGTTGAAAATTATAAAGTTCTCGTAATCACCAACCGCAGAGTTGAGTACGAAAATATAGCGGCGATGTACGGTGACAATGCCGAAGTCGAAAGTTATATTGTTGCGGGTTCTCAGATGTCGCCCCCTTCGATAGTAGAGGAGTTGTGCCAATACGACGAAATCGTCCTCGCCAACCTCGATATAACAGGCATAAGCAATCCCAAGTCTTTTGTAGATGCGCTCAACACCGTCGTATCGGCGTACGGCAAGAGCCTTGTAACATACGGCGATCTCAACATTCAGAATAATGACGAGGCAACAATATCCCAGCTTCAGGATATGCTTCCCGTCCGTTTCGGCAATGCGTCGCAGGCGCCCCGTCTGATTACCTTTGTGCTCGACAATTCGCGCAGCATGGCGCAGAACGGTCAGCTTCAAAGGGCAAAGGACGCAATTACGGTCATGATCGATAACTTCCTCAATCCCGAAGATTACGTTGCGATCGTCACGTTCTGGGGCGATACGCAGCTTCTCGTAACGGCGAGGGAGCTGAGCACCAACCGCAACGCTATTATAGAAGCCTTGAATTCCGTCGGTTATATGCAGGGCACCGACATCGGCGCCGGTCTCAACAGGGCTTACAGTCACATAGCCGACAGCGAATTTTCAGATAAGCAAGTGTTCCTGTTCAGCGACGGTTTAAGTTATCACAATGCCGACCTGGATCCCGAGGAACTCGTTCAGCAGATGTATTCCGACGGCATTTACACGTCTTCGGTGTTCATGGGCAGCACGGCTACCAACGACGACGGCGGTTATGCCGATCAGGCGGGCTATGACGCAATGAGCCGCCTTGCGTATTGGGGTCGCGGCGGCGCCGCCGAAGACAGCAACTTCTACATTGTAAACAGCGACGAACGTTTCGACGACGTCGTGTTCGGCGAAATAGGCGACAACACAACCGATTCGGTCATAAATGACCCCTCGCAGGTTCACATAGCGGTCGTCGGCGACGACCTCGTTGCAGACATCGATTCCATTCCCCAAGTCGGCGGTTATTACTATACCACCGCAAAGGCGAGCGCGACCACCGTCCTGACGGTAGATTACACCCGCAACGACGGAGAGGTTTTGGAAGTTCCCTTCTACACATACTGGAATTACGGCAGCGGCAGGGTGGCTACGTTCGCGGCAAGTTTCTATGAAGGCTGGCTGGAAGGCTGGACGACCGAAAACAACGGCGGAGCAATCGTCGGCGGAATAGGCCGCACAAATATCCCCGAAGAAAAGGTCGATTATCCTTATGTGCTCTCGGTAGAATATGCCGACGGCTACTGCGGAATAGAAGTTACGCCTTCCGCGCTCGATCCCTCGGCTTCGGCAACCGTACAGATAACCATGCCCGACGGCACAACGGTGGAAAGCTATCCCATGACGTTCACGTCCGAGCTGTACTCTTACGGGTTTATTCCTTCAACAGCCGGCAGGTACGGCATCACCGTAACCTATTCCGTAGGCGATAACGATTATGTGGCAAGCACCTATATGACGGTTTCGTATCTCTCCGAGTATAACGCTTTCGCGTCGTACAGCGCGGCAACGCTCAACCGCCTCATAAACGGCAGAGGCGTGGTAAGCGAGGATGGCTCGATTACCATCGAAAACAATGAAAACGAACTGTCCACTTACACGTTAAGCCTCACCGTTCCTCTGTTCATAGCCGCGGTAGTGCTCTTTGTCGTCGACATAATAATCCGTAAACTTAAATGGAACGACATTAAAAGTCTGTTCGTTAAAATCAAGTAACGCAAAGCAAACGCGCGCCGCCCGCGTCCGCAGCGCGGGCGGCGGAATAAAATTCCAAGGTGCAATTATGAAATTTAAAAAATTATTAATATGTTTAATTGCCTGCGTGTTCGCCTGCGTATTCGTATTTGCAGGCTGCGATCTCGGCAATTTCTCGGGCGCAACCCAGGATCCCGGTTCAAACGCCGGTCAAGGCGGCGACCCGTCAGATCCTTCAACCCCGACTACCGAAGGTTTCACTTCAAACGTTTCCATCGTGCTTGAAACCCAGGAAGACGGCGAAAGGGTGACAACTCCTTACACCGAAACTGCCGGCATGACCGCCCAGTGGCGCAGCGGCACATCCGTTCAGTCGGCTGAATTCGGCGCTGACGGAACTGCATCCCTGAGCGGGCTCGACGGCGAATATCAGGTAACAATCAACGGACTCAACGAAGATTACGCCTATAATACCAATGCATACGTCGCCGATTACTACAATCAGGATGTCGTAATCGTCATTTACGAAATTATGTCCTACCGTACGCCCTCTGCGCACGACGGCAGCGGTTTATATCGTTGCATTCAGCTCGAACAGGCTGAAACCGAAGATATCTCCATTTTCAGCGTAGAGCTTGAAGAGGAGGGGGGCAGAACTTCGACGACCGATCTGAGGGGCGCAATTTATTTTGAGTTTACTCCCGTAAGGGGCGGCTCGTTCTCCATAACTTCGTGGGTGGACGCCACTGCCGACCTCGTAAACCCCACGCTCGTCGAATATTTCGGCACGGCTGCATACGTAAACGAAAACGATCCTCAATTTCACGAAGACGGCGGCTCCGAAGGTATCTACACCCGTAATTTCAGGTTTGAAATTAACCTCACCGACGACATGGTCGGCAATACGCAAAAGTTTGCCATTTATGCAACCCAGCGTTACAGCCAGTATCCCGTAACCGTTCATTTTGCCCTCGTGTACGAGGACGAATATAACGTTCCTTCTACCGAAATTCAGATAATGATCCCCGAAGAGGATTTTAAACAGGCTCCCGAAGAGGAGGGTACGCTTACTCTCATGTATGACCCCGACCTTGTTCAGGTTGCCGACGACGGAACGCGATACGTTACTCTCGATCAACGGCTCGTCGGTCTCAACAGCGAGGACGGTTATTATCATCTGCTCGACGAAAGCGGTCAGCCCAACGGGCCTATTCTCTACGCGTATATATCTACTGCATGTCCCATTTATGGAACGCCCATAATCGATGTCGAGGATCCGGGCAATAACGCGCTTACTGTGACAACGCCCGAGGGCGAAAGGCTCGACTATCAGCTCCTTTTGCAGGGTTACGAACTCGCCATGCAAAAGCTCAGCTCGTCGGGCGGGCGAATGCTCGTGAACGGACAGAGCGGCAGAGCGGCACAAGGCAGGGCGGGCGATTCTTATGCCGGATACGAGGATGTGCATGGCTATTATGAATATGTCAACTCCGACGGCATGTATCCCGTTACGCCCGAGCTTCGTCAGTTCTTCACTTATTTCGCCAACTCGCAGAGCCTGTTCATGGACGGTCAGGGTTGGGTTGAAATGCATACCTTCAACGGTTATCATTACGACGCCTACGAAGATTCGCTCTGGCTGTGGAATTGCGCATATTACGCAAACTGAGTTTAACACACATAAAAAAGGAAGGTATTCAGCCTTCCTTTTTTTATGAAAAAAATTTACAACATGAAAAGAATTTACAATTTTATTACTTTATACTGCGTAAGTTTATTACATTTTTGTGCTAATCTTATTATAGTAAAAATTTAAGAGGTACAAAAATGAAAAAAAGACAAGTCCGTAAGGTATTCGCCGCATTCATCGCGGCGGCAGCGGCGCTCACACTCACGGCAACCGCGGCGTGCGCGGACGGCAACACAACATCCGATGACGACAGCCACATTCAGACCCCCGATGACGACAACGACAATACGGGCGGCAGCGACAACGACAATCCTGGCGATAATACGGGCGGCGGTTCCGGCGGCAATACCCCCGAACAGTCCGAAATATTCTGGAACAAAGTTGCGGCGTATTCCACGGGCTTTTCCGATTCCGAAGGCGGCGTGGCGGAAATTGTGCAGTACAACAGCGACAACGGAAAACTTTATCTCGTAAACGGTAAAACCCAGACGATAGACATAGTTACCTTGTCGGAGTATAGCGAGGGCGAGTTGCAGACAGTTCTTACCGAAGATACCGACAGAATAAGTTTCAACAACCTCGTTGCTCAAAATCCCAAAAGCTTTGAAGAAAATTTTGAAGTCGGCGACATAACGAGCGTCGCGGTCAATACAAACCTCGACCTCATCGCCGTAGCCGTCCAGCACAGCGACTATTCGGCAAACGGCGCAATAGTGGTTTTGAATTACGACGGCACTTTTAAAGCCGCGTATCCCGCGGGCGTTCAGCCCGATATGGTGACTTTCGCGGGCGACATAGCCCTCACCGCCAACGAGGGCGAGCCCCGCAACGGCTACGAAGGCGGCGCCGTCGATCCCATGGGCAGCGTGACGGCGGTAGACCTCTCGGCGGAAAATCCCCAAGCAGTTACCGCAACTTTTGAAAGTTTCGACTCCTCGCGCGATGAGCTCGTCTCCGACGGCGTAATTTTAAAGAAGGGCAGCGCGCCCTCCGCCGACCTCGAACCCGAATACATTGCGGCGTCGGGAGATTACGCCTACGTTTCCTTGCAGGAAGCCAATTCAATCGCAACGCTCAATTTAAAGACAATGCAGTTTGAAAGCATCAATGGTCTGGGTTTCAAGGATCACAGCGTTGAAGGCAACGGGCTCGACTTGCTCGACAACGGCGAAATCGAAATTGCCACGCAGGACGTCTACGGCGTGTACATGCCCGACGGGCTTGCAACTTACACCGCTGACGGCAAAACTTACATAGTATCCGCCAACGAAGGCGACGCCCGCGAATGGGAAGAATTTGTCGGCGTTCAAGACGTTGTGCTCGGCGAAAACGACTTTGAAGCGCTCAAAAATTCCGAGTTCGACGGGCTCGAAGATGGTCAGACTTATATTCTCGGCGGCAGGTCGTTCTCCGTCTGGGACGCGTCCGACATGTCGCTCGTGTTCGACAGCGGCGACATGATAGAAAGTTTCCTCGCCTCCGATGAAAATTATTCGGCTTACTTCAATTGCAGCAACGACGATATCGACCTCGACAGCCGCAGCGACAGAAAGGGGCCCGAGCCCGAAGCCGTCAACGTTCAGACGATAGACGGTAAGGTATATGCCTTTGTCGCGCTCGAACGCCAGGGCGGCGCAATGATGTTTGACATCACCGACCTCGAAAACGTAGTCATTTCGTCCTATGCAAATTCGCGCGATTACAGCGGCGAAATGCTGGGCGACGTCGCTCCCGAAAGCATAGACTTCATTCCTTCGTCAATTTCTCCCATCGGGGCAAACCTCCTCGTCGTCGCCAACGAAAACAGCGGCACGGTGGCAGTTTACGCCATGGAGAGCGAGCGCAAGATATACGAAATGCATCAGACCTTCACACCGAGCGCCGTGGAAGCTGCCGATCACCTTTTGATTTGGTCGGTGTTCGGCAACGGCGGCAAGGACGACGGTCAGACTTCAAACGACTTCATCTCCATATATAACCCCACCGACAGCGCGGTAGATCTCACGGGCTACAAGGTGCGCTATTCAACCCTGCGTGACGGCGGCGAAAGGGAGTGGACAGATATCGAGCTCAACGGTTCTCTTGCTGCGGGTGGTTATTACATAATAATCGGCTCCGATACTGGCAACGAAAATCCCCTCATATCCTTTGCCGAAGGCGAGTACGACATTAAATACGGATTTGAAATCGACAACAAACAGTATTCCATACAGCTCGTAAATGCTTCGGGACAAGCTGTCGACGCTCTCGGCGTAGATGAGGATGAAAGCGACGAAAATGCCGAACTTGCAGAAGGTTCGCCCATAGTCGGCATAAACAAGCACACCGTTGTCGTGCGCACAGATGCCTCCGACACCGATAACAATGCGCTGGACTTCATAAAAGTCGACTTGGAGGACAATCCCGACCTCGCCGACGAATATAAGCCCGTCAAATAATCCACACGCCTGCAATTCATAACTTGCGATGGGCGGGGCGCCGTATGCGGCGCCCCGCCTTTGTGCGTTTTCCGCTATGCCCGCCTTTGTGCGCAATGGTTAAGAACACGGCCGGCGCTGTTTTCCCCGTATGTCAAATAAAAAAATATTGTGCGCGTAAATTATTGCAAAAAGGGGCGCAACGCGGTATAATTTAGGTGTATGGCAGTTTATATTTCGAGGGGCGAGGAGCAGACGCGCATGTTTGCCGCCCAATATGCAAGAAGTTTAAAAGCGGGCGACGTCGTTCTGCTCGAAGGCGACATGGGTGCGGGCAAAACGGTGTTCGCGCAGGGCGTTGCGCTCGGTCTGGGAATAGACGACGACATTACTTCGCCCACTTACGCATACATGAACGATTACTACGGCAAATTATATCATTACGACTGTTATCGTCTGTCCTCGGGCGCCCAGGCGGAGGCTCTGGGGCTGTGCGATTATTTCAATGCCGGCGGCATATGCCTCATCGAATGGGCGCAGAACATCGCCGACGTCCTCCCCGAAAACTGCAAAAAGGTCGTCATAAATAAAATTTCAGATAACGCAAGGGAGATTATATATGGCTGATTTCCTCGCGGTAGACACGTCGTCCAAATATCTCACAGTGCTCGCCAAAAAGGGCGAAAAAATCTGCCTCCGTCATATGGACGAATGTGCCATGCGCCATTCGGTTATACTCATGGACGAAATCGATAAAGCTCTCGGCGAAGTCGGGCTCGCCCCGCGCGACTGTAATTTTTTTGCCGCCGTTACGGGGCCGGGGTCGTTTACGGGCATAAGAATAGGCATCTCCACCATAAAGGGCTTTTGCCTCGCCACGGGCGCGCCGTCGGTGGGCGTAACCTCTTTCGGGCTCGTCGCATACAATGTCAACAGTAAAGTGCCTTTCGGCGTGGCGATAGACGCCATGCACGGCAATTACTATTTCTGCGCTTACAATGCCGACGGCTCGGTAAAAATCCCGCCCTGCTATCTTTCGGGAGCGCAGGTCGAGGGGGAAGGCTTGCCTTTATACGGCTTTGAAGAGCTGCCTTTAAAAAACTATACCCGCCTGAATGCGGGCGACTGCCTTTATAACGCCGTCGCCTTCGCCCATAAAACGGGCGGTGACGGAATGCACGCGCTGTACGTGCGCAAAAGCCAGGCGGAGGAGGCGCGCGATGCTCATCCGTGAGTGGAAGTTCGAAGATATCCTCGCCCTTTCCGCGCTCGAAGAACAGTGTTTTTCCACCGACCGTTGGAACTACCGCACATTTGCGTCCTGTTACGAAAACTCCGCATTTCACGGCTTTGTCGCCGTCGACGGCGATGAAATAATAGGTTACGGCGGCATAACTGTCGCCGCCGATGTGGCAGATATCGAAAATATCCTCGTCGCCGAGCGTTACCGCAGGGGCGGTGTGGGTACAAAAATTTTAAAAAAGCTGACGGGCTGCGCCTTTTCCGCGGGCGCAAAGGAAATATTTTTGGAAGTGCGCGTGTCCAATACGCCCGCCGTTTTAATGTATTTGAAGAGCGGTTTTTGCGGCGTCTACGCCCGCACGCGCTATTATTCGGACGGCGAAGATTGCCTCGTCATGAAACTATCGGCTGAAAAATAACCCTTTGCGAGGTAAAAGACAATAATTCTCAACGGCAGATATGTAAGCTTTACGCAAGAGGGGCAGGGCAAAAACCTGCTCTGTCTGCACGGCTACATGTCGCACAAAACAAGCTTTTACTATCAGATAAAATTTTTCAGCGGGTGCGGCTTTGCCGTCACCGCACCCGATTTCCCGGGGTTCGGCTCGTCCGCCCCGATAACGGAGGCTTGGTCGGTCGGCGATTACGCCCGCTGGTTAAAGCAATTTATTGTTGCGTCGGGCATAGAAGATGCGCACGTAATTGCGCACTCCTTCGGCGCGCGCGTGGCGCTCAAACTTTTAAGCGAGGAAAGCTTTCCCGGCAGGCTCATAATAGTCGGCGGGGCGGGGCTGGTAAAACCCCGTTCGCGCGCATATATGCGGCGGGTAAAGACATACCGCATGGTAAAAAAGTTCGCCCCCGCGTTTGCCGAAAAGCATTTCGGCAGCCGCGAATATCGCGCCCTTTCGCCCGTAATGCGCCAAAGCTATAAAAAAATCGTAAACGAAGATTTGTCAAACTGCGCCCTGCGCTTGCATAACAAAACGCTGCTCGTCTATGGCGAGGACGACGCCGTCACCCCCGCTGAGGAAGAGGGGCGCACCTTCAATAAACTCATCGCCGACAGTAAACTTTTTATAATGCGCGGCGACCACTTCTGTTTTTGTCGCTATCCCGAGCTTTTCAACGCCGCGGCGCTGGCGTTCCTTACGGAGGATTAAAATGGGAATTTTTATATCGGTTGAAAAAACTATCGAGTGCGTTGTTATCGCGCTGTTTTTTGCGTGCGCAATGCTCGTGTCGTCGGCAAAGCTTCTGGGAATTTTGCAATCGTGCACGTATTCCAACCAAAAATTATTTACATGGGCAAAAAAGAAATATAATTTGACGCTCGGTAGGCATCTGTTGCTCGCGCTGTGCTGCGCCCTTCTCTCTGCGGTGCTCGCGCTCTGCTTTTCGTTTGCGGGAAGTTGGGCGGCGGTCATAAGCCTTGCGGCGTACCTCATTTTCTTTGTGCTCTTCGTCGTCGCCGATACCCGCCTCAGCCTGCGCAGTCCGGCAACGCTCACGCCCCGTTTCGCCCGCCTCATGGCGTCGGTATGGCTTGTAAACGCAATAATCGCCTATCTTCTGGTCACGCTCCTCAACTTTGCCGATTACACCTGGGGCAACGCGCTCTTTTCTGACCTCAAATATGTCGCGCTCGCCATTTTGCCGCTGTGCATTCTGCCGATGGTCTGCCTTTCAAACGCCCTCATAAAAATTTACGAAGTGCCCCGCAACGCCAAATTTGTAAAAACGGCAAAAAGCAAGTTGCAGCAAGCCCGCCTCACGGTCGTGGGCATAACGGGCAGTTACGGCAAAACGAGCGCAAAGACCATACTTTCCGCCATGCTGACGGCAAAGTACAGGGTGCTTTCCACGCCCCGTTCGCACAATACGCCCCTCGGCGTGGCAAAAACCATAAATCAGTCCGACCTCGGCGAATACGACGTGTTCATAGCCGAAATGGGCGCGCGCCACGTCGGCGACATCGCCGAGCTCTGCACGCTCTGCCCGCCCGACTACTCAATGATAACTGGCATCTGCCCCCAGCACCTCGAAAGTTTTTACACTCTCGAAAATATAATAAAGGGCAAGGGTGAAATTCTCGAAAACACAAAAATCAAGGCGGTGATCGCTGCAGATTGCTACCAATATTTTGCTTCATACCCCTGCGTAAAGGTAAAGTGCGACTGCGTGTCCGATGTCGTTCCCGACTGCGACGGCACGTCGTTCACGCTCACCCTCGGCGGCGAAAGCAAGCGGGTGCGCACAAAACTTCTCGGCGCCCACGCTGCAAACAACATCGGGCTCTGCGCGCAGTGCGCCTACGAAATGGGCGTTTCGTTTGATGATATATGCGCCTCAATCGCCTCGCTCGAATTTGTCGAACACCGCATGCAACTCATAAAGAGCAACGGCGTCAACATAATCGACGACGGCTACAACGCCAACGTAAAGGGGGCGGAAGCCGCGCTTGAAGTGTTAAAAACCTTCGGCGGCAGCAAAATAGTCGTTACGCCCGGGCTGGTCGAGCTGGGCATTCTCGACCGCGAGGAAAACGCCGCCCTCGGCGCAAAACTCGTCGGGTTCGACAATATAATACTCGTCGGCGACACCCTCGTCGGTTACGTCAAAGAGGGGTACATCTCCGCGGGCGGCGACCCAGAAAAACTGCGCACCGTGCCCACGCTGTATGCCGCCGAAGAAGAGATCAAGGGCATAATAAAAAAGGGCGACGCCGTTCTCTTTTTAAACGACCTGCCAGATGTTTACGCCTGATGTCCGCGGTTACAAACAGATAAAAAATCAAAGCACCAAAGCAAGCTTATATTTTGCGGAGGTGTTTTTTATTTTGTCAAAAAATATTGCCGTATTTTTCGGCGGCGTTTCGGGCGAAAACGAAATTTCAATAATAACGGGCACGATGGCGTGCAACCTGTTAAAGAGGGCGGGCTGCGCCGTTCTGCCCGTATACATAACGCAGAGCGGCGACTTTTTGTGCGGCGACAACCTTGCCGACATAAAAAATTATTCGGGCGGTAAAATCCCTTTATCTCCCCGCGCCTGCTTTGCAAAGGGCGGCATATATGTGCTTTCCAAGCGCGGCAAGCCAAAAAAATACCTGCCCGTATACTGCGCGCTCAACTGCTGCCACGGCGGCTGGGGCGAGGGAGGGGGAATAAGCGGTTTGTGCCTTGCAATGTCCATACCGCTCGCCTCGGCTGGCGCTTTTGAAAGTTCCGCGCTCATCGACAAATATCTGACAAAAATTCTCATGAAGGGCTTGGGCGTTCCCACCGTCGAATACCTTTATTTAAGGGATACGGGCGGGGCAACGGATGTAAAGGATTTTCCCGTGATGGTAAAGCCCGCCCGCCTCGGTTCGAGCATAGGCGTTGTAAAGGCGGACAATACGGCGCAGCTTACCGATGCCCTTCAAGCGGCTTTCGCGCTCGATACCGCCGTGCTCGTCGAGCGGTACATATCCGACCGCAGGGAGATCAACTGCGCCGCATATTTCGCAGACGGAAAGATAGTTACTTCCCCCTGCGAAGAGGTTTTCGGGGGCGATATTTTAAGCTACGACGACAAATATTCGGACAGCGGCAAAAGGGTTTTCCCCGCGCATATCCCGCAGCAACAGCAGGAATATATCCGTTCCGTCACGGCAAAGGTTTATTCCGCCCTGTGTATGCGCGGCATAGTGCGCTTTGACTTTATCATAGAGGGCGAAAAGGTATATCTTAGCGAAATCAACACCGTGCCGGGCTCGCTTTCGCATTACCTTCTTTCAGGCAACTTCAAGGAGTTTGAAAACATTCTCTCCTCGCTCATATCGCAGGCGGTTGAGGACGACAAAAATATCGGCTCAAAGATGCTCGTCAATACGGGCATTATAAACAACTTTGTTTCAAACGCTTGCAAGATAAAGTAATTTTTAGTACAATAAATGCAAAAGAACTTTCAGGAGATATAAATGAAAAAAATCCGCATGACGACGCCCATTGTAGAAATGGACGGCGATGAAATGACGCGCGTTCTCTGGCAGTGGATAAAGGAACTGCTCATCGAGCCCTATGTCGATTTAAAGACGGAATACTACGATTTGGGTCTGCCCGAGCGCGACAAAACCGACGACGCCGTAACCGTCGCCTCTGCCGAGGCAACAAAAAAATGGGGAGTCGCGGTAAAGTGCGCAACAATTACCCCCAACGCCCAGCGAGTAGAGGAGTATCACCTCAAAAAGATGTGGAAGTCGCCCAACGGCACTATACGCCGCATTCTCGACGGCACGGTGTTCCGCGCGCCCATTCTCGTAAAGGGTATAACGCCCTACGTCCCCGGTTGGACTCAGCCCATAGTGCTCGCCCGCCACGCCTACGGCGACATCTATAATTCGGTCGAGGCAAAGGTTAAAGGCGGCGACACGGCTTACATCGTCGTGTGCGACAGCGAGGGGAAGGAGGTCTCCCGCCAGACCATTCACACTTTCAAAGGCGACGGCATAGTTCAGGGCGTGCACAACTTAGATGCCTCCATCGCATCCTTTGCGCGCAGCTGCTTCAACTACGCGCTCGACCAAAAAATTCCCGTCTGGTTCGGCGCCAAGGATACTATCTCCAAAACTTACGACCACCGCTTCAAGGACATCTTCAACGAGATTTATGCAAGCGAGTACTCTGCAAAATTCGAGGAAGCGGGCATATATTTCCTCTATACGCTAATCGACGACGTAGTCGCAAGAGTTATGCGCAGTCAGGGCGGCATGCTGTGGGCGTGCAAAAATTACGACGGCGACGTTATGAGCGACATGGTCGCCACCGCCTACGGTTCTCTGGGCATGATGAGTTCGGTTCTCGTTTCTCCCGACGGCAAGTACGAGTACGAGGCAGCCCACGGCACGGTTACCCGCCATTATTACAGGCATTTGAAGGGTGAGGAAACCTCCACAAACTCGGTCGCCACAATCTGGGCGTGGACGGGCGCGCTTGCAAAGCGCGGCGAGCTGGACGGCAATCAGCCCTTGGTGGACTTCGCCAAAAAGCTCGAAAAAGCCACGATAGACACGATAGAAAGCGGCTACATGACGGGCGACCTCATCCCCATGTTCCACCGCGACGGGGTCGAAACGCACAAGCTCAACTCCCGCCAATTCCTCGAAAAGATAGCCGAAAAATTATAATATTTTTTGGTGAGTTTATTTTTAAGATTGAAAACGCGAATATATAAAGCATAAAGCTCTGTAAACAAA
>DVHK01000067.1 GCA_018712135.1 Candidatus Coproplasma avicola | reverse complement strand
GCCCGCTTGAAGCGGGCGCCGCCCTTACATATTCACTTAAAACTCTCCTTAAACTTTTTTGACGGGGAATGTAAGCGTGAAAGTCAAAACGCCGTCCGAAAGGTCGGCTTGAAGGTCGCCGCCCATGCTTTGGGCTAGGTTTCTGGCGATGGTCAGCCCCAGCCCCGTGCCGCCCGCGCTTCGCGAATTGTCGGCAGTGTAAAACCGCTCGAACAGCTGCCCGACCTGCTCGGGAGCGAGGTCGGGGGCGTCGTTTTTAAACAGGGCTACGGCGCTATCACCGCTTTGGCAGAAGCTTATTTCAAAAAAGTTCTTTGCATACCGCGCGGCGTTGTGCAGAAGGTTGACGACTATGCGCTCGAACGCCGAGGGGTCGGCGTAGATGAGCATGGGATATTCGGCGAAGTGTGCCACGACTTCAAGCTCCTTGTCTTCGAGCACGACGCAGTTGTCGGCAAAGGTTTCGCGCAGCTGTTTGCCCGCGTCGAACACGGCGGGCGAAAGGGAGATATCGCCCGAAATGACGCGCGAATATTCATAGAACGCCGCAATTAGCTTTTGCATGGAGCGCGCCTTGCGTAAGATAGTCCCGAGCAACTCATCCGAAAATGCCCCGTCGGTCTGCATGATGCGGATATAGCCGACGATGACGGTGAGCGGCGTGCGCAGGTCGTGGCTTATCGCCTCTATCTGCGAGCGGAATGCGCGCTCGCGCTCGGCATAGCTCACCCTTTCGGCGCGTATGCGGGCGAGCATGTCGTTGACTGCGGCAATAAACGCGCCGAGCGGCTTTTCGGGCGAGGGCAGTCGCAACACGTGGTTTTGGGTGAGGTCGGCATTTATCTCTTGAAGTTCGACCGTACATTTATTGAGCGACGAGCGCAGAAGAAAGTAGCGCGCGGCGAAGTATGCCGCCGCGAGCGCAGATATTGCAAACAGAACGATAAATACCACCATAAAATTTTCTCCCATACGCAAAGAACCGCACATATAGTGCGGTCAATGCAATTTATATCTCTTTTCTTGTGAGGACGAGCCAGCCTGCGAGGGCAAAAATTGCCGTGCCCGCCGCGCCCGAAACAAGACATTTGATTATGCCGTCTTTGGTCTGCCAGAACGCCTCAGTAGCGTTCATCATATCCATGAAATTCATAGGCATCCACGAAGCGGCCTTTGCAAAGAAATCGACCTGATAGCCTATCCATTGGCACACGTAGGGCACGAGGACAAAAACCGCCAGCCAGATGAGAATTCCTATGACGCCCCTGTCGGTGAGGTCGACGCAGAGCACGGCGAGCACGAGCGACGCCACCGCCGAGGGCAGCACGGCGAGCGCCTGCTGCATTACGTCTGCCGACGAAAAAATTCCCTCGTGACGTAGCAGCGCATAGGCGCTTGCAAAGTAAACGCCGAGCGTTACCAGCATGATGCCGAGGCAGAATATAAGACTGACTATGAGTTGCGAAAGCATTATCTTTTCGCGCGAGACGCCGAACGCCACGGCGTTTTTAAGACTGCCGTTCTTGCCTATCCCCTCGTACAAAATATAGACGAGTATCGCCGCCGCGTAAACATACAGGCTGGGCAGCTGCAATAAAAACTGCATGGAAAAGGACGTATTGCCGTAGCCCCAGCCGGGATTTATGGCGGCGAAAATTGCCAGTCCGCAGTTGATGAGTAGCGCTAACCCCACGAATATGCCCAAAGTAACGTAGGTTGAAAGGCTGTGGAAAATGCGATAAAATTCGCTCTTGATATAGTTAAGCATGCGCGCCCTCCTTTAAATGCATGTAATAATCTTCGAGGGAGCGGTTGTGATGCTCTAACCCCGTGACGAGAATGCCGCTTTGCGCGGCGAGGCGGCTGTACACCTCGGGCGCGCGCTTGGGCGCAACGAGGCGGAGCTTGCCGGAGGGCGTGACGATGTAATTTTCGTCCGAAAGATATTTGTCGAGCAGCGCGGCGTACGCCTCCGCGTCCGACACCGAAATTTCGATATAGTCGGCGCACTTTTCGGCGAGCTGTTCGGCGCTGACCTCTTCAATGAGTTTGCCGTTTGAAAGAAAGCCGAAAGTCGTTGCCGTTTGTTGCAGCTCCGAAAGTATGTGGCTGGACAAAAGAATGGTTATGTTCTTGCGCGCATTGAGCGACTTTAAAAGTTCGCGGAATTCGTGTATGCCGCTGGGGTCGAGCCCGTTTATAGGTTCGTCGAGAATGAGAATCTGCGGCTCGCCTATGAGCGCTATCGCCAGCCCGAGGCGCTGTTTCATGCCCATGGAAAGCTGGCTGCACTTGGATTTTGCCTTGCGCGATAGCCCGACGACTTCAAGAATTTCAGCCGTCTTTTTTCTGTCGGGTATGCCCTTCAATATGCGGCAGTATTCCATATTCTTTTCGACGGAGAGATTGGGGAAGCACCCCACCTTTTCTATCATGGCGCCGATCTGCCTGCGGGCGGAAGAGAGCGAGCGGGAATTTTCGCTGCCGAGCACGCTGACTTCGCCCTGGCTCAGGAATATGTGTCCCACAATTGCCTTTAAAAGGGTAGTTTTACCGGCGCCGTTGTCGCCGATTAGACCGTAAATTTCGCCGCGGCGGACGTTTACCGAAACGCCGTCGAGGGCGTTCAGTCTGCCGTAAGTTTTAACCGCGCCGCGCGTACGTATTACGCAATCTGTCAATTTTTTTAACCTCCTTGAACTGCGGTTCAACCGCCTGTTACGCATAAAGTATAGCGCAGGGACGGTCAATAAGTCCTCAAAAAAAGGTCAAGAAAGGGTCAATTTTTGGCGAGGCGGAAGCCTATGCCGTAGACAGACTGAATGTAATCTTCTTCGCCGTCAAGCTCCTTGATTTTTCTGCGCAGGTTGCTGACGTGCACGTTGACCGTGTGGTCTGTGCCGTAATAGCCGTCCTTCCACACGTCCTCGTAAAGTTTTTCGCGCGAGTACACCTTTTGGGGGTTGAGCATAAAGGCATACAAAAGCTCGTATTCTATGGCGGTGAGCGCAAGCTCTTTGCCGCACACGGTGACTGCGCGAAGCTCGGGATACATGACTATATTTTTGTATTCAAGCTTTTGTTCGCGCGGGGCCGAGGGCGCGCGCCGCCGCAGCGCCGCGCGTATGCGGGCGAGCACCTCCTCCGGCTCGAAGGGTTTGGTTATATAGTCGTCGGCGCCAACGTCTAAAAGGGCGACCTTATCTGACGTGGCGTCCTTTGCCGAAAGAATGATTGCGGGGATGTCGCAGGCGAACTCGCCGCGCAGCTTTTTGAGAACCTCCGCCCCCGTCAGCCCGGGGAGCATGAGATCTAACAGGACGAGGTCGGGCAGGCTGTCCTTTAAAAGCAGCACCGCCTCCGTGCCCGAATATGCCGAAGTTACGGCATAGCCCGCGCCCGATAGTATGCGGCGGAGAAGGTCGTTGATGTCGTTGTCGTCCTCGACGACGAGAATTTTTTCGCGCATGATTTTGCTCCGTTTTTTGCCCGCGGCGCAATCGATATCCGCGCCGCAATATAAGTTACACATTAAATATACAACCGCGCACCGCCTTTGTCAACAAAAAATTTTACGCGCGGCGGGGGACTGCAATATGCAGTCCCCCGCCGCTGTTTTATTTATATTCATGCCGCCGTTTGTATTCAGCCCGTCTGCATAGATTAATTAATATGTCAATATACTTTTTATTAATATACGATAAATAATTGTAAAAATTACCAATCAAAATAATTTTAAGACCGTTTACACGCGCCTTATTGACAACGCGGGCGGCGGAATGTATAATAAAGTTCGGAAATTACGCGAGGTGACATTATGCAATCGCTTAAAGAGCTTTATAAAATAGGGCGCGGGCCTTCGAGTTCGCACACTATGGGCCCCGAAAGGGCGGCAAAGATAATGAAATCGCGCTGGCAAAGCGCAAATAAATTTATTGTCACCCTTTATGGGTCGCTGGCTTCGACGGGCAAGGGACACAACACCGATGCAGTCCTTAAAAAGACGTTTGCGCCGACGGCGTGCGACGTTGTGTTCGACTATAAAACCCCCACCCCCGTTCACCCCAACACGCTTGACATAGTCGCCATGCGCGGAAACAGAGAAATTGCCCGCACGCGCTTTTACAGCGTGGGCGGCGGCACCATTAAGATCGAGGGCGAGCCCGACGCAAACACAGGCGTCGACAACGACGTTTATCCCCTTAACACCTTTGACGAAATTTCACAATACTGCAAAGACCGCAACATAAGGCTGTGGCAATACGTAAAGCAGTGCGAAGGCGACGGAATATTCGGCTATCTGGAAAAAATATGGGAGCAGATGAAGACCGCCATACACGAGGGACTGACGACCACGGGCGTACTGCCCGGCTGCCTGGGGACGCAGAGGCGGGCGCAGCAGCTTTACAACCAGCGGCACATAGACGAATCTGCGCAGACAAAAGAAAACAGACTGGTATGCTCTTACGCGTTCGCCGTAAGCGAGCAGAACGCTTCGGGCGGGATAATAGTTACCGCCCCCACGTGCGGCAGCTGCGGCGTGGTGCCCAGTGTTTTGAAATACATGCAGGAGACGCGCGGGTTTTCGGACGAACAGATTGTGCGCGCACTCGCCACGGGCGGGCTGATAGGCAATATTATAAAGACAAACGCTTCGATAAGCGGCGCGGAGTGCGGCTGCCAGGCAGAGATAGGTTCGGCTTGCTCGATGGCGGCCGCCGCCCTGGGCGAGCTGTTTGAAATGGGGCTGGGGCAGATTGAATACGCGGCGGAAGTTGCCATGGAGCACCACTTGGGGCTGACCTGCGACCCCATTGCGGGGCTTGTGCAGATTCCCTGCATAGAGCGCAACGCCGTTGCCGCCATGAGGGCGATTAACGCGCTGTCGCTGGCGAATTTCCTCGCCGATTCGCGCAAGATAAGCTTTGATCTTATTGTTAAAACCATGTACAACACGGGGCGCGACCTTTTGAACAGCTACCGCGAGACTTCCGCGGGCGGACTGGCAAAGTATTACCCCGTAGACAAACTGCATTTTGAATAAATTTTAAAGCGCCGCGGCATTGAAATGCCGCGGCGCCAGCCATTTTATAACAATTAACCGTCGCTTTACAACAATTAACTGCCGCATATGTGCGGGGCAATTTTATTTTGAAGGGTAAAAAGCCCGCTTTAAAGCAACCGTGCGGGCGGCGACGGCTGCACGGGTTATGGGACTTTTGCGGGCAATGTCGAAGCCGTGCATTGTGCCGTTTGTGGCATTATACTGCACGCTCACCCCCTGTTCTTTGAGCCTTGCGGCAAAATTTTCGCCCTCGTCTTTAAGGCAGTCGAACTGCGCCGTTTCGATGTACGCGGGCGGGAAGAAACTTACGTCCTCCGCCTCCGCGGGGGAGGGGAAATCGGGGCGGCAATATGTCCACATTTTTTTGTTGAGCCGCGCATTCCACATGGGGGTATCGGTAAACTCCTTCATGGACGGCGTGACCATGCGCCTGTCGAGGACGGGATATATGAGCATGGCAAAGCAGGGCAGGGACAGTTTCCGGGCTCGGGCGCGAAGAATTACGTCCGCCGCAAGAAATCCGCCCGCCGAGTCGCCGCCGACGGCTATGCGCGAAAGGTCTATGCCCCACTCCTCCGCCCTTTCAATGACCTCGCCGTACGCAGAAAGGCAGGCGGACGCGATGCGCGAAAGGCTCGCCTTGGGCGCGAGCGGGTAATCGACGAACAGCACCTTACAGCGCGCGCCCGTGCAGTACTGCGCGGCGTTTGCAAAGTGGTAACCGCCCGCCCTGAACACAAACCCGCCGCCGTGGAAATATATAAGGCAGGGAAGATTTTCCTCCGCTCCCTTCGGCGAAACAAGCACGGCGGGACAGCCGCCCGCCGTCACCCTTTTATACCCGACGGAAGAAGGAAACTTGGGGCGGAAACGCTGAACGGCGTGCGAAAGAGCAATCAGTCCCCGCGAAAGGGGAGGCGTAAAATGTGCAAATACCCCAAAACTTTTATCTATGCCGAATTTCATCTTATCCTCGCAAAATTACAAAAAAAGGATATAACATTTTACGCGATATGTCAACCGCGGCGGGCGCACGGGCAAAAAAATACTTGACCGAAGCGGGGCATATGTAATAAAATTATATCGGCGCGGAAAAGCCGCGCCATGTGCGCCGCATTTGGGCGGCGCGGGAGTGTTGAAATTATATGAAATTATGCGACGCTGAAAAGGGCGGCGACTATGTTGTGGAAAACATAGACCTGCCCTTTGAGATGCAGAGGAGGCTGGAAGCGCTGGGCATGACGGACAAAACGCCCGTCACCGTGCTCAACCGCAAGGGCAAGGGCATTCTTATTATAAAGTTGCGCGGAACGCGCTTCGCCCTCGGCTGCAACATTACAAAAAACATCGAGGTGGAGCCCTGTGAACGACAATAACGAACTGACGATAGGGTTCATAGGTAACCCCAACTGCGGCAAGACGACGCTGTTCAACGCATATACGGGCGCCAACCTTAAAGTGGCGAACTGGCCGGGCGTGACCGTTGAAAAGGTTGAAGGCGCCATCAAAGACCACAACCAGAAGATTCACCTTGTAGACCTGCCGGGCACGTACAGCCTGACTTCGTACACCATGGAGGAGACTGTCTCGCGCCGGTTTATTTTAAGCGACGAGGTAGACGTAGTTATAAACGTCGCCGACGCTTCGGCATTGGAGCGCAGTTTATACCTTACGTTGCAACTTCTGGAACTGGGCAAGCCCGTGGTGCTCGCCCTCAACATGATGGACATCGTGCGCAAGCGAGGAATAGAGATAGACCTACACCGCCTGCCCGAAATGCTGGGCATACCCGTTATACCCGTTTCGGCGCGCAAGCGCGTGGGGCTGGATTCGCTGCTGCACGCCGCCATACACCACAAGGACAGCACCGCGCCCGACAAGCTCATTCACGAGCACAAAACGACGAGCCGCCACGCGCACGACCACCACTCCGAATACGCCATGGTGTATTCGGACGAGATAGAGGACAAGATAGACGCGATAATGCGCGAGCTCGACAGCAAGTACGACGGCATAACCAACAAGCGCTGGTGCGCCATAAAGATTCTTGAAAACGACAAGGAAATCTGCGAGAAGTACCCCGTAGACCTGCCCGACGTGCTCGACAAAAACTATGAGTCGCGCATCATCAACGAAAAGTACGACTTTATAGACGAAATAATAGACGAAGTAATGCTGCATAAGGAGAGCAGCGACGCCTTTACCGAAAAGCTCGACAAGGTGTTCACGCACAGGATATGGGGCATACCCGTGTTCCTGGGCATAATGGCGCTGGTATTCTTTTTGACGTTCTTTGTGGGCGACTGGATAAAGAGCCTGTTCGAGCTGGGTTTGGGCTGGCTTTCGGACACGGTGGGAAACTGGCTGGTTTCGATAGGCGCGCACGAGATCGTCAATTCGCTCGTCGTCGACGGCATAATCGGCGGCGTGGGCACGATAATAACCTTTTTGCCCAACATATTCATACTCTTCCTTGCGCTCGCCTTCCTTGAAGACAGCGGATATATGGCGAGGGTCGCATACGTTATGGAGGGCATAATGAGCAGGCTGGGGCTTTCGGGCAGGGCGTTCATACCCATGCTTTTGGGCTTCGGCTGCACGGTACCCGCGATAATGGCGTCGCGCGCGCTCGAAATCAAGCGCGACCGCTTCAAGGTAATGCTCGTCACCCCCTTCATGAGCTGCAACGCCAGGCTGACCATTTACATACTGTTCGCCGAGATGTTCTTCGGCGCGTATGCGATGGTGGCGGCGTACTCAATGTATCTTATAGGCATACTCGTAGCCATAGCCGTCTGCGCGGCGATGCACGCAATTGACCACAAGAAGAAAGAGGCGAATTACCTTTTAATCGAGCTGCCCGAATACAAGATGCCCGACGCGCGCACGGTGGGCGTTTACGTGTGGGAGAAGGTTAAAGATTACCTTGTAAAAGCCGGCACGACGATATTTGTCGCCACCATGATAATATGGGCGCTTTTGTACTTCGGCCCCGGCGGGTTTGTTGAGGACATGGGCGACAGCTTTGCAGCCTATGTGGGCAAGTTCCTCGCGCCCGCGTTCGGACCGATAGGGCTGGGATTCTGGCAGATAGCCGTGGCGCTGATTGCAGGCATTTCAGCAAAGGAAGTCGTCGTTTCGAGCTGCGCGATACTCTTCGGCATAGTCAACACGAGCTCTGCCGAGGGCATGGCGGCGTTTGCCTCCGCCCTCGAAGGCATAGGCTTCGGCCCGCTCAACGCATTCTGCCTCATGACCTTCTGCCTTTTATACATACCCTGCGCGGCGGCGATAGCCACCATACACAAGGAGTCGGGCAGCTGGGCATTCACGATAGGTTCGGCGGTGTTCCAGCTTATCGTGGCGTGGCTGGTGACCTTTGTGATCTATCAGATAGGTTCGCTCGCGATGTACGGCGGCAACATGGTTCCCACGATAGTAATCTGTTGTGTGATAGGCGCATGCGCCATTGCGGCGATAGTCGTTATGATACGCCGCAAAATAAATGGCAAGAGCTGCTGCGGCAGCTGCGGCTACTGCGATACCCGCTGCGACAAAACAAATAAGGACAAATAATAATTATATTTTAGCGCGCGGCGCAGCCGACATCTGTCGGCTGCG
>DVHK01000013.1 GCA_018712135.1 Candidatus Coproplasma avicola | reverse complement strand
AACCAAGTGTTGCACTTAGTTTGACAATTCAGTAACATTGTAGCCTCCCCCGCCAAGGGGAGGTGGCACCCGAAGGGTGACGGAAGGGTTTGTCCCTTAAAAAATACTGCCTCATTTCACTTCAAATACTGCTTAAAAAAGCTCTCAATCTTGTCAAAGGGAACTATGTCCGTCCTGTCGTAAAGGTCGGTGTGCACGGCGCCGGGGATTATTAAAAGCTCCTTATTTTCGGGGCAGGGGTTGCCCTTCATCATGTCGGCGTAGGCGTCGCGCGAAAAATAGCAGCTGTGCGCCTTTTCGCCGTGAATTATAAGAACTGCGCTGCATATTTCGTTGGAGTAGCGAAGAATGGGCATGTTCATAAACGATATGCAGCCCGTAACGTTCCAGCCGTCGTTTGAATTGAGCGAGCGGGGGTGGTAGCCGCGCTTTGTCTTGTAATAGTCGTGATAATCCTTTACAAAAAAGGGCGCGTCGTCGGGCAGGGGGTCTACAACGCCGCCGCCCCTCGCATAACTGCCGTCTGCATAATCCTTGGTTCTCTGCGCGTTGAGTGCAACCCTCTTATTGTGGCGCGCCTCTTCGCTGTCCTCGCCGTCGAAATATCCCTTTGCGTTTACCCTTGTCATGTCGTACATGGTCGAAGAAACTGTGGCTTTAATCCTCGTGTCGATCGCCGCTGTGTTCAGCGCCATGCCGCCCCAGCCGCATATGCCGAGTATGCCTATCGCCTCGGGGTCGACCTCGGACGAGGTCGAAAGGTAGTCCACCGCCGCCTGAAAGTCCTCGGTGTTGATGTCAGGCGACGCCATATATCGGGGTGTACCGCCGCTCTCGCCCGTGAACGAGGGGTCGAAGGCTATGGTTAAAAATCCGCGCTCGGCGAGCGTCTGCGCATACAGTCCCGAAGCCTGCTCTTTTACTGCGCCGAAGGGGCCGCACACGGCTATCGAGGGCAGCTTGCCCGCGGCGTTCAGCGGCTTGTAGAGGTCTGCGGCGAGCGTTATGCCGTAGCGGTTTGTAAAGGTCACCTTGCGGTGCTCAACCTTATCGCTTCTATCAAAGGTCTTGTCCCAGTTTTGTTCAAGTTTAAGCTGTTCCATATGATATCTCCGAAAAATTATTTTTAGTACAGATGCTTGACAGCTTTCTTTCCGCCGTCTATAATAATTATAAAACTTAAACTTAACTTTAAGTCAAGGCTTTTTACAAAATTTTTCGGAGAAATTTTTATGACATATTCGATAGGACAGGTGTCAAGGATGTTCGGCTTGCCCGTTTCAACCCTGCGCTATTACGACAAGGAGGGATTCTTCCCCGACCTTCCCCGCAATTCGGGTATACGCCGCTTCACCCAAAAGGAGGTCGAAACGCTGCGCGTCGTCGAGTGCTTAAAAAAATCGGGAATGGAAATAAGGGACATAAAGCAGTTCCTCGACTGGTGCGCGCAGGGGCAAAGCACATATTCGCTGCGCCTCGACATGTTCAAAAAGCGCAAAGCCGCGGTGGAGGATGAGATCTCCCGCCTGAACCGCGTGCTTGACATGATAAATTATAAATGCTGGTACTACGAAAACGCCCTGCGCGACGGTGACGAGAACACCGTTGCAAACATGCCTGCGGGCGAAATGCCCGCCGAAATCCGCAAGGCATACCTTTCCGCCTTTGCTCCTTTGCAGTAAAAGGCGACCGCCGCCGTTTTCTTCGTCCGCAGTTTCCCTGCCGCGACCGCCGCTTTCTAAGACAGGTACATTATCGCGCCCTTGAAAATGGCATAGGCAATTTTGTTGCGGTAGTCGGCGTCGGTCAAAAGTTTTTCGTCCTCCCCGTTGGATAAAAAACCGCACTCAACGAGTATCGAGGGCGCCTCCGTGCATTTAAGCATAAAATAATCGCCGACGAGCGCCTCGTTTGTCATTTCCCACAGGGCGTTGAGTTCTTCCTGTACGGATAGCGCAAGCTCGCGTCCCTCTTGGCTGTTCTCGTCAAAAAACACATAGCCTCCCCGCCGCGATGGCAGGGGGCAGGTGTTTTGGTGAATTGAAATAACCATGTCGGCGGAGTTCTCTTCGATTATGCGCTTTCGCTCCTGCATGTCGCGCTTCTTAAAGCCCTTCGAGGTGTCCCCGTACAGTCCCGACTGGCTGTTCCTGGTCATCACGCAGTTGAACCCCGCATTTACAAACCAGCCGCGCAGCTCCCTTGCTATGGCGAGGTTTATGTCGCTCTCCTTAACGTCAGTGTTCACACCGTAAACGCCCGCGTCTATGCCGCCGTGACCGGCGTCTATCACAATCGTCGGCATGTCGGGCGAGGCCACGGTTTTTGCAAACGCGCCCGCGCGTATCCCCGCGATCGAGCCGCATACTATTATGCCTAAAATGAGTGCTATGGTTTTCTTTCCTGCAATCAACATTTTCACGGTATATACTACTTTACGATTGCATTTTTTATGCAAAAGTGCTATAATTTAAACATATATATGTTTAACTCTGACAAAATCCTGTCCGTGCAACAGGCAAAACAACTTTCGCCCGTAACGCTTGCGTTCGTCGGCGACGCGGTATATTCGCTATACGTCCGCTCGGGGCTCGTGCTCTCCGCCGACCGCAGGGCGGCGGAGCTTCAAAAGCTGTCGTCCGCGCGCGTCTCCGCCCACGGGCAGAGCAATCTGCTCGCGAAGATCGAAGGTCGGCTGACGCAGGAGGAGCACGAAATATTTCTGCGCGGCAGAAACGCCAAAAAGGCGACAAAGAGCAAAAATGCCGACGTTGCGGAATACAACCGCTCGACGGGTTTCGAGGCCGTTCTGGGCTTTTTGTACCTGACGGGCAGCGAGGACAGGATTGAAGAGCTTTTAAGGGAATAACTATGCAGACAGAGGGCAGAAACGCCGTTTCGGAACTTTTGAAGAGCGGCGCAACTATCGAAAAAATAATGATGGAAAATAACCCGCAGGGTTCGCTCAACGCAATTTTTGCCAAGGCGCGCGCGGCGGGCGTGCGCGTTCAGTTTGTCGATAAAAAGGTGCTCGACAAGCGCAGCGCAACGGGCAGGCACCAGGGTTGCATAGCCTTTTCCACCGACTATAAATATTGCGCGCTCGAAGATATAATCTCTTCGGCGGAGCAGGGCAAGGGCTTTGTAATTATCTGCGACGGAATAGAGGACGTGCACAACCTCGGCTCGATAATAAGGGTGGCGGAGTGCGCGGGCGCCGACGGCGTCGTCATACCCTCCAACAACTCGGCGAGCGTTACCGAGGCGGTAATCCGCATTTCGGCGGGCGCGGCAAACCACGTAAAGGTCGCAAAGGTGAACTCGCTGGGCAACGCAATCGAAAAACTCAAAAAAGCAGGCTACTGGCTGTACGCCTTGGAGGCGGACGGAACGGATATCTACAAAGCCGACCTTTCGGGCAGCGTCGCCCTCGTCGTCGGCGGCGAGGACAGCGGTGTAAAAAAGCTGACGCGCGAAAAGTGCGACTTCACGCTGTCTATTCCCCTGCGCGGCAAGGTAAACTCTTTGAACGCCTCGGTGGCGCTCGGTATAGCCGCATACGAGGTGGTTAAAACCCGCTTATGACCGATAACGAGCTTATAGCCCTTTTCCGCGGCGGCGACAAAGCCGCCTGCGAACAGCTTCTCAACAAGTATAAGCCCATAGTCCTGCGCACGGCGCGCAGATTTTTTCTTTCGGGCGGCGAAACCGAGGATCTCGTTCAGGAGGGCATGTGCGGGCTGTATTCCGCCATGCAGAACTTTGAAAGGGGCGATTTTCCTTCCTACGCCTACGCGTGCATAAAAAACCGCATTGCCGACGAAGTGCGCCGCTCGTCGGGCGCTAAAAATATGGCGCTCAACAGCTCGCTCCCCATCGACGGCGAGGCTATGGGCATGGCATCGCCCGAGGTCAGCCCCGAAGACGAGCTCATAAATTCCGAAAGCCGCGACGAGCTTTCCGACCTCATGCGCCGCGCGCTGTCGCCCTTTGAATACAGGGTGATGTCGATGTATGTCGACGGTGCAACCATGTCCGAAATGTGCCTCGCGCTCGGCAAAAATTATAAGAGCATAGACAACGCTATTTCGCGTTCAAAAAATAAACTTCAAAAACTTCTGGGAGGCTGAAATGGCTTATCTGGCGTTTTACCGCACTTTCCGCCCGACCACGTTCGACGAGGTCGTTAGGCAGGAGCACATAGTCAAAATACTTAAAAACCAGATCAACGCCGACAAAATAGGTCACGCCTATCTTTTCTGCGGGCCGCGCGGCACGGGCAAAACTACGCTCGCCAAAATTTTCGCGCGCGCAGTAAACTGCGAACACCCTAAGGACGGTTCGCCCTGCGGCGTCTGCCCCACGTGCAGGGCGCTTGCTTCGGGCGCAAATATGGACATCGTCGAAATCGACGCTGCCTCCAACAACGGTGTCGACGAAATGCGCGACCTGCGCGAAAAGGTTCAGTATCCCCCCGTCGCGGGCAGAAAAAAGGTGTACATCATCGACGAAGTTCACATGCTGTCGCCCTCGGCGTTCAACGCCGTGTTAAAGACGCTCGAAGAGCCTCCCGCGCACGCAATGTTCATCCTCGCCACAACCGAGCCCCAGAAGATACCCGCAACCATACTTTCGCGCTGTATGCGCTTCGATTTCAAACTCATCCCGCGCGAGGACTTGGAAGCTCTCATAAAAAGGGTGTTCGATAAATCGGGCATAAAGTACGAAAACGAGGCGGTCTCCGCCATAGCCCGCGCGGGCGCGGGCAGCGCAAGGGACAGCCTGTCAATAGCCGACATGTGCGCCTCGTACGCGCCCGGCAAACTTACTTACGACGATGTAAACGCCGTGCTCGGCGCGGCAGACTTCTCGTCGGTCGCAAAAATAGTCAATTTCATGTTTGAAGGCGACGCGCCCGCCGCTCTCTCCGCCGTGGAGGAGGTGCTCTCTACTGGCAAGGGAGTGGGTACGCTTTGTAAGGATTTGCTTACTTTCCTTAACAACGTTGCCATAGCAAAGCTGTGCAAAAACGCGCGCGAAATTCTCTCTCTGCCCGACGACAGATTTTCCCTTCTCTATTCCTCGGCAGAGCGCGCCGACGGGCATAAAATTCTGCGCGTAACCGAAATTTTGTCGGCGTGCGAAAGCGACATGCGCTACGCCGTCAACGGCGCAATCACGCTCGAAACGGCAGTTTTAAAGTGTTCGCTGCCCGACAGCGATTACAATATCGACAGCTTGATTTCGCGCATAACCGCGCTCGAAAAAAAGCTCGAAGAAGGGATAAAGGTATCGCTCGAAAAACTCAGCCCTTCCGATGTCGCCGCACCGCCGCAGAAAAATGCGCCGCAAGGGGCGTCCGCGCCAAAGCAGACGACGGGCAATGTTTCGCATCAGAGTGTCATGCCGCGGCAAGCTTCAAGGCAGGCGCCTGCGCTTTCGGACATGGAGGGGGACGACCCGTTTTCGTCTAAGCCGACCGCCCGTCCCAACCCCGTACCCCGGTCGGAGCCGTCGGCGGAACATACAAAGGCGGAGGTCAGCCAGCCCACGCTGTGGGAAAACGCCCCCGCTCCCGCGCACGCCGGTTCGCTCACCGACGAGCAGAAGGGTAAGGTGTTCGGCAGTCTTTTAAGGCTGTTCCGCACCACTCGGCGCAACGCCGTGCTTTTCACGCTGTGCATGGATCTCGAAAACTTTTTCGAAGGCGACACTCTCATCCTCGTCACCGATACCGAAGCCGTATTCAAAGCGCTCAACCGCGAGGAGAATGCGCGCTTTATCCGCGAGGCGCTTTCCGAGCTCGGCGTATTTTCACACGAAGTGCGCTTGAAACCCAGGGGCGAAAGCAAGTGGGAGAGCGCCGAAAGAAGGCTTAAAGAAAACTTCAAGGGAATAGATATAGATATAAAGTGAAATGCAGAGTGGGGCTCTGCGTGAAATAGCGGCGTCCGCCGCTGTCAAATAAACGCTTCGCGTTTGTGAAATGCGCGGTGATGCCGCGCGTTGCGGTAAAAATTATTATAATAACCGTCTGCCTCAACGCAACCGCAGGTTGCATTTCACGCGCCATTGGTTTGGCAGGGTTTATTAATTCGGCAAATGGCGCATTTCACGGTGCGGCGGCACCATTTCACGCGGGCAGCGCCCGCATTTCACATTCAAATAAACCAACCAAACAAGGAGAATCAACCATTATGGCAGGCTATAAAGGCGGCATGGGCGGAAACATGCAGAACATCATGAAGCAGGCGCAGAAGATGCAGGAGCAGATGCAGGAAGTCGACAAGCAGCTCGACGACTGGGAAGTTGTGGGAACTTCGGGCGGCGGCGCCGAGGGCGACGAAACGGTCGTCGTATACATGAACGCAAAAAAAATCATCAACGGCATAGAATTCGGCTCAAATCTTTCGGGCACGGTCGATCTCACCGACGAGGACGACGTAGAAATGCTCGAAGACCTCATCATGGCGGCCATTAACGACGGCTATAAAAAGGCAGACGAAGTTTATGAAGAAAAAATGGGCCCCTTCGGCAACATGGGCGGTCTGGGCGGCTTGATTTAAATGGAAATTTTTATCGAACCGATAGGAAAGCTCATAAACGAGTTTTCCAAACTCCCCGGCGTCGGCAAAAAAACGGCGCAGAGGTACGCATATAAAGTCGTCAACATGTCGCAGTCCGAAGCCGAAGAGTTTGCGCGCGCCATAGTAGATTGCAAAAACAAGGTGCGCTACTGCTCAATCTGCGGCAACTTTACCGAAGGCGACGTGTGCGAAATTTGCAAAACGCGCGACAAATCGGTAATCTGCGTCGTGCGCGACCCGCGCGACGTCGTCGCTATGGAAAAACTGCGCGAGTATAAGGGCGTATATCACGTGTTGCACGGCGTAATCAACCCCATGGAGGGCATAGGCCCCAACGACATACGCATCAAAGAGCTGCTCGCCCGCATAGACGGGTCGGTAAAGGAAGTCATAATGGCTACCAACCCCGACGTGGAGGGCGAAGCAACCGCCATGTATATTGCAAAACTTTTAAAGCCGCTGGGCGTAAACGTCACCCGCCTCGCGCACGGCATACCCATAGGCGGCGAACTCGAATACACCGACGAGGTTACGCTTTCGCGCGCCCTGTCGGAAAGGAAATCTCTATGAACGTATCCGTCCTCGGTTGCGGCAGGTGGGGCTCGTTCCTTGCGTGGTATCAGGCCGCCGTCCTCAAAAACAGCGTAAAACTGTGGGGGGAGGCGGGCAGAAAGTCCTTTGAGCAGTTGAAGCGCGAGGGTAAAAACGAATATATCACGCTCGATAAATCGATAGACCTCACAAGCGACCTTCAAAGCGCGGTTTCGTCCGCGCAGGTTATCATAATTTCAATAAGCGCACAGGCGCTGCGCTCCTTTTTGCCCGAAGTAACAAAGTTTGACCTTGCGGGCAAAATTTTCGTGTTGTGCATGAAGGGAATAGAGGAGGGCACGGGCAAGCGCCTTTCCGAAGTCGCGGCAGAGTGCGGCATAGACCCGCAAAATACCGCCGTGTGGGTTGGCCCCGGTCACATTCAGGACTTTTTAAAGGGTATTCCCAACTGTATGCTCATCGACAGCGCAAATCCCGACCTCACCAGATACCTCGCCGACTCGTTCAAGAGCAATCTGATACGATTTTATTACGGCGAAGATCTCATCGGCACCGAAGTGGGCGCGGCGGCAAAAAACGTGCTCGGCATAGTCGCGGGCATACTCGACGGCTGCGGTTACGTCAGCTTAAAGGGGCCTTTGATGGCGCGCGGCGCGTTTGAGGTAGGTTCGCTCATAAAAGCCATGGGCGGCGATTTCAACTCTGCCTACGGGCTCGCCCACCTTGGCGACTACGAAACTACGCTCTTTTCGCCCTATTCCAACAACCGCCGCTACGGCGAACTCATGGCTCAGGGCGTGCGTTTCGACAAGCTCGCCGAAGGCGTCATGACGGCCAAGGCTATGAAAGAACTGGGCGAAAGGTACAACATAGACCTGCCCATAACCAACGCCGTATACGAAGCCTGTTTTCTGTCCCACGCCTTCGAGGGCGGCGACGGCAAAAAGCAGTGTATGCAAATAATTTTAAAATTGTTTGAACGCCAAACAAAAACCCAGTTTTACGACAAATAAACGCGTTTTTTATTGCCAAATTTCAGCATTTGCTATAAAATAACACTGTTTGTAATTATGCGGTGAAATGCAAGGCTGTGCCTTGTGTGAAATTGACTGCGTGAGTGAAATGCGCCAAATGCCTGTTGAAATAAGCCAACATAACTGATGGCGCGTGAAATGCAACATAAATGTTGCGTTGAGGCAGACGATTATTATTTATAATTTTTTACCACAACGCGCGGCATCGCCGCGCATTTCACGCCGACAATATTCTTGTCATTCCGACCAACGTGGAGGAATCACGACGCGCAGAGGCGGACAAGAATATGGCGGCATTTCACAAATGCCGCAGGCATTTATTTCACGCATACGAAGTTTGCATTTCACCATTCCGATTAACACATTAGTTGTACAGAGAAATTTTTATGCTTAGAACCGATTTAAGAAATGTAGCAATTATCGCCCACGTCGATCACGGCAAAACCACCCTCGTCGACGCAATGTTGAAACAAAGCCACACCTTCCGCGAAAACCAGGCTGTGGACGAAAGGGTGATGGACTCCAACGCCTTGGAGCGCGAAAGGGGCATAACCATACTCGCAAAAAACACGTCCGTCCATTATAACGGCGTAAAGATAAACATAGTCGACACCCCGGGGCACGCCGATTTCTCGGGCGAGGTGGAAAGGGTAATGATGATGGTCAACGGCGTTCTCGTCCTCGTCGACGCCGCCGAAGGCCCCATGCCCCAGACCCGTTTCGTCGTGCAAAAAGCCCTCGAAATGGGTCACCGCCTGATTATCGTCGTCAATAAAATCGACCGCCCCGACGCCCGCCTCAGCGAAGTTCAGGACGAAATACTCGAACTTCTCCTCGAACTCGACGCCTCGGACGACCAGCTCATGTCGCCCGTCGTCTGGTGCTCGGGTCGCGACGGCACGGCAACCCTCGATCTGAACACCCCCGGCAAGGATTTAACGCCCCTTTTCGACACCATTTTAAACCACATCAAACCCATGGAGGTGGACGCCGAAGGGCCCGCGCAAATTCTCTGCTCGTCGATAGACTACAACGATTACGTCGGCAGGATAGGCATAGGCAGGATTGAGCGCGGCACGGTCAACGCGGGACAGTCGGTCGTCGTAACCAATTACAACAACCAGACGCTCCGCCAGCCGGGAAAAATCGTCAATCTCTATCAGATAGAGGGGCTCAACCGCGTAAATTGCCAAAGCGCCATGGCGGGCGACATCGTCTGCTTCTCGGGTCTTGAAAAAATTAACATAGGCGACACCGTCTGCTCGCCCGAAAACGTCGAACCGCACAAGTTCGTAAAGATAACCGAACCTACGGTCGAGATGACCTTCTCCGTCAACGATTCGCCCTTCGCGGGCAAGGACGGCAAGTGGGTCACCACAAGGCACCTGCGCGACAGGCTGTTCCGCGAACTGCTGCGCGACGTGTCGCTGCGCGTAGAGGAAACCGACTCTGCCGACAGCTACCGCGTGTGCGGCAGGGGCGAAATGCACCTTTCCATACTCATCGAAAACATGCGCCGCGAGGGCTATGAATTTCAGGTTTCGACCCCCCGCGTAATGTATAAATATATCGACGGTCAGAAGTATGAACCCGTCGAAAGGCTGATAATCGACGTGCCCGACGATTCGACGGGCGCCGTGTTCCAGTCTATGGGCAACCGCAAGGGCGAACTTCTGCACATGTCCGCCATCGGTTCGCGCACCCGCCTCGAATTTTTAATTCCCGCCAGGGGACTCTTCGGCTACAAGTCAGAATTCCTCACCTCGACCAAGGGCGAGGGCGTAATGAACAGCGTGTTCTTTGAATATCAGCCCTACAAGGGTGATCTGGTGCGCCGTTCAACCGGCTCGCTCGTCGCGTTTGAAACGGGCGAAGCCGTAACTTACGGGCTTTACAACGCTCAGGGGCGCGGCACCCTCTTCATAGGGCCGGGAACGCCCGTATACGAGGGCATGGTCATAGGCGAAAGCCCCAAAAACGAAGACATCAATGTCAACGTCTGCAAAACCAAGCACCTCACAAACACCCGTTCGTCCAGCTCCGACGAAGCGTTGAGGCTCATAACTCCTAAAAAGATGAGTTTGGAGGAGTGCCTCGAATTTATCGGCGACGACGAACTGCTGGAAGTTACGCCCAAAAACATACGCATACGCAAGCGCATACTCGATTCTGAACTCCGCGCCAAGGCGGCGGCTAAAATAAGAAAGGGTTTGGCTTAAATAAAAAACGGCATCATTGTCGGCGGGCGGCGCGCATATATGCGCGCCGCCCGCCGACAA
>DVHK01000066.1 GCA_018712135.1 Candidatus Coproplasma avicola | reverse complement strand
TAAGTGCGGCGTAGCCGCACGCATGGAGAAATCTATCAGTAAAGCAATAATAAAGCGCGGCGAAGGCTTTTTGAGCCTTCGCCGCGCAATATTTATAAAAGCGTTTTTTTAATACGGCATTTTAAGTTGTTGCGCCTTTATTATCTCAGCGCTATACCCATGTTGTGCGAAAGGTTGTTCAAAATCTTTTTAACATATCCGTCGCATTTTTCGGGGGTGATGGCTTCCTCCGCGGGCGTAAAGGTCACGCGGAATGCCATGCTCTTTTTGTTTGCGCCCACCTGTTCGCCCACGTAAATGTCAAAAAGTTCAACGCCCGTCACGTATTTGCAGGCAGCGCGTATTGCCTTTTCGATGGCGCCGCAGGTCACGTCCATGTCGGCGACCAGCGCAAGGTCGCGCGTCACTTCGGGGAACTTGGGCAGGGGGGTATACTTGAATGGCTGCGCGCAGCTCATCAGCGCGTCATAGTCGAGTTCGGCAAGGAAAACCTTTCTTTCCAAAGCCAGTTCGTCGGCTATTGCGGGGTCGAGCCTGCCGACATAACCCAAAACTTTGCCGCCGCACACAATGTCGGCGCACACGCCGGGGTGAAGGAAGGGGCGGGTGGAGGGCACGTATTCAAACTGCGCGCGCAGGCTGTCGGCAACGGCTTCTACAGCGCCTTTAAGGTCGTAAAAGTCGCACATACCGAACATGCCCATGCACAGCCTTTTGCGCTCCTCGGGGAAGTCTTTGAGGGGCAGCTGCCTGGGAATGTAAACTTTTGCAATCTCGAACAGCCTGCCCTCCATATTGCCGCGGCGCAGGTTGCGCACTATCGTGTGCAGCATAGAGGGGGCGAGAGTCGTGCGCATGACCGAAAGGTCTTCGCCAATGGGGTTCTTTATCTTTATAAACTTTCTCTCGGGCGCGTCCGCAGGTATTCTCAACAGGTCTAAATCCTTTTCGGAATAGAACGAATATGTCGAAATTTCGTACATAGCCTGCTCTACCAGCGTCTTTTTGAGCTCATATTCGGCTTTCTGCTCGTCGTTGAAGCCGCCGTTTGTCACCTGGGCTGTGGGCATGAACGTGCCGTGAATGTGCTCGTAGCCGTACATTCTTATGACCTCTTCGGCGATGTCGGGGTAGCCATCTATGTCCTCGCGGTAGGCGGGCACGCTTAGGGTCATGTCGTCGCCGTCGATTTTTACGCCGAAGCCGAGCTTTGCAAGAATGTCGCGCATTGCCTCTGCGGGCACGGTTATGCCGAGCAGCGCATTGATTTTGTCTATGCTTACCGTCATGGTCTTGGCGCCGTCGTGCGAATAGGGCGTTTTGACGTCGCAGTGGACGTCGGTTATCGTGCCGCAGCCGAGGGCCTGAATAAGGTTGAGCGCCCTGTTCATGGCGAGCTCGGTCGTGTACTCGTTTACGCCCTTTTCAAACATAGCGGAGGAGTCGGAGTGCTGACCCAAAGCGCGCGAAGTCTTTCTTACGCTGTCGCGCGCAAATTTAGCCGCTTCAAACAGCAGTTCGCGCGTCGTGTCCTCAATCTCGCTGTTGAGTCCGCCCATAATCCCCGCGAGCGCGGCGGGCTTGTCGCCGTCGCAGATAACAAGGTTTTCGGGGGTGAGCTTGAACGTCTTGTCGTCGAGGGTGGTAATCTCTTCGCCCTCTTTGGCGCGGCGCACGACGATTTCCCTGCCCGAAAGGGTCGAAAGGTCGAATGCGTGCATGGGCTGTCCCATTTCAAGCAGCACAAAGTTTGTAATGTCCACCACGTTGTTTATCGAGCGCAGCCCGCACAGTGCAAGGCGCTTTCTCATCCACATGGGCGAGGGCGCAATTTTAATGTCCTTTACGTAGTGCGCGATATACCTCGGGCAGAGGTCGGGCGCAAGATCGGTAACTTTAATGCCGTCGTCCGAATGTACCGTCGTATACGTGCAGTCGGGGTGTTTCAAAGGCTTGCCCAATACGGCGGCGACCTCGCGCGCGATGCCTAAAATGCTCTGGCAGTCGGGGCGGTTGGCGGTTACGCCTATATCGAAGATGTAATCGTCCAGCCCCAGTATGGGCTTTACGTCCTCGCCGTTCTTGCAGGAGGCGGGGAGGAGGAGCAAGCCGTTGTAGTCCGCGCCCTCGTACATGTCGCCGCTGACGCCCAGCTCTGCGCCCGAACACAGCATTCCGTACGATTCTATGCCGCGCAGCTTGCCCTTTTTAATGGTCATAACGCCCTCAACCGTCACGTGGTCCTTGGCGGTGGCGTAAACGGTTGCGCCGATAAGGGCTACGGGCGCCTTAATGCCGACGGCTACGTTGTCGGCGCCGCAGCAAATCTGCAAAACGCCGTGCTGCCCGCAGTCAACCTTGCACACGTGCAGATGGGTGCCCTCAACGGGTTGGCATTCGGTAACTTCGCCCACTACAACGCCCGAAATGTCCTTTCCTATATCTATAAGCTCTTCAACTTCAAAGCCGCAGCCGAAAAGTTTTTTCTGCAACTCCTCGGCGCAAACGTCTATGTCAACATAATCTTTCAACCAGCTTAAAGGTGCTTTCATCTCGTCACTCTCCTCAGTCCTTGAACTGTTTCAAAAATCTCACGTCGCCCTCGAACAGCATCTTCATGTTGTTTATGCCGTATTTTAGCATGGCAATCCTCTCAATGCCCATGCCGAAGGCAAAGCCCGTATATTCGTCGGGGTCAATTCCGCAGCCTTCCAGAACGCGCCTGTTTACCATGCCCGCGCCTAAAACTTCAATCCAGCCCGTGCCCTTGCACAGCCTGCATCCCTTGCCGCCGCACTCAAAGCAGCTGACGTCAACCTCAACCGAAGGTTCGGTGAAGGGAAAGTAGGAGGGGCGGAGGCGGGTTTTAACGCCGCTCCCGAAAATTTTTCTCGCAAATTCGTCGAGCATGCCTTTAAGGTCGCAAAGAGTAATGCCCTTGTCGACGACAAGCCCTTCCATCTGTCCGAACATGGGCGAATGGGTAGCGTCGTCGTCGCTGCGGTAAACCTTTCCGGGCGAAAGTATCTTGATGGGCGGCTTCTTGTTTTCCATTACCCTTATCTGTCCCGCCGAAGTCTGCGTGCGCAGCAGCAGCTCGTCGGTTATATAAAAGGTGTCCTGCATGTCGCGGGCGGGATGGTCTTTGGGGGTGTTGAGCGCCGTAAAGTTGTAGTAATCGTTTTCAATTTCGGGGCCTTCAAACACCTCGAACCCCATGCCGGAGAATATGTCCACAAGCTCGCGTATAACCAGCGTGTTGGGGTGATAGGCTCCCGCGGGCATCTTGCGCCCGGGCAGGGTCACGTCTATCTTTTCGGTTTTGTAAAGCTCTTCAAGCTCAATCTTTTTAACGTTTTCTTCAAGGGCGTCAAACTTCTCATTCGCCCAGTCGCGCAGGGCATTTATAATCTTGCCTACCTCGGGGCGCTTTTCCTTGGGTACGTCGCGCATACCCTTCATGAGTTCGGAAATTTCGCCCTGTTTTCCGAAAAACGCAAGTTTAAGCTCTGCAAGCGTCTTGCTGCTTTTTATGTCCTTGGTCACTTCGTCGATCTTTTTTTTGAGTTCTTCAATTCTTTCTTCAATCATAAAAACCTCTTAAAATTCCGCGCATTTTTCGCGCATAAAAAAATCCCCGCGTCTTTACGACACGGGGAGGAAGTTTTATAAAACTTACTCGGTACCACCCGATTTCGTTGTAAGGCAATCCTTACAACCTTATTTTCCGACTTACGCGCGGTCAACGGGGCGGGCTACTCTTTTCATTTCGCGCGCCCGGCTCGCGGGGGAATACCGCACCGCCCTTTTACGACAACCTTTCAGCCCGTGGGTTTGCCTCTCTTTTAAAAGCGCACTGGTGCGTCTGTCCCGGTCACAGCCGTTGAAACAATTATACAAATTTAAAATTTTCTTGTCAACTCAATTTTCGACGTGCAAAAAACAAATTGCGTTAATTAGTCGTAAATCGACTGACCATAGCAATCGAATGCGACGACGGCGGGGAAGTTTTCAACTTCCAGCCTGTAAACGGCTTCGGATAAAAGGTCGGGGAAAGCTATGCACTCGCTCTTTTTTATAGCCTCGGCATACAGCGCCCCCGCGCCGCCTATCGCCGCAAAATAAACTTTGCAGTTGCGTACAACGGCTTCGCGAACTTCCTTACTCATCTCGCCCTTGCCAATCATTCCGCCCAGACCCGCGTCTAAAAGGGCGGGGGCAAAGCTGTCCATCCTGGCGGAGGTGGTGGGACCGCAGCTGCCCGAAGCCATTCCCGGCTTTGCGGGGCAGGGCCCCGCGTAATAGATGTAGGCTCCTTCAATTTCAAAAGGCAGTTTTTCGCCCCTTTCCATAATCTCTTTAATGCGCCTGTGCGCGCAGTCGCGCGCGGTAAGTATAATCCCGCTCAACAGCACGCTGTCGCCCGAGTGCAATTCCTTAACTTCCTTACTTGTAAGCGGCAGTGTCAGCTTTTTCATCAAAGCACCTCCTTGCGGCAGCGCATACAGTGGCACTGAATGTTGATTGCCACGGGCAGCCCCGCAATGTGTGTGGGCGCCCATTCGCAGTTTACGCCGAGGGCGGTAATTTTTCCGTGAAAGCCCTGGCAGCCTATGCCGAGCGCGTTTATTTTGTCAAGCGCCCTTTTTTCTATGTCGGCAACGTCGTCGCGTTGGTTGCGCGTGCCGAGGTCGCGCGCCAGCGCCCTCTTTGCAAGGAGAGTGCAGGTGTCAAAACTGCCGCCAATCCCAACGCCGACGATGACGGGAGGGCAGGGGCGGGAGCCGGCGATTTTTACTGTTTCGACTATCGCATCGACAATGCCCTCAACGCCCTGCGCGGGTTTAAGCATGTAAACGCGGCTCATGTTTTCACTGCCGAATCCCTTGGGGATATAAGTAATATTTATCTTGTCGCCCGTCACGATGTCGGTGTGGATGACGGCGGGCGTGTTGTCTCCCGTGTTTTTGCGGGTAATGGGGTCGCATACCGACTTTCTGAAATATCCGTCGGCATAAGCCCTGCGCACGGCGGAATTGACCGCCTCGGCGAGGGGCGCGCCTTCAAGGAATACCTCCTGACCTATCTCCATCATGACGACCGCCATGCCCGTGTCCTGGCATACGGGCATTTTCTTGCTTTCGGCAAGCTCAAAGTTGTCGCACAGCGCGCCAAGGGCGAACTTCGCCGCGCCCTCGGTCTCGCCATCGCGCGCGGCATAGAGCGCCTTTTTGCAGCTGTCGGTAAGGCTGACGCCCGCGTCCAGCGCCATTTTATAAATTAACTCTTCAATCTCTTTGGTGTCGATCTTCCTCATAGGCAGAATTTTAGTACATTTTTTATCAAAAGTAAATCAAATAATTTACTAAAACCCAAAATTAATGTATAATGCACTCATGAGCCAGTTATTCGGTCAAAAGTCTTGCGGTGCAAAGGGCGGCGCCATTTACAGCGCCGCGGTGTGCATTTACATCGTCGCAAGCCTCGTCATATCATATATAATACAGGGCGCGGATTTGTCGGGCGACGGCGCGGCTTATCTTCTTTACCTCGCCTCGCCGATAGCCATTGCCGCAACAATGGCGCTCTGCCCCAAGGTGTTCAATTCGCCCCTGCGCCCCGCGCTTTGCCTTTCGTGCAAGCCAAAATATGTTTTAATCGCCGTTCTCGCGGCGTTCGGGCTGCTCTTCTGCCTTTCATACGTCAATAATTTTACGGTGTACGTTCTTCAATTGCTCGGCTACACGCCTTCGGGTGGCACAATTCCCTCGCTCGAAGGCTGGGGCATGCTCGGCGCGCTCATAGTCGTCGCCGTCATTCCCGCCGTGGCTGAGGAGTGCCTGTTCCGCGGCGCAATGCTCGGCAACCTCGCGGGCGGCGCGGGCGAAGTAAACGCGATATTCCTCACGGGCTTTGTCTTTGCGCTCTTCCACGGCTCGCCCGAACAGACTGTCTACCAGTTTATCTGCGGCTGCATATTCGCGCTGCTCGCCGTGCGCTCGGGCAGCATATTGCCGCCTGTCATCGCGCATTTTTTAAACAACGGCACGATTATTATATTGAACGGTCTGTCCCTCGTCGACGGCTCGGGCAATCTCGCCGCGCCGCCGTGGGCGTCGGTGCTCATAACCGTGCTCGCCGCTCTCGCGCTCGCGGGCTCGTTGGTGTGGCTCATTCTCGATAAAAATAAATTTAAGCGCGGCGAAAGCGGTCAGGTAAAAAGTTTCTTTGCCTGGGCGGGCGTCGGCATCGCCGTAATGGCGCTCGTCTGGCTGCTCTCGCTTTTGCAGGGCTTCGGGGCGGCGGCAGCATGATAAAGGTCAACATAATCTGCGTCGGCAAAATCAAGGAAGATTTTTACCGCGCCGCGGTAGCCGAATATGCAAAGCGCCTTTCGCGCTTCTGTTCCATTGAAATAACCGAACTTCCCGAGGGCAAAAATTTGCAGGAGGAGGGGCAGGCTATTTTAAGGCGCGCACAGGGCTGCATAATCGCGCTGTGCATAGAGGGCAAAAAACTTTCAAGCACAGCGCTCGCGGCGGAGATGAAAAAACTGTGCGACCGCGGCGAAAAAATAACCTTCGTAATCGGCTCGTCCGAGGGGCTTTCGCCCGCCGTAAAAGAGGCGGCGAACCTTAAACTTTCATTTTCGGACATGACTTTCCCCCACCAGCTCATGCGCGTCATTTTGTGCGAACAGATTTACCGCGCGTTCATGATAAACGGCGGCGGGGAATATCACAAATAGCGCGGTTAATATAATATTGCGTGATATACGATATCGTCTCCCGCTTTTACGCGGGCTATAAATCGCGCAAGTGCATAATAGGCTATTCCTTTCAGGGCAGGGCAATTTACGCCTTTCACGTCGGCAGCCCCTGCGGCAGGCAGTACATCTCAACCTACGCCATACACGGTAGGGAGTGGATAACCGCCCGCCTCGCCCTGCGCCACATAAAGCGCCCCACAAAGCAGGGCGGCTGGATAATACCCCTCGTCAATCCCGACGGCGCCGTCATCAGCCAGACAAAGTACCCCATGTGGAAGGCTAACGCCCGCGGCGTCGATTTAAACGTCAATTTCGATGCGGATTGGGGCAGCGGAAGGCTAAACACCACCGCCCGCGGCGGCGAAAACTGCATAGGCGACAGCCCCTTTTCGGAGAGCGAAAGCTCCGCCCTCGCGCGCTTTACGCTTAAAATAAAGCCATATGTAACGTTCAGTTTCCACACAAAGGGCGGCGAAATTTATTGGGAATTTGACGGAAAGGGCGATGAGCGCGGCGCGCAAATCTTGTCCGAAGCCACGGGGTATAAGGTAAAAACCATAAAGGGCAGCGCGGGCGGCTACAAGGACTGGTGCATACAAAAGCTGGGCATTCCCGCCTACACCATAGAGTGCGGCGCAGACAGCCTCATCCACCCCATAAAGAGCGTGCGCCGCATAAGCGAATGTTACGGCGCCCTGCAATACTTTACGAAAAATTATGAAAAATAAATTTATGAAAAGCGCGTTGAAATGCGCGCAGAAGGCATACGAGGAGGGCGAAGTACCCATAGGCGCGGTCGTCGTCCTCGACGGCAAGGTGATCGCGCGCGGTCACAACCGCCGCACGCGCAGGCAGATGGCGACCGCCCACGCGGAGATCGAAGCCATTGAAAAGGCTTGCAAAAAGCTCAAAAGCTGGCGCATTCCCGAGTGCGAACTGTACGTAACCTTAGAGCCCTGCCCCATGTGCATGGGCGCGGCGCTCAATGCGCGCATCAAAAAAATATATTTCGGCGCCTATGAGGACAAGGGCCGCTCGCTGACAAACCAAATCGCCGGCGCCAACCTTTTAAACCACAAAATAGATGTTGAAGGCGGGGTGATGGAGGAGGAGTGTCGCGCAATACTTTCGGACTTTTTCTCGTCCATGCGCGCCCGCGAAAAGGCAAAAAAGCAGACTGGGGACGACGAAGCCAGATAAGGCTATGCGGTTTTCCCTGTCGTTTCTCCATGCGCCGCCCGCCTGCGTTTGTTACAGTCGCAAGATGTGATTGAAAAATTTTCACAATCTGATTTTATATTAAAAAAAGCCGCCCATTCGTGTTGACTTTGCGTGGCATAAATTATACAATTAAATCACAAAAATATTACACTGCAACATTATCGCCCCCGCGGCAAAGCGGGCGCCCAAATGAAAAATCCATGGAGGCATAACACTCAATGATAAATCACGGCAGCGAAATCAAACTCTTTTCGGGCAATTCCAACCGTCCCCTCGCCGAAAAAATAGCGGCAAAACTCAACACCACCCTCGGTGAAATGGAATTAACCCACTTTTCCGACGGCGAAATTTATGTCCGCTACGACGAATCCATCCGTGGCAAGGACGTCTTTCTCATTCAGTCCACGTCCGACCCCGTAAACACCAACCTTATGGAACTGCTCATCATGATAGACGCGGCAAAAAGGGCTTCGGCAGGCAGAATAACCGCCGTCATTCCCTATTTCGGTTATGCCCGCCAGGACAGAAAGGCGCGCTCGCGCGAGCCCATAACCGCCAAACTTGTTGCAAATCTTTTAACTTCCGCAGGTGCGGACAGGGTTCTCACCATGGATTTGCATTGCCTCCAGATACAGGGCTTTTTCGATATCCCCCTCGACAACCTCGTGGGCGGCCCGACGCTCTATAATTATTTCAAACCCAAGGTCGACGAAAATTTCGTCGTCGTCTCCCCAGATATAGGTTCGGTCGGCAGGGCGCGCAAAGTCGCCGCCCGCATGGACGCAAAAATGGCGATCATCGACAAGCGCCGCCCCAAGGCTAACGTCATGGAGGTCATGAATATAATCGGCGACGTAAAGGACAAAAAGTGCCTTATGGTCGACGATATGATAGACACCGCCGGCACCATAGTCCAGGGCGCAAAGGCGTTGAAGGAGGCGGGCGCAAAGGAAATTTACGCCTGCTGCTCGCACGGCGTTCTGTCGGGCCCCGCGGTCGAAAGGCTCGCCTCTTCGCCCATAACCGAGCTTGCAATGCTCGACACCATCAACATTCCCGAAGAAAAGATGCTGCCCACATTCAAAATGATTTCCACCGCAAACATTTTTGCCGCGGCGATCGAGAATGTGTATATGGACAGACCTATCTCCAAGCTTTACGACTGATTTTTACATAAAACAAAGAGCCACAGCGCGGCTGTGGCTTTGTTTTTGAATAAAAGCGCGTTTAACGCATACGGTTAAAGTTTAAAAATATGAAGATTATAGTGGGTTTGGGCAATCCCGAAGAAAAATACGCCAAAACATTTCACAATATGGGCTGGATGGCGGCGGGCGACCTCGCAAACAACCTCGGCGCAAAGTTTAAAAAGCGCGAGTGCGAGGCACTGTGCGCCGAAACGTACGTCGGCGGCGAAAAGGTAATTATCGCCCGCCCTTTGACTTATATGAACTGTTCGGGCAGGGCGGTAAAGCAGCTGCTCGCCAAACATAAGGCTACCCCCGCCGACCTCGTGGTCATCTACGACGATTACGACATTCCAAAGGGTCACGTCCGCATACGCCCCTCGGGCAGCGCGGGCACGCACAACGGCATGCGCTCGGTGATAGCCGAAATCGGCTCGTCCGAGTTTGTGCGCATACGCATAGGCATACGTGACCCCGAAGTCAGCGTGCCCATAATCAATTACGTCTTATCAAACGTCCGCCCCGAAGATTACGAACTTTTCATCTCCGCCTGCGGCAGGGCGGCGGATGCGGCTCTCGCGCTCATAAAGGGCGAAAAGTGCGAAAACGTAATGACAAAATTCAACGGCTGAGCACGGCGCAGGCACAGATATTGCGTCTGCATAAATAAATTTTAAGATCGGCATAAACTTTATAAAGCGTGCTGTCGCCCGCCCCACAAGCTAAAAAATTTTAATGAATAAAAACTTCTTCACCTGCGACAATCTATCGGGCGATTATCCCGCCCTGCAAAACGACGTCCGCCTCGGTACTCCGACGGCGGTTTTCGGTCTTTCCGACAGTCAAAAATACCTAACAGCCGGTTTGTTCGATGGCGTCGTTTTGTATATCGCGCCCGACCACATCGCCGCAGAAAAGGCCTTTGAAAGTCTTAAAACCCTTTCGGGTAAAAGGTGCGCCTATCTTTCGCCCAAGGACGACGTGCTTTTGTATAAAGACGCCGTCTCTCGCGACGCGCTCTTCCGCCGCCTCAAAGGGCTGTACGAAGTTTGCGCGGGCGCCGAAATTATCGTGTGCGACGTCGAATCCGCCCTGCAACTCGTACCCGCAAAGCTGCCTTATATAACTATAAACAAGGGTGAGGACTACGATTTTTCCGCTCTTCCCGCGCAGCTCGTTTCAATGGGGTACACCCGCGAATATTCCGCCGAAAACGTCGGCGCGTTCGCCGTGCGCGGCGACATCCTCGATATTTACCCCGTCGGCGCCGAAAACCCCGTCCGCATAGACTTTTTCGGCGACACGGCGGAGCGCATCCGCCCCTACGACTATGTCAGCGGCGAGCGCTTGCAGGAGGTCGAAAGCATAACCATAATAAGCGCAACCGACAGCATAATCGGGCAGGGCGACATAGAAAATATACGGCGGGCGGTATCTTCGGGGCTCAAAAGTTGCCCCGACAGAAGGGCTTACGAGCGTTCGCGCGCCATCGCCGACGAGATAGAAAAGGGTCTGCAATCGCCGTCCTTTGCCGGCGCGTCTTTTTTAATGCCCCTTCTTTCGTCCTCGCGCACGGTATTCGATTTGTTGCCGCAAAACGCCCTCGTGGTGCTCGACGAGTGCAAAACCATATCCGACAGGCTGGCGGCGGTCAGCAAGGAACACCGCGAAAGGTTTGCAAGCCTGAAAGAGGGGGGCGAGGTCTTTCCTTTCTCGCTCGGTCAGTTCATAACCGAAGAGCAGTTTGTCTCGCGCATACAGTCTTTCCGCAACCTCGCGCTGCAAACCTTCACATCTTCAACGCAGTTTTTCCGCCCGCTCAAAACTTACAATTTCCACTCAACGCCCACGCCGTCATACCTCAATTCGGTGCCCATGCTCGTTCAGGACGTTAAAAACTGGCGCGCGGGCGGCTACCGCGTGCTCATATTCACCGGCGGCGTTCAGCGGCTCGAAAAACTTGCAGACGCGCTCGACGGCGGGTATATCTCTGTCGACCCCTTGCCGGACAGCCTCTCCGCCATGCGCGGCGTCTGCCTCAGTTCGGAGGAGCTTTTCAAGGGCTTTGTTCTGCACGAGGCAAAGCTCGCCGTCGTGGGCAGCGGCGACATCTATACAAAGCCCGTTCAGCGCCGCATACGCCGCCGCAGGGGCGACATGTTCGCCTCGCCCGAAATCGGTGACTACGCCGTCCACGAAAAGCACGGCATAGGCAGAATAACGGGTACCAAAAAGATTGAAACGACCGACGGCACCAAGGAATACATCGCCATAGAATACCGCGGCGGCGACGTTCTGTACGTGCCCGTCGAGCAGATGGACATTCTCTCCAAATACTCGGGCGAAAGCAATCCCGCGCTCTCCAAGATAGGCGGCGCCGAGTTCGACAGGGTAAAGGAGAGGGTGCGCCAGTCCATAAAAAAGCTGGCGTTCGACTTGAAGGAACTGTATGCCGAGCGTGCCGCCAAAAAGGGCTATGCCTTCCCCGAGCACGCCGCCATGATGGAGGAGTTTGAAAACGCCTTTGAATATGAGGAGACGCCCGACCAGCTCGCCAGCATAGAGGAAATCAAAAAGGACATGTGCTCTGCAAAGGTCATGGATAGGCTTTTATGCGGCGACGTCGGCTACGGCAAGACAGAAGTCGCGCTGCGCGCCATATATCTGTGCGTGCTCGGCGGCAAACAGGCGGCGTTCATGTGCCCCAGCACCATACTGTCCGAGCAGCATTTTCAGACTGCGCTCAAAAGGTTCAACGATTTCGGCGTGCGCGTCGAAAAGCTCAACAGGTTCAGAACGCCCGCCGAGCAGCAAAAAGTGCTCAAAAAGCTCGCCGAGGGCGACATTGACGTCATAATCGGCACCCACAGGCTGCTGTCGGACGACGTTAAGTTTTACGACCTCGGTCTTTTAGTCCTCGACGAAGAGCAGCGCTTCGGCGTCGAACACAAGGAAAAGATAAAGCACATCAAAAACGACATCGACTGCCTCACCATGACGGCTACGCCCATTCCCCGCACGCTGCACATGTCGCTGGCGGGAATAAGGGACATCAGCACGATAAACACCCCGCCGCAGAAGAGGCTGCCCGTGCAGACATACGTCGTCGAGGAGACGCCCGCCCTCATCCGCGACGCCATCCTCCGCGAAATTTCGCGCGGCGGTCAGGTCTTCGTGCTGTACAACAGGGTGGAAACGATATCGTCCTTCGCGGGCAAGCTGTGCGAGCTCGTGCCCGAAGCCGACATAACTTACGCCCACGGCAGAATGGATAAAAACACCTTGGAGGGCAACGTCTTTGCCTTCTACCGCGGCGAAAAGAACGTGCTCGTCACCACGACTATAATCGAAAACGGCATCGACCTGCCCAACGCAAACACCATAATAGTAATCGACTCCGACCGACTCGGCATTTCTCAGCTCTATCAGCTCAGGGGCAGGGTGGGCAGGGGGGCGCGCCTTGCATCGGCGTACTTCACCTTCCGCCCCGACAAGGTCATGACGAGCGACGCCACCGAAAGGCTCAAAGCCATAATGCAGTTTACCGAGCTCGGCTCGGGCTTTAAAATCGCCATGCGCGATTTGGAGATAAGGGGCGCGGGCAACGTTCTCGGCGCCGAACAGCACGGGCACATGGATAAGGTCGGCTACGAGCTGTATTCAAAACTGTTGAAGGAAGAGCTGACGGGCGAAAACGTGTTCGCCGCCGAACTCGACGTAAAGGCAACGGCGTATATACCCGAAAACTATATCGAAAGCAGCGCGGGCAGGCTGGACGCATACAAGCAGATCGCCGAAATCCGCACGGTGGACGATTACAAGCGCGTGCTGCACTCGATCGAGGACAACTACGGTCAAATGCCCGACAGCGTGTTCAACCTGCTCGTCATCGCAATGCTTAAAGCATATGCCGCGGGTTTCGGCGTAAAAAAGATAAGCGTAAATTCGCACGGAGGCAGTCTCGAACTGCCGTCTATCAGTTATTTAAGCGACGGCAGACTCTCTCAGGCAATGCAAAGATATTCGGGCAAGGTCACGCTTTCGATGGCTCGCGCGCCGTTAATTGCCTTCAAACCCGCCTCTACGCCCGTCAAAACCATGCTCGGCATGACAAAATTTTTAAAATTGGCGGCAAGTTTCACGCAAAATCCATAAAATTTGTTTGCTATAATATTTCAAATATCGTATAATATTTGCGTATTGTAAAAAGGGTAGTAGTATCTGCCCGTATTGCGGAGAATTTTTAATGAAAAGTAAATTGCTTGTCTGCGGCGCTCTCGCCGCGGCTATCACAATGTCCGTCGCGCTTCCTGCATGCGTTACCCGCGACGAAGAGGATCTCAACCAGGTAATTGCCACGGTCGATATCACGAAAAGCGAAAATCTCGAAGCTGAGGGACTTTCGGAATATGCGTCTGCCATAAGCAGTGAAAATATCACTAAAAGGGATCTCATAGCCGCATATTACAACACGGCGTCATCTCTTTCAAGTTCGTATTCGACTTCAGAAATTTTCGAACTTCTCGTAAACACTCTCACGAATACGGCTGTCGTCGTTCAGTACACGACCCTCAGCCTCATAAAGGACAAGGTGGCGGAGGATGCTTCTTTCCTCTCCGAGTATCAGGCGCTTTCTTCGGATGTTGAAAAGTATGAACTCTTGCTTGAAGGCGAAACGAGCACCAACGACGACGGCGGCGAAAGCGACCGCGTCATGCTCGCGCAGTATGCGCTCTATTCAAGCATCAACTCTTCGCTCGACTCCCAGGAAGAGAGTATAATCAACGGCGACGATCAGACTTCCGAGGTTACCGAAACGCGCACCACCCCCGGCGGCGCGGGCGAAGAAGTCGAAAATTTCCTTCCGCTCAATGACGACGGCACCCTTAATTACAATATCTATACAGGCTATACGGGCGACGGTTACAGTTACCTTCTCGAAGATTCGGGAGCATACGCCGACGACGCCCTCGAAGGCTCCACCCGTTCGACGCGCCGCCTCGCTTATGCCCAGTTTATAACCAGTCTCAGGGACAACTATCTTCTCTCCGAAGAGGAGGACGTCCGCGATATAATGTCCGTTTCGTATATTCAGGAGGAATATCTTTCGCAGCTTCAACAGCAGGCGATCAACGAATATTACGAACGCTATCAGGCAGAGCAGGAAGCTCTTATCGAAAGCGTCGACGAAAACGGCGTTTATACATTCCTTCAAAATCATTATTTAAGCGACCTCACCGACCAGACTGTTTCCAATTCAACGGCGTCGGCGTTTGAAACTTCCATGAGTTCGCTTTCGGACACGTCGTTCATTCTTTATGCTCCCGCTACCGAGGGCACTGACGGCGGCACATACGGCTATGTGTACAACATCCTGCTTCCTTTCAGCGCATCGCAGAGCGTGAATATCGACAGCTCGGATACGTCGGCACAGTATTATTTTGAAAGAAAGGATATCCTTACCGGAATAACCGCCACCGACCAGCGCTCCGCATGGTTCAACGGCGCAACCGATTACTCCTTCGATGTGAGCCAGAGCGATATAGATTATTACGGCAAAAATGACGGCAGGGATTATCTCTTCTTTGAAGATAACCTCACCAAGCCTGACAGATATGCCTCGCTCGATAAATACGCTGGTCTTTATTCTTACAACGGCAGAGTGTCTGAAAATACTGACGGCACCTATAACCTCGTTCCCAATAAGGTGGATATCGACGGGTTCCTCACAGAACTTGAAAATTATGTCGAATACATCATGGGCGGCGACACCGTTTCGATCCAAAAAGAAGACAGCTACAACGTTTCAAGCTACACCGATTACTATACAGAGGAAACGGCAGATCTTGAAGACGAAAGTCAGCGCAAGATAGATTACTCCCGCTTTGTATATGCTACCGGCAAGGTAGACGTTGGTCTTGACGATACCGACCTTTCATCATTCCTTTCAACGATGTTCGTTGAAGACAGCGCCGCATATAAAGCAATGAGCGCCGTCAACGAATTGCAGTTTGCTTACACCACCGATACGGGCATCCTTTCCAACTATATAGGATATTCCATCTCGGCGTACGAAACCAAATATATTCCCGAATTTGAATATGCCGCACAGACGGCTATAAACGAGGGCGCGGGCACTATTTATGTGTGCGCGGGCGACTACGGCTGGCACGTAATCTACGTTACGGCTACATTCGATACTGCCGGCGGCGCCGTTTACGGCGAAGATATCGCGTGGACTGCTGACGAAGTACTCACAGAAGGTACCTTCCAGAATTTGTATTATACCTGGATTAAGGACAGCACTCTCACAAACGTCACCACAAACCGCCGCTCTGTAATCAATGAGCGCTTCGGCGGAGATTCTACCATAACCAAGTACGAGGATGCGTACAGAGATCTCCTCGAAATCGAAGACAGCTCTTCTTCGGGCAGCTCTTCCAACAGCTGAGGTTAAAGGAATAACGGCATGGAAATCTGGCAGGCAATCGTTCTGGGGCTCGTTCAGGGTTTTACAGAATTTCTTCCCGTATCGTCGAGCGGTCATCTCACACTCGTTCAGAATCTGATGGGGCTCGATCTCGGCGGCATAGATTTACTGTTCGATATAATTCTTCACGTCGGAACGCTCATCGCCGTGTGCGCCGTGTTCTGGCGGGATATAATCGACTTATTCAAAAAACCTTTCAAAACTCTGCTTTATCTCATTGTTGCCACTATTCCTGCGGGAATAGTCGGCGTGCTCCTCATGGATTGGTCGGATGAAGTTATAAACGGCAGCCAATACATCGGCATACTTCTCGCCGTATTCTTTACGCTTACCGCAATACTTCTTCTCGTAACCGAAATTTATGCGAAGCGCAGAAATAAGGAAAAGGAACTTCCCCTCTGCTGGCGCACTACAATTTCCATGGGTTGCGCGCAGGCTGTGGCGGCGCTTTTCCCCGGTCTTTCGCGCAGCGGTACAACCATTTGTGCCGGCGTTCTCGCGGGCGGCAGGTCTGACGAGCTTTCCAAATTTTCCTTCCTTATGAGCATTCCCGTCATTCTCGGCAGTTTTGCCGTTTCGCTCTTAAAGGGGGCGATGGACGGGGAACTCGCTTCGTCGTTTACGGCTATGGGGCCCAACGCGGGATGGTGCATAGCCATAGGTTTTATTGTCGCAGCCGTCTCCGGTCTGTTCGCAATAAAAGTAATGCTCGGCGCAATACGCAAGGCAAATTATAAGTGGTTCAGCTTATACCTTGTTCTTTTGGCTGTCGCCTGCATAGTACTGTATTGCACTAACGTAATTTAATAAAAATACCATTTATATAAAACGGCGGCGCGCTTTTTTTTAAAAGCGCGCCGCCGTTTTCTGTACGGTCGTCTGCGTAACCAAACCCTGTTAATGTGTTTTAAAAATTCCTTTTCGGATTGTTCGTCTGCCCGAGCAAAAAATCTATGCTCACCCCGTAAAAATCGGCGAGCTTTATAAGCACCTCCGTAGGTACGTCGTTTTCGCCCGTTTCATATTTGGAATATCCCGTCTGCGACATTCCCAGCATTTCCGCAACCTGCGTCTGGTTGAGGTCTCTGTCCTCGCGCAGATCGCGTATCTTTGTGTAAGCCATACTTTTCTCCTGAACTGCCTTAAAAAATTATATCACGCATGTGCGCCTAAGCTTGACATTTAACCTGTTTCAGGTTAAAATATTATCATGAGCGCCGCGCATTATACCGTTCCGACTCTTTTGCGGCAGCACGGCTAAAATATTTTTAAACAGATGCACAAACGCATGGTTTTTGCGGAATATGTTAGGACGAAACCCGTGGTTTAGCGCAAAGCGGCGTTTATTTTCTTTACAAAGACAGCATGCATATAGTACAATTGAATGGCAGCGGGCAAAAAATGACCCGCAATAAAAATAAAGGTGCGATATGGAAAAAGAACAAATTTTAAAAGTCGAACATCTCAAAAAGACGTTCAATCTTTCCTACAAGCAGCGCAGGTTGGAGGGCGGTCAAAAAACCAAAGTCGCCGTCAACGACATCTCGTTCACGGCTTACAAGGGTGAAATTTTCGGTCTGCTCGGGCCAAACGGTGCGGGCAAAACGACGACGCTCCGTATGCTTGCAACGCTCATCCGCCCCGACAGCGGCGATGCCTTCATCGACGGCGTAAGCGTGGTTAAAAATCCGTACGGCGTGCGCGGCAGGATAGGCTTTCTGACGAGCGAACTCAAACTTGAAGATTTTTTTACTCCGGGTTATCTCTTCGATTTCTTTTCAGAGATCCACGGCGTTCCGCAGGACGTCCGCAACGCCCGCAAGCGCGCCCTGTTTTCGCGCTTCGGAATAGATAAGTTTGCCGAGGTCAGGCTCGCCAATCTTTCGACGGGCATGAAGCAAAAGGTTTCAATTGTCATTTCAATAGTGCACGACCCCGATTTTATCATTTTTGACGAACCGACTAACGGGCTCGACGTTCTTACGGCTAAAACGGTTACGGACTATCTCTCCGAACTGCGTGCCGAGGGCAAAAGCATTATTTTATCTACTCATATATTTTCCCTTGCCGAAAAATTGTGCGACAGGGTAGGGGTAATCATCGACGGCAAACTCGTCGCGCTCGACAGCCTTTCGGCGCTGACGGCGGAGTGCAACCTTGAAGAAAAGTTCTTTGAACTCTATTCCGAATATGCGGGAGGCAGAGCATGAAAGCCATATTTGCAATTATAAAAAAGGAATTCAGCCGTTTCTTTCTCGACAGGCGCATGGTGCTCACAACGCTGCTGTTGCCCGGCTTGTTGATCTATGTCGTTTACACTGCGATAGGCTCCATAACGTCGGCTATCGCCGAAGTGCCGTCAACTCCGACCGTTTATGTGCAGAATATGCCCGAAAGCCTTTCTGATGCGATAGGCGGCATGTTCGAGGTGCGGCAACAGAGCGTTTCCGACGAGGAGGCAAAGGAACAGATAAGACAGGGCGATATAGATTTGCTCGTAATATTTCCCGAAAATTTTGACGAACTGGACGCGACTTCCGGCGAAGTGCCGAGCGTCAGCATATATTATTATTCGGCGGAAACGGCGTCGTCCTCGGCATACTCGATGATGGTAGCCCTGCTCGACGGGTACGAACAGCAAATTTCAAACGTATTCGACATTAACAGCGGCGGCGACGTTTACGACCTTGCCGATAGCAGCTCGGTGTCGATGTATATTTTGTCCATGATAGTGCCGATGGTGCTCATAATGCTCATGCTGTCGGGCTGCGTGTCGGTCGTGCTCGAATCCATTGCGGGCGAAAAGGAGAGGGGAACGATAGCTACGCTGCTCGTAACTCCCATGAAGCGCAGCTCGCTTGCCGTCGGCAAAATCCTATCGCTGTCGGTCATCGCCATGCTCAGCGGCATATCTAGCTTTGTGGGACTGATTCTTTCGCTGCCCAACATGATGGGCGGTACGGGCGTCGACTTCTCCCTTGCGGCATACGGCGCGCTCGATTATATAGGGCTGCTGCTCGTGGTAATATCAACCGTGCTCGTGTTTGTGGCTCTGCTTTCAATCATATCGGCATATGCGCGTTCGACAAAGGAGGCGAACGGGCTCATAGCTCCGGTAATGATTCTGATAATGGTTTGTTCTCTCTGTTCAATGTTCCTTACTTCGCCTTCGATAGGTTTCTTCTTTATCCCCGTATTGAACAGCGCGCTTTGCATATCGTCGCTGATGGCGGGAACGTTTGCAGTTGCGCCGTTTGTCATTACTATGTGTGTCAACCTTGTGTTTGCGGCGTTGCTCTCTGTAATTCTTACATTCATGTTCAATTCTGAAAAAGTTATGTTCAACAGCTGATTTTTATAATAAATGTCTTTTATAAAAAATGTTGGAGCGGGAACCGCTCCGACATTTTTAAATAATAATGTAAAAATCGCGGGCGCGGACTTGTCAGTCCGCGCCCGCGATTTAACACTGTTTGTTATTTCATAATTATTTTTCTTGTCATTTCGACTAAGCCAAACAAAGTTTGGCGCATGGAGAAATCTATCATTTTAATTTTCTATTAATAAGGTGAGATTTCTCCGCGCGTTCGCGTAGCTCACTTGGTCGAAATGACATAAAACAATATATGCGCAGTAAAATGTAAAGCGGTAAAAACTGCGCTCTCTCGAACGGCGTAAGGGCAACGCCGCCCTCGGTCACCGCAAACGCGGGACATATGCGTCTGCTCACCTCGTGCAACAAAACAGTGGGTGACCACAGTTTTGAGAATTTTGCACTCGTCCTCTTTTGCCCTGCGGGCAAAAGCGTGTTATATGCGCAGTAACATGAAAAGCGACAGACAACTTGTGTTGTCTGTCGCTGAAATTTCATGTTACTGCGCAACCTCTTTTGCCCGCAAAGACCGAAGCGTAAACCGTACAGGTAGCTACTGCAAAGCAACCTTATGGCACACCGTCGGGACTGTTTAGTGCTGCTATATCCCTATCCTGACACGGTTCGCAGTTGACGGTTGCATAAGACCTTGTTATCAACACCCCTTATACGGCGCGGCCTTCCACCTTGGCGGTCGGGAGAGGTAATTCAGTCCTGCTGTAGCGGATTGCAGGTACAGGGCACCGCTATCTCCCCACTTAGCGCAGCCACATTATTATATCAAAATACTTTTCCTTTTGCAAGTAAATTTATGTGCCTTTGCAAATAACTTGACATTTGCTTTTTCATGCCATAGAATATATATGTTTAAAAAAGGAGTTTTGTATGGCAGAAAATTGCACTCACGATTGCTCTTCCTGCGGTGAAAACTGCGCTTCGCGCGATCCCAAATCTTTTTTGAAGCAGCCGCACAAATTGAGCAAAATCAATAAAGTAATCGCCGTCGTCTCGGGTAAGGGAGGGGTTGGCAAGTCTATGACGAGCGCCCTCCTCGCGTGCGCCGCGCAGAACGCCGGCTACAACGCCGCCATAATGGACGCCGATATAACCGGCCCCTCTATTCCAAAAATGTTCGGAATCCACGAGCGCGCCATGGGCAGCGAAGCGGGTATTCTTCCCGTGCAGTCTGACCGCGGCATGCAGGTCATGTCCATGAACGTTCTTCTGAACAGCGAGGAGGATCCCGTCGTGTGGCGCGGCGCGCTCATCGCGGGCACCGTCCAGCAGTTCTGGACGGACGTTGTTTGGGCGGACGTAGACTACATGTTTATCGACATGCCCCCCGGAACGGGCGACGTGCCTTTGACTATCTTCCAGAGCGTCCCGCTCGACGGCATAATAGTCGTAACCACCCCGCAGGATCTCGTGGGCATGATAGTTAAAAAGGCGGTAAACATGGCGGCTATGATGAACATTCCCATTTTGGGTATAGCCGAAAACATGAGCTACATCACCTGTCCCGATTGCGGAAGAAAAATTTCGGTATTCGGTGAAAGCACGGTAGATGCAATCGCGTTGGAGCACGGCATCAAAAACGTCGTAAAAGTTCCCATCGACCGAGCCCTCGCCCGGGCGGCTGACAGCGGAAAGATAGAGGAGTTTGAACCCAACTATTATCAGGATTTCTTCAACAAAATCGACAAACAACTGCAAGAAAAGAAATAAAAAATTCCTCGCGATTGCGTATCGCGAGGAATTTTTTGTGGCATATTTTAATTAATCGTCATATTCGTAGCCGGCTTCGGTCATTGCGGCTTCAAGCTTTTCTTCAATCTTAAAGCTCTTTTTCATTATTCTTCCGAGTATGTCGAGTAAAAATGAACCGCCGATAAGCCCCACATATATTCCGATGACTGTAAGTATTACATTGCCGGTGGTTGCCGGGTCGTCGCCAAACACTCCGAGTGCCAGCGCAATAATAAGACCAATGACGACGATAGGCGCCAAAGATAGGGCAATTCTTCTGAAAAATCCAACAATTTTGCTCAGAAGTTCAACAAACTTAAACAAAAAATTGTCAGTATAGGGGGCGGGGCGCGTGAAGGTCATCTCTTTGAATGCCTTTTTTTGTATTTTTCCCGAATCGTAGTCTATGCCGGTGACCTCTGAACCGGTTTCATAGCCCTCATCTCTCCATCCGAAAGACTTTTTGTCAAAAGTGATAATTTGTCCGCCCCAGCGGCCTGTGCGAATTCTTAGCGTTTAAACTTTGTACTTTTTTCTTTTTGCCATTTTTCGTCTCCGTAAAAATTATTAGTACAAGAAATTTGTACTTTTATGTATATTATACAAATAACTTGTACTTTTGTAAAGTAAAATGAAGACGAAAATTGCGGAAAATATTAAATTTTATCGAAAGCAGCTCGGCATGACGCAGGGACAGCTTGCTGAAAAGTTGCACGGCAAAAAGAGTTTGGTCTCGAATTACGAAAACGGTTACAGTACTCCTGATATTTTCACCTTGTGCAGATTAGCCGAAATCTTTGATATTACTTTGGACGAACTTGTGGAGTGGAGCGACGATTAAAAACGATATCTGTCTCAAACAGCGGTACATTAAAAAC
>DVHK01000012.1 GCA_018712135.1 Candidatus Coproplasma avicola | reverse complement strand
CGTGCCGAAGGCACATTTCACGCATACGCAGTTTGCATTTCACTTAACCGTCAGTTTGCATTTCACGCGGCTATGCCGCATTCTTCCAACATATGTCAGACATCATAACCAGACTCAAAGATATTTACGATAAATATAACGCGCTCTCGCAAAAGCTTTCGGACAGCGCGGTTATCGCCGACGCGCAGGAGTGGGCTAAGCTCGCCAAGGAACAGTCCGAACTTTCCGAACCCGCCCAAAAATATGCCGAATATTCGGCTGTCAGCCGCCGCATGGAACAGGCGGAGGACGCGCTCGGAAGCGAAACCGACCCCGAAATGCGCGAGCTTTTAAACGACGAAGTTTATTCCTGCAAGGAACAGCTCGCCGCCCTGCGCGACGAAATAAAAATAATTCTCCTCCCCAAGGACAAGAACGACGAGCGCGACTGCATAATGGAAATCCGCGCGGGCGCGGGGGGAGAGGAAGCGGCGCTGTTCGCTTACGAGCTGTACCGCATGTACCTCAACTATTGCGAGCGCCACCGCCTCAAAGTCGAGGAGGTCGACAAAAACCAGACCGAGCTGGGCGGCATAAAGGAAGTCGTTTTAAACATCTCTGGCAAGGGCGCGTACAGGCAGCTCAAATTTGAAAGCGGCGTTCACCGCGTTCAGCGCGTGCCCGAAACCGAATCGCAGGGGCGCATACACACTTCCACCGCAACCGTGGCAGTTCTGCCCGAGGCGGAGGACGTTGAGGTCGAAATCCGCGACGAGGACATAAGGGTAGACGTCTACCGCTCTTCGGGCGCGGGCGGGCAAAAGGTAAACAAAACCGAAACCGCCATACGCATAACACACTTTCCCACGGGCATAGTAGTCACCTGCCAGGATGAGCGCAGCCAGCTTAAAAACAAGGACAAGGCGTTCAAGGTGCTGCGTTCCCGCCTTTACGACTATTACAACGGGCGCAGCCAGTCCGAACAGGACGCCCGCCGCAAAAGCCTCGTCGGGCGGGGCGACCGCTCTGAGCGCATCCGCACCTACAACTTTCCGCAGGGCAGGGTCACCGACCACCGCATAGGGCTGTCTTTGTACTCGCTCGACAGCTTCATTATGGGCGACATCGACGAAATGATAAACGCCCTCGCCGTAGCCGAAAGGGAAAATCTTCTTGCGGGCAGCGAGGATTAACTCAACCATATATCGGGGGTAATGCATATGAAAATCAACAACCGTTCAAGCGAAGATTACCTTGAAGCCATACTCTTGCTGTCGCGCGAGCTACAATTCGTCCACCGCATAGACATAGCGCGCAAAATGGGCGTCTCCCAGCCCGCCGTGCAGAAGGCGATAAAAATACTCATCGACGGCGGGTATATAACCACCGACGGAATGCACATATATCTGACCGAAAGCGGAAAAAATTACGCGGGTTCGGTTTACAACCGCCATTGCGTGATACGCACCTTTCTTCTCCTCCACGGCGTAAACAAGGACGACGCCGACAGGGACGCCTGCGAGCTTGAACACGTAGTTTCGGATGCAACCTTTTCTATGATGGAAGATTACGTTTCCAAAAACGCACAGCAATCTTAAAATTTGCAATAACTTCGGCATATGTGCGGCGCAACGTTCCGTTGCATTATGCCCCGCAATCAAACATTATTGCTCTATCAAGCCCCTCTTGCGGACAGCATTTATTACTTGTTTTCAAGCGAAAGTAGAGATAATAAAGCTTTTTCTATTATACGATGATTTATCAAAAATAAACTCCCCCTGCGGGGCGCAAACGCGCCCCGCAGGGGGAGTTTTTTACTTGCGCGTTATTAAAGTTAATGCTTGATGAGCGAATATAAATAAATCGGCAAAAAAAATAAACCGCGGTAAAATTTTTTGAAAAAATTTATTAACTTAGGTTAATTTTATTTGACAGCGGGCATAATATTAACTATAATTAATTTTGTTACAGGCTGAACGGCGAAAATGCATTTTATAGAAAATACATTTTAAATCGCGCCGCAGCTCTGCGAGCAATCGACAGGGCGGGTTTCGCCCCATATAGGAAGTGGAGGAATATATATGCCTGTTAGTTTAGCGCCTGCAAATACGCCCGTAACTATTTTAAAAGTCACGGCGGAAGACAAGGTGCGCAAGCACCTTCTTGAACTCGGAATAACCGAGGGCGGCAAGATAACTCTCATATCTTCGACGGCAAACGGCGTAATAGTAGTAGTAAAGGAAGGCAGGCTGTGCCTCGACGGCGCGCTCGCCAAAAAGATACTCGTCGGCTGATATCCGCCGTTATAAAAGGGTATATTGCGCCCGCTGCGCCGCCATTGCGTGCGCGGCGCAGCGGGCGGCACATAAGTTGCAAATATTATTTATAGGAGAAAAATATGATAAAACAGCTAAGCGATTTTACCGTCGGTCAGCGCGGTAAAATAGTAAAGGTCAACGGCGACGGCGCCATACGGCGCAGGCTGTTCGACATGGGCGTGACTCCCGGCGCGGACGTCATGCTTCGCAAAAAAGCGCCGCTCGGCGACCCCATAGAGGTCAACCTGCGCGGCTACGAACTCACCCTCCGCAAGGCGGAGGCGGCTTGCGTGGAGGTGGAACTGTAATGAAAACTTTTGCACTCGCAGGCAACCCCAACTGCGGCAAGACAACGCTCTTCAACGCGCTCACGGGCTCCACGGCGCACGTCGGCAACTGGCCCGGCGTAACCGTCGACAAGCGCGAGGGCGTCTATAAAGGCGGCGCGGAAAAGGTGGCGATAGTCGACCTCCCCGGCATATATTCGCTGTCGCCCTACACCCCCGAGGAGGTAATCTCCCGCAATTTCATACTCGACGAAAAGCCCGACGGCATAATCAATATCGTCGACGCGACCAATCTTGAACGCAACCTGTATCTGACTACGCAGCTGCTCGAAATGGACGTCCCCGTAATCGTCGCCCTCAATATGATGGACGAGGTAGAAAAAGTCGGCGACAGCATAGACGTCCCCGCGCTCGAAAGGGCGATAGGCGTGCCCGTAGTCGCCATATCCGCGCTGCGCAAGAGCGGCATAAAGGAGCTCATGGGCAGGGCGATCGCCATGCCCGCAAAGCGCAGGGGCGCGACCGTGCTCGGCGGCGCGCTTGCGTCCAAAATAGAGCGGGCAAAGCAGTTTTTCGCCGCGACGGGCGTGTCGTCGCCCCTCTTCCATGCGGTGAAGATGCTCGAAGGCGACGAAATCGAACTCAGGCACGACGGCGCAAAGCAGGTGTACGAGGAAATTTCTGCGGGGCACGATATGGAGGCTGCCGTCGCCGACGAAAGGTATAAATACATATCGGCGCACTTCTCCACGGCAAAGCTCAAAAAGCAAAAATCGGCGCTCACCAGGTCAGACAGGGTAGACAAAGTTCTGACCCACCGCGTATGGGGTCTGCCCATCTTCGCGGTCATACTCTTCGTCATATTCCACCTGACTTTTGCCGAGGATCTGTTCTACATAAACACCATATATTCGGCGGCTACGGGCGGCGGCGCGCTGCCCACGTTCGGGGATATGGGCTACGGCTTCCTCGGCGACAGCGAAATTTACGAAAACTTCGGCATAGCCTTAGCTGCGTGCTTTTACGACGGCGCGGTGTTCTCGCCGGGCGTAATACTGACCAACCTTTTCAACCTGTTGCTCAACTACATCAGCTACGGCATAGGGCTGGGCGTTGAGGCGGCGGGCGCCGCCGAATGGGCTGCAAGCCTCGTTAACGACGGCATAGTAGGGGGTATAACGGCAGTTTTAGGCTTCCTTCCCCAAATCCTCACGCTGTTTTTGTTCTTCTCTATACTCGAAGACACCGGCTATATGGCGCGCGTGGCGTTCATTCTCGACAGAATATTCCGTCGCTTCGGGCTTTCGGGCAGGGCGTTCATGCCCATGATAATGGGCTTCGGCTGCTCGCTGCCCGCCATGATAAACACCCGCACCCTCGCCGACGACAACGAAAGGACGGCGACTATACGCGTAATACCATTCTTCTCGTGCGGGGCAAAGCTGCCCATACTCACGGCTATCGCGGGCGGCATGTGCCAGCTTTTCGGACTGCCCAGCGTAGAGCTGATAACCTTCTGCATGTACGTTCTGGGCATAATAACCGCCGTTATCTGCGTAATAGTCATGCGCGCAACGACCATGCGCGGCGCCGTTCCTCCCTTCATAATGGAGCTGCCCGCCTACCATATCCCCGGGTTCAAAAACTTAATGCTCCACCTGTGGGATAAAACAAAGCACTTCGTCAAAAAGGCGTTTACCATAATCTTCGTCTCCACGGTGCTCATATGGTTCCTGCAATCCTTCCGCTGGAACTGGACGTACATCGGCGCCGACGACATGGGTGAATCCATTCTCGCCTCGATAGGTCAGTTTATTCAGCCCATATTCACGCCGTTAGGTTTCGGCTCGCAGCTCGGCACGCAGTATGGATGGGTATTCGCCGTGGCGGCAATCACGGGGCTCATCGCCAAGGAAAACGTAATTGCAACCTTCACAGTCCTCGCCGCCATGATAGCACCCGGCTTCGAGGGCACGGAAGAGGGCGTAGAGGAGGCGGTGCTCATGATAAGCAGCACGGGCATGACCCCCGCGGCGTGCATAGCCTTTATAATGTTCAACATGACCACCATTCCCTGCTTCGCGGCGGTGGCAACCGCCAAGGCGGAACTGCCCGCGGGCAAGTTCGGCGGCACGCTCGTGTTCTGGCTGGTCACCTCTTACCTCGTAGGAACGGCAATTTATACCGTAGGCAACTGGTGGTGGACGGTGTTCATCTGGCTGGTCGTGGCAATCGCGGCGGCCGCGGTTATAGTTTTGTATAACCTCGGCAAAATCAATCTCCCCAAATGGGGCAAGCGCAGGGCATAACTATGGGAGTTTTTGAAATTATAGTAATAACATTGTGCGCCGTTGCGGTGCTCGGCGTCATAGGCGGAGCAATATACCGCAAGGTAAAGGGCAAACCCTCGGGCTGCGGCTGCGGGTGCGAAGGCTGCCCGCACGCCTGCCGCGCGCGCAAGACACAAGACAAAGACCATTCTTAGCAGCATATACAACACTCCACATGGGGCGGCGGCGCGC
>DVHK01000065.1 GCA_018712135.1 Candidatus Coproplasma avicola | reverse complement strand
TGGGCGGCACATATGTGCCGCCCAACGGGATAATGTTATTTCGCGGGCAATTTTATCTGCGCTTTAACAGATTGTCGGCGGGCGTTTCAAATTCTATCCCGTTGCCCGGCTCGCAGGATATTCCAAGTCGCCGCAGCTGCGCGGCGAATGCCTTAACGTATCTGTCGCTTTCAAAACTCTGCTTAAAGTTTAGGGTAAAGCATACGTCCGTAGCCGTCATGGTTATGCCCAGACCCGTCGTACCAGAGTTGTAAAGGTGAATGCTGTCTACATGTTGCGCATTGTTGCCCAGAGTGAACTGTCCGAGGTAGCTTATTACATATGTGTCAAGCGCCATGTCCTCAAAAAATGTCATTATTTTCTGCTTGTCAGCGTAGCCGCTTATGCTGTCGAGCTTGTCGAACAGTTTAAGCATCGCGTTTGCCTGAAAGCGGCAGTAATCCGCGTCGCGCTGGGCATTTAAAAGCTCGCGGTATTTTGTCGCCTGCTCTTTTAAGGGAAGAGAGGCAAATTGTCTGTAGTAAGGCAATATCATCGAAAGAACGCAGTTTTTATATGTATTTTCCGTGCCGAGTGCGCGGCGCATGTCGGTGGCTATGTTTGCGTTTATGGGTTTGTCGTAATCGGGATATATGTCTGCAATTGCTTTGCTCGTGGCAAGCGCAACCATGATGGCGGGCGTGGCGTTGTACTCTCTGCATACCGTCATAAAATTGTCGTGGTCGAGTTTTATCTCGTAGCGGTAATAACGGCGGGAATAAACAGTTTCGCCCGACTTGTTTTCTTCAAGGCGGAATGCCTCGCCGAGCAGTTTTATAAATTTTTTGCTTTCGTCGTAATCATAAGTTTTGTTAAACGGGTCGTCCGTTTCGCCTTCAAGCAGATCATCGTCCGCAAGGCGTATTCCCTCTACTTTATCGGTGTTGTTGTATTTGAAACAGCAGTAGTAATATATAAGCGTTTCCACAAAGGGTTTTATTCCCCTGCCGTCGCACAGAGCGTGATGAAAGGATACGAATACCGAGCTTTCCCAATAGGTTACGTCTATAAGATGGTAGCTGCACGAAATTCCGCCTAATTTTGCAAGGTTTTGCGTCTTTCTCGCCACGGGTGCTGCGGTGTTCTGCACATGTAAAAGTTGCCGTCCCTTTCTATCAACCTGGTGTTGAGGTAAGGGTAGCGCCTTATGGCAAGATTTAATGCCCGGTTAAGGTGCGAACCCCATACATTTTTGTCGAATCTCACTTCTATTACTTCGCTCTCCATGCCCCGTTTGTTGTAAAGATAGCTCTGTCCCGCGCGCACTTTTTCGTTGTTACCGGACGGGGTTGAACCCGAGCTGCTTATAAGCATGTCTTTTTCGTTCTCTTTTATAAAATTCCATAACTGTCTGAGGATGTTATCCATTTTTGCGGCTCCTTGTATGCCGCGCTGTTCGCCGCGGCACCTTTTATTTTTTGCGATCATTATACCGCGAACATGTTTATTTTATGTGAGCTAAATGTTTGTCGTATATTAATTAATTGTAAAAATATTGTTAGCGACGGCATAATTAACCCGCCCTGCGGCGCATATTGCGCCGCAGGGCGGAGGGGGGAGTATGTCTGTTTAGAATATTGTAATTTTATGCTTATTTAATGCAATAAAGCTCAATTTTATAAAAAGAAGCCTATAATGCGGAATGGATTTCTCGATTACGGCTAATGTTATTCACCCGAAATGACATTAGTAATTAAAAGAGTTGTCCGCAAGACGAGCCGTACAATGCGTAACGCACAATTGCGGAGTATGGCAGCGGCGACACGCCGCCAACGGAACGTTGTTGTCATTTCGACAGAAGGCGCGATGCGCCGAAGCGGAGAAATCTATCAATAAGTCGAGATTTCTCGGCGTTGCTCGAAATGACATTAGTAATTAAAAAAGTTGTCCGCAAGACGAGCTGTAAAATGCGAAACACTCAATTGCGGAACATGATGCAACGGAACGTTGCCCGACAGCGGGGTCACCCCGTTTATACTCTGTAAAACTCGTCGCCTACTTTTATAACGTCGACCTTTTCCGCCTGCTCGCCGATAACAATTTTGCGGGCATTTTTCTGGTTGGATTTGCCCTCAAATACCACGGTCAGGGTTGCGGGTTCGACGGCTGTAATTTTATACACCGGCTTGTCGTTGACTCTTCTTATAAGGCAGCCGGGCTTTATGTTGTCATCTTCGCCCAGCATTATAACGAATTTTTCTTCGCCGTCGAGGTGTTCTTCAACATAAATTTCGGGGTTGGGCGAAAGTATGCCCGTTCCCGTAAACACCTGATATTTAGTGTGGCTCTTTTCAAAATCGTTTACCAGCCGCGAATCGTATGCGGCGTCGTCTATCTTCTTGCTTACTCTTTTAATAAATCCCGAAAACTTACTTTCTTTTTTGCTGTCCTGAGCTGTCTCGGGCTGATTGTTGGTTTTTTCTTCTTCCATGGGGTAGACCTCCCTGTTTACTTACATTATATATAAACTTTTTTTGTGTATTTCAGACAAAAAAAATTAAAAAACAGCGCGGCGGTCACGAAATTTGTGACCGCCGCGCTGTTTTTCCTCGGCTCAGTGCGACATAATCCAGTCTTTCACCTGCGCATGTTCGATGGGGAAGATATCGGCTGCGGGATATTTTGAATCCTTTCCGCCGTTAGTGTAAATAAAATACTCTCCCTCGCCCGTTATGTACAGGGTTTCTTCGTACCCGCAGTCCGAACCGTAGGCTCCGAAGGTAAACTTTTTGTCTACCGTCGAATTTGCGGTGTCGTATACGACGCCGTTAATGACTTTTCGCATCATTTTCATCCTCCGGACATCCTGAAATGTCGAATTTAAGTTTAACACTCACTGCAATTAATGTCAATTTCTTAACATGTTATGCAACACATTGCGTTTTTATGTATAATATAAAACATTTTATGTTACTTTCAAAAGTTATTTTTGTCCGATTTTTTATCAGGCTTGTCAAGTTAAATTGCTTGACAAGCCCGCGCTTTCAGGTTATAATGTCTATGTTTTATGAATAAGATTGAGTTTATGCGCCTGTGGGATCTGTACGGCGGACTGCTGACGGACACCCAGCGCGAAATGACGGATATGTTTTTCAATCTCGACCTTACTGTTTCGGAAATAGCCGAGCAGAAGGGCATATCGCGTCAGGCGGTATCGGAGTGCCTTTCTCAGTGCAAAAAACAGCTCGAAGGGTTCGAGGAGACTTTGCACCACGCAAAAGCCTTTGCCGAAGGCGATCTGCGCACGTCGTTTTTAATTTCCGAAGCGTCGGCATGGGCGGACAAATTTACGGCGTTGCACCCCGAATATGCCGCAGATATCGATAAACTCAGACAAATTTTGAAAAGCGATTACGCGGAGCAGATATCCCGTGCGCTCAGGGTCAATCCATGGCATTATTCTCATCTTTATCCGAAAGATTAAACCATATATTTTCAAAGCTGACAAAGCACGGCAGGCTGACTGAGCTTGAAATCAAAACGGCTATGCGCGAAGTCCGCGTTGCCCTTTTGGAGGCAGACGTCAACATTCAGGTCGCTAAAAAATTCTGTGCCGACGTCTCGGAAAAAGCTCTCGGTCAGGAAATTTTAAAGAGCCTCAACCCCGCCCAGCAGGTCATCAAAATCGTAAACGATGAGCTCATCGAGCTAATGGGTTCGGCAAACTCCAAACTCATAGTCGCGCCCAAGCCGCCCACGGTCATCATGATGTGCGGTTTGCAGGGCGCGGGCAAGACCACGCTGTGCGGCAAACTCGCCGTGCTCCTTAAAAAGGGCGGTAAAAAACCTTTGCTCGTCGCAGGCGACATATATCGCCCCGCGGCAATTACCCAGCTCAAAGTCGTCGGCAAAAACGCGGGAGTGGAGGTGTTTGATAAGGGCACGCAGGACCCCGTCAAAACGGCTAAGGAAGCCGTCGATTACGCCCGCTCTATGGGCTACGACACGGTTATTATCGACACGGCGGGGCGCCTTGAAATAGACGAAAAGCTCATGCAGGAGCTCGAACGCATAAAGGCGGCGGTCGAAGTTTCAGAAATTCTTTTGACCGTAGACGCCATGATGGGTCAGGTTGCGGTAAACGTCGCCAAAACCTTTAACGAGCGCCTCGAAGTCACGGGCATAGTTTTAACCAAGCTCGACGGCGACACGCGCGGCGGCGCCTGCCTTTCCATAAAGGCGGTCACGGGTAAGCCCATAAAGTTTATCGGCGTGGGCGAAAAGCTTACCGACCTCGAATATTTTTACCCCGACAGAATGGCTTCGCGCATTCTCGGCATGGGCGACGTTTTGACGCTCATCGAAAAGGCGCAGGAGGCGGTTACCGAAGAGCAAGCAAAAAAAATGCAGAAAAAGATGCTCGAAAACTCGTTCACGTTAGAGGATTACCTCGAACAGTTCGAGAGCATGAAAAAAATGGGCGGCGCGCAGGCGCTTGTATCCATGATGCCCGGGCTTGCGGGTAAGGTGAAGGACGGCGACATAGACGAGGGCAAGTTGGAGCGCACCAAGGCGATAATCCTTTCGATGACCAAAAAGGAGCGCACCGACCCCACGATTATAAATTCCTCGCGCAAAAAGCGCATAGCGGCGGGTTCCGGCACCACCGTACAGGAGATAAATCAGCTTTTAAAGCAGTTCGACCAGACAAAGCAGCTGATAAAGCAGCTTAAAGGCGGCAAAAAGAGATTGCCGTTTATGTAAAAAAATTAACGCTCGTTGTGCATTGGCGGCAATGCACCAACTCGCCGTTATCTGCGGGGTCGACCCCGCTTGCCGCGATTTGTTTTAGCCCACAATTAAATAATCGCGGCAATTCACCCCGCTGAGGCGCAGGTATG
>DVHK01000011.1 GCA_018712135.1 Candidatus Coproplasma avicola | reverse complement strand
GAAATGACAGATTATAAATAGCACACTTTTCGGGAACACCTTAAATGTTGCCGCTTATTGACAAAATGTCCGTTCGGTGATAAAATTAAAATATCAGATGCGGCAATGCTGCAAATTTAATTTGGCAGGAGAGACAATATGAAAGTTAAAGGAATAGCAACTGCGGTGATGTCTGCCGCGCTTGCTTTGTGCTGTTTTTTGGCGGCGGGCTGCGGTTCTCCTTCTCCCGAGCTTGAAGGCGCCGAGGGGCTGACTTGCAGCGAAACATACGGCGGCGCGCTGTCCGATAAGTCTTACCAAACGCCCGACGCGGCAATTTCTGCGTACATAAGCGACGAAATAAATCCTTCTGCGTCTGTTACGGACAGTCGGAAACTCAGGGATTTGTCGCAGGACGAAATATCTGCGCTGCCCCTTACTGCGGAGCTTAAAAATTCGCTGACTGCGGCTGAGGAATATACGGTAACATATTCGCAGCCGGCCGCGACTTTCGATGCCGCCGCGGGCGGAAGCTCGCGCAATGTCTTGTTGCTCACGACAGGCGGCGGGGTATACTATCTCGATCCTCTCCCCGCAACGGGTCAGGAGCTGAGCAAAAGTTATTTTGAAAGTGCGTGCGGGCTCGACAATTACCGCAACTGCACCATGACCATGACCGAAAATGTTACTGCTACGGTGGATAACGTGTCGTCTACGTCTACGGTTGTCATGACGATGAAAATTGCCGACGGCAAGTGCCTCATGGAAATGTCTTATAACATCCCAGGCGAAACGCCGAACGAAGCCTACATTTGCATGGAGGACGGGGCGAACGGTTTCAACGCATATATATCCGAAGATATCTCTTCGGGCTGGACTCAAATAGATACGCCCATCGACCTCGGCAACGGCGAAATTATAGACGACTTTGACGATGTGCTCGTCGTGTGTGACTACGATTATACCGAGCTGCAAAAGACCGATACGGGCTTTACCATCAGGCAGGAATACTTCTCGGATGTCGTCAATCAGACGATAGCCGCGATTGCTGCGGGATATGACGATGTTTCTGTCACTTCGTCCGATATATTCTTCTATGTTGCGGGCGGCACTCTCGTCAGAACATACGTAAACATTGCTTTCGACTGTTCGATGTCGTATTTGGGCGAAAGCTACGCCTGCAACATTAATTCCGAGGCGGTTCTCAACGTCACTGATTTCGGCACTACCGTCGTCGAAGTCACCCTTTGAAATATGTAAGCGGCATTTCGGGTCGGTCTGCGGGCGCAGACCGACCTTTTAAAATACGGTTAAAATTCTCTGTGCGCGGGCATAACTTAAAGGCATAAATAATATATGATAAGGAGGTGCGGCAATGTGTACTGCCGTCAGTTTCAGAAAGCGAGGATTTTACTTCGGGCGCACGCTCGATAACGATTCATCTTTCGGTGAAGAGGTGGTAATCGCGCCCCGAGGGTTTTACCTGCGCGGCGCGCGCGAGCATTATGCGATAATAGGTATGGCGACGGTGAGGGAGGGCTACCCCCTGTACTATGACGGAATGAACGAAAAAGGGCTGTGTATGGCGGGGCTCAATTTCCCCGGCAACGCCGGCTACAATCCGCCGTCTGCGGGCGCCGAAAACGTGCCTCAGTACAACCTGCTGCCCCACATTCTCGGCTCGTGCGCGAGCGTAGCCGAGGCTGCCCGCGCATTGAAGGCAATCAATTTAACCGATGAACCCTTTTCCGCCGATATGCCCGCCGCGCCCCTCCATTGGATGATTTCGGACGGGCAGCGCGACCTCGTGGCGGAGTGCGTTGAAGGGCGCATGCAACTGTACGAAAATACCGTCGGCGTGCTGACAAACAATCCGCCATTCCCCGTGCAGTATGCGGCGCTTTCGGATTATATGGCGCTGTCGTCGGACGAGCCGCGCAACGCGTTCTGCCCCGCCCTCGGGTTAAAGCCCTACTGCAAGGGCATGGGTGCGATGGGGTTGCCCGGCGACTATTCCTCGCATTCGCGATTCGTGCGTGCGGCGTTCGTGCGCAATAATTACGAACTCTGCGAAGGGGAGGACGGCGAAAGCGCTCTCGCGCGCATATTGTCCGCCGTCGAAGTTCCGCGCGGCTGCTGCCGCTCTGGTGACGGGTGGGAGGTCACTCTGTATTCGTCTCGCATGGACGCGGCGCACGGCGTGTACAGCTATACGACCTATAAAAACCGCGCCGCCGAGCGCGTCGCGCTCGGCGGCGTTTCGGGTGACGCGCTCGTCAGGTTTACCGCAGATACCTGAAAATTTGAGGTCATGTTTGGCGCGTGTTCTGAAAATTTACAGCGAGATTTGGCGGCGGCGTTCAAAACAGCGCCGCCGCAAAGCTTTTCGCCCCTTTCCGACAAAAAATTTTACAATTTAAACCGTCTTTTATGCTTTTTTTAAATAAAATAATATGTTATAATAATTGTGTAAGTAAATTTTAAGGAAAAAATATTATGAGAATAGGCATTTTAACGAGCGGCGGCGACTGCTCGGGATTAAACGCCGTCATCCGCGCGGCGGGCATTTCGCTTTTCAACAATATAAAGGGCGTTCAGCTCGTCGGCATTCCCGATGGCTACGGCGGACTCATCCGCGGCGAGGGCGAAATACTCGGGCGCGCCGACCTCGCGGGCATACTCGACAAGGGCGGCACCATACTCGGCTCCTCACGCCAGCCCTTCAAGCAGATGGAAACCGTCGGCGACGACGGCGAAAGCAAGCTCGCCAAAATGGTGCGCAACTACAAGAATATGGGGCTCGATTGCCTCATCGCCATAGGCGGCGCGGGCACCCACAAAAACGCCGCGCTCTTAAAGCGCGAAGGCTGCAAGGTCATAGGCGTCCCCAAGACGATAGATAACGACATATACGGCACCGACGTGACTTTCGGTTTCCAGACGGCGGTAGAAGTTGCCACCGACTGCATGGACAGAATACGCACCACGGCGGAAAGCCATGCGCGCGTAATGCTCGTCGAAATTATGGGCAACAAAGCGGGCTGGCTGGCGCTCCATTCGGGCATAGCCGCAGGTGCCGACGCCATTCTCATCCCCGAAATTCCCTTCTCGGAAGATAAGCTGTGCGACTTCGTCGCCGAAAAGAAATCGCTCGGCAAGCGCAGCGTAATTATCGCCGTTGCCGAGGGCGCTCATATCAAGTCGGACGCGGGCGTGAAGCGTAAAAAGCGTGCGTTCGTGCGCACAAACCTGAACGAACTGACGGTAACGCCCCACCTCGCCGAATATATCGAGGAAAAAACGGGCTATGCCGCGCGCACTTCGGTGCTCGGCTATGTCCAGCGCGGCGGCGCCCCCTGCGCTTACGACAGGTTGCTCTGCACCCGCCTGGGTGAAGCGGCGGCAAACTTCGTGGCGGAGGGCAAGTTCGGCGTCACCGTCGCCGTCAAGGGCAACCGGCTTGTCGCCAACCAGCTCGAAGACATTGCGGGCAAGTATAAATATGTCACCCGCGGCGACCGCATGGTCAAGTGCGCCAAAGAGCTGGGAATTTTCTTAGGCGAGTGACGGCTCACGAAAGTCTCGTCTGGCGACGGCTGCGCCTTGCGTGAACGGTGAAATACACGCGGGCGTGTGTGAAATACGCCTGCGCGTGTGAAATAAATACCTGCGGTATTTGTGAAATGTACGGCTGCGCCGTACGTTGTGGCAAAAATTATTCTGAATAATAATCGTCTGCCACAACGCGCGTTGTTAAACGCGCATTTCACGGCGACAATAATCCTTGTCATTTTGACCGCGACAGAGAGTGGAGAAATCTCAGAACTACCATTGTCGCGTTTCGCGCAGATTTCTCGGCTTGCGCTCGAAATGACAATGGCAGCAGCGGACGAAAGGGAGAAACCGACATGGAAACGCGACTTCGTTTGGGTGATTTCTCTATGCGTGCGGCTGCACTTAGTCGAAATGACCGGAATAGTAATTGTGTGAAATGTACGCAAACATATTTTACATTTCACTAAACAGCAGCGGCATTGCCGCACATTTCATAAAAATTAACGGTGCAAGCGAAGTCGCGCCTTCGCGCAGCACAACCCAATTTGCGCATACCTGCGCCTCAGCGGAGTGAATGGGCGCAATCACGTTAATGTAGGGCGCTTAAAATTGCGCCCAGAGAGGCAGAGCCTCTCAAACTAACGACAAATTATGCGCGACCCCCAGCGCGTAATTTGTGTTAATAGGTGATATATGGCTTCTGATAAAATTAAAGCAAAGAGATCTTTTGTAAAGGGCACCTGCATAAACAGGGAATACAGCTGGTTGCTCTTCAACAAGCGCGTGCTCGACCAGGCATCGGATAAGGATGTTCCCATCCTCGAACGCGCTAAATTTTTGGGCATTTTTGCCTCCAACCTCGACGAATTCTTCATGGTCAGGGTGGGCAGCCTGTACAATCTGGCGGCGTCCAACCCCGAAGAAAAGGAAAATAAAACGGGGTTGACCGCGCAGAAACAGCTCGACGGCATATGCCAGGTCGTCGGAGAACTTTACGAGGAGCGCGCCGACTGCTATTCCGCGCTCGTCAAAGACCTCGCCGCCTGTGGCGTAAAACTCATAAGGGCGGCTCAGCTTTCGCCCAGGCAGCTCAAAGAGTGCCAGACTACCTTTAAACTAAACATACTGCCTCAGCTTTCGCTCATGGTGCTCGATGCCAAGCACCCCATGATGCAGTTTGAAAACAAGCGCAACTACATGCTTTACGACCTTTCCAAGGGCGACCGCTCTATGATAGGCGTAATGGCTCTCAACGAAAATTTAAACAAGCTCTACCGCGTCGGCACGGGCGACTCCATTCGCCTCATCACGCTCGAAGAGCTCATTCGCGCCTGCGGCGCCGCGGCTTTTACCGGCTATGACGTGAAGGACAGCATGCTCGTCCGCTGCACGCGCAACGCCGACTTCGATACATATATAGACGACGCCGACCTCGAAAGCGATTTTTCGCAGATAATGAAGAAAAAGGTCGCCTCCCGCGCGAGAATGAACATAGTGCGCGTAGAGGTAGATAGCGAAACCTCCAAGCTCAAAGACTTTGTCTTGAAGCTCATAAAGGTAGATCCCAAGTTCTGCTTTGTCGACAAGCGCTACTTCGACTATAAATTTTTGTTCCAGCTCGGCAAATATCTGCCCGACGATATAGCTGCGCCCCTTAAATACAATTCATTCAAGGGCAGGGTGGACGAGGAACTTTCCTCCGCGCCCTCGATGATAGAGACGGTGCTCAGCCGCGACGTGTTCCTCTCGTACCCCTACGACGCCATGACTCCTTTGGAGACGTTGCTCGACGAATGTTCGCGCGACGACCGCGTTTCGGCGATATCCATAACCATCTATCGCCTCGCGCACCACTCGCGCATAGCCGACCTTTTGTGCCGCGCCAGCGAAAACGGCAAGATGGTCACCGTCGTCATAGAGCTTTGCGCCCGCTTCGACGAGGAAAACAACATGTATTTTGCCCGCAAGTTGCAGGAGGCGGGCTGCACCATAATCTACGGCATGGAAAATTATAAGGTTCACTCCAAAATAATTTCCATAGTGCTCAACGACGGCGACGACATACGCTATATAACCCACCTCGGCACGGGCAACTACAACGAGTCGACTTCCAAGCAATACACCGACCTCAACATAATCACCGCCGACAGGCGCATAGGCGAGGACGGCGCGGCGTTTTTCCGCAACATATCCATATGCAACACCGATTACAGCTACGACAAGCTTTTGGTTGCTCCCAAAACGCTCAAATCGGGGCTGATGGCGTATATGGACAGGGAAATCGCCAAGGGAGAGGACGGCTATATACTCGCCAAAATGAACAGCCTGACCGATAAGGCTATTATCGACAAGTTGCAGGAAGCCAGCTGCGCGGGGGTAAAGGTAGAGCTCATTATCCGCGGCATATGCTGTATACTTCCCGGGGTCGAGGGCAAAACTGAGAATATTTCGGTAATATCCATAGTCGGCAGGTTCCTCGAACATTCGCGCGTATATTCGTTCGGCAAGGGCAAGGACAGGGTGACTTACATCTCCTCCGCCGACCTCATGACGCGCAACGTCGACAAGCGCGTTGAGATCGCCGCACCCGTGCTTGACAAGGGCATTGAGGAGCGCATTTTAAAAATTCTGCGCATCATGCTCTCCGATAACGTCAAGGCGCGCAAACTGTGTCCAGACGGCAAATACCGCAAGGTGACTGGCGGCGAACAGCCCATAGACGCACAGGATTACCTTCTCAATCATAAAATATAATTGACGCTAATAAGCGCCGCCGCATGTTCAAAAATGCGGCGGCGCAAATTAATTTGCAGGTCATACATATTCGTGATTTCAGGCAAATTTTGAACGCGGGCGTTAATTTTGCAAAATTCTGGCAATAAGAGTAGTTGCGGCGGGCTTTCGCGGCGGCTTTTCATTTTTTGGCAAAAAAATTTTGCGATTATTATTTACAATCGGGGGCTTTGCGTGATATAATGTATTCGTACAACAAACAACGGAGGTGCTTTTATGCTCTTGGCTGACTGGATAATGCTCGGTATTATCGCCGTAGTCATAATTTTAGGTCTCGTTGCGGGTTTCAGCGGCGGACTTAAATTTTTCACAAGCGGAATTTTCGGCATAGTCATTTCGGTTATCGTCACGTATTTCCTCCTCGGCGTGGTCAATTCGTGGCAGTTCGTTCAGGATCTTCTTACAAAGCTCAACGACTCCATGAATTTAAGCGAGGCTTTCGAGTATGCGATAGACCAGATAATTATTGCCGTAATCCTTTTTGTGATCGTGCAGATTGTGCGCATAATAATCGTAAAGATAATTGCGGGTATTTTTGAAATAGATAACGCGTTCTTCAAAGTAATAAACAGAATCCTCGGCATAGCTGTAATAGCCGCCGTAGCTGTGATTCTGGGCTTGCTTGCGTTCCAGATTATTTACTGGGTGGGCGGCGAATCCGCTCAGAGCGTTCTCGATTCGCTCAAAGGCAGCGTTTTCAGGCTCGATTGGATTTACGAAAACAATCCTCTGCGTTCCTTCCCCGATATCTTTGCACAGTAAACAACAGATATTCACGCAATCAATTGCAAATTTTTTGGCGCGGGCGCACGTGTGCGCCCGCGCTTTATCTTTGCCTCCCGCGCTTTATCTTTCCGTCCGCGGTAAAGGCGGCGCGTTTTTGTTGACATGACAAATAATGCGTAGTAAAATTGTGTTATGGCAAAAACATCAAACGGCATTGTCAGAATGCTCATTCCCTTCTGCGTGGTGTGTGTTGCGCTTTTGTATATAATCGGGCTTACTGTCGCACTTATAGTCGACAGTATCAATGCAATCAAAGCATACAGCGCTTATATCGACGGCAACTATCCCGGAAATAGTGTATATAGTCAGTTGATTTCATTGCAAAGGGGATATCTCATGTTCTATATTATCCTCGCCGCGCTTGCTGCCGTCGCTTTTGCGGTCTTTGCGCTCTGCTTCGCAAGGACTGTTTTCCCGCGCGTAAAAGCCGCCCGCCTCGCGGCGAAAGAGGGCAGCATGGCACTTTTCCCCACAGAGAGGGGCGGGGCTTTGGCGATAACGTGTTATTGCCTGGTGTTCGTCGCGCTGCTCGTCGGAATTTATATGATGGCAAGTCATTTTGGCAGTGCTTATCGGTCGTTTATGTCTTTTATGGAAGATTCCGGCTCCTTATTCGATGACTATCAGGATGTATACTACGACAGTATAAGGTATTATATAACCTATATTACTGTCTTCATCGCGGGTATGGCTCTCAGTGCCGCTGCCTTCGTCGCTTTTGTTTTTAGTGCGGTCAAATCTTTCCGCATAAATGCTCAAAGCAAATGTGTTTAATGTGACAGCTATAAACCGGACAGGCAAGGCGGGGCGCGCAAATTTTTAATTTGCGCGCCCCCGCAATTTTGTTGCCGCAATTTTTTATGGCAACTTTTTTTATGTTGCGCATAACATTATACTATGGAACTTTCTTTCAACGACATAAAGAAATTGCAGGTCATCTGCCTAAACGACGGAAAAAACCTCGGCAGAGTGTGCGACGCAACAATTATTTATCCCGAAAACCGTATAAAGGGCTTCACGGTTACGGGCGGCAAAGGCTTTAAGTTCATGCGCGAAGAGCAGTTTATACCGTGGGAGAGCATCGTCAAAATAGGTGAAGATGCGCTGCTCGTTCGCCGCGAGGAAAAGGGCAAAAAGTGTCCGCCGCCCTGTCCGCCAAACCCGTTCTGCCCGCCGCCCGATGCGCACGGAAGAAGGGGCGCTGAAGATTACGAATAACAGCGCAATATGCCTTAAATATGCCCTGAACAGGCTGTCGGCGTGCCTTCAAGAAAAAATACGAATAAAATTTTTAAAAATAGCGCATTTATTTTGTTAAAACAGTTTACAAACGGGATAAATATTAATATAATGATACGCGTAAAAAAGAGCGCCGCTCTTGCGCGCTACATTAGTATGAACGGGAGAAAATCGTATGGTCAGATATATCAAGTGCCCCAGGTGCGAACTCAATTATATCGATGCAGATAAACAGGAATACTGCGACGTATGCATAGCCGAAATGAAGGGCAACAAACTGCAATTCGCAGACCTCGAAGACGAGGAACTTGACGAGGCTCTCGAAGCCGAAAACACCGAACTTTGCCCTATATGCGGCGTAAACCGTATGCCCATAGGCGAAAGCATGTGCGAATCCTGCCGCCGCAAGTCGGAATACGAGGAAGAGGAGGAAGTCGACCCCGACAAGGACGAGGAGTGGAAGAGTTACCTCGACGACGACATGGAAGACCTCACCCTCGACGACGAAGAACTTGAAGAGGAATTCAAGGAGGATGAAGAAGAGGACGAGGAGGAAAATTCCGAGCCCGACGACTTCGACGACGACCTTTCCGACCTCGCCGACGAAGATTTCGACGACGATGAAGATGATGAAGAAGATGATGACGATGACGACGATTTGTTTTAATCGAGCCGCCTTCGCAGAATAATTTAAAAGCAAAGCGCAACAATAACGGCGCGGACTGCACAAGTGCAGTCCGCGCCGCTTTGCTTATCTTTAACTGCGTTTGCAGTTCAAAAAATGTGCTGCAACCGATTTTACCACACGGTGGGAACTCCGTCTACATAGTGCCAATAATTTCCCTCTTCCGTCGGCTTGCTCTCGCTGTAATAATATACATTCGCATTAGATTTAAAATTTAATTTGGTCCATTGTTCTGTCTCGCCGCAATAGTAAATGGTTGAAAGGTTATCACACATTTCAAAGGCAGAGCTATCAATGTACGTTATGCTTTTAGGAATGACTATTTCTTTTAATGCGGGACAATAGGTTAAGGCTCCTCCCTCAATAGATTGAGTTCCTTCGTTAAATATAATCTTTGATAAAGAAGAGCAAGAAACAATCGTTCTGTATGCTATCGTTGTTACGCTGGACGGAATTGACAGTTCTTTCAAGGAATTGCAACCGGTGAATGTGCCATATCCAATAGTTTTAAGTCCTTCATTCAATTTAACTTGTTCAAGCGATGTGCAATTTTCAAACGCGTAATCGCCGATAGAAATAACACTGTTGGGGATATCGATTGATGTTAGTGATGTGCAATTTCCAAACGCGGCATTGTCGATAGAAATAACACTGTTGGGGATATTGATTGATGTTAGTGATGTACAAGAAGCAAACGTGCTATTGCCGATAGTGGTAACGCTGTCGGGTATTGCAATGCTTTTAAGATTAGCGCATGAAGAAAACGCGACGTCTACAATAGTAGTAACAGCCTTTCCGTTATAGGTGGCGGGGATTACTATTTCGCTTAAATATTTGGCGTTGCCGCAGGCTACGCCGTAGGTTCCGTCGTCAAGCGGATAAAAGTCTAATCCCTGTGTGTTTTCCTGGCTTTGGTCTGTGCCGCCGTTTGTTATTTCAAAGGTGGTGAATGTGCCGTCGGTAAAATAAATGGTATATGTATCGACAAGCCCGTCAGAAGACGTCTTTTCTATGCGGTCTATGCCCTTGCCGTCGTCGCCTTTCAGCCATTCAAGAAAGTCTTCCTCTGACCCCTCATGCCCGTTGTTCAGCCAAATCTGATAGGCGGAGAGTCCGTCGCTGCCATCTTTACCGTCGTCACCGTTGCTGCCGTCAACGCCGTCTTTGCCGTCATCGCCTTTTAGCCATTCAAGAAAGTCTTCCTCGGTGCCCTCGTGCCCGTTGTTTAACCAAATCTGATAGGCAGAGAGCCCGTCGCTGCCGTTCAGTCCGTCCTGACCGTCTTTTCCGACTACGTTGCCGAGGTTGAGCTGGGTGCCCGTGGTGAGGGTTATAAGCAGATTGCCGTTGCTGTCTATCCCCACCGACTGAATGCCCGTGCCGTCTTTGCCGTCGGCGCCGTCTTTGCCCTTAATCTGTTCAAGAAATTGTTCAAGCGTGCCTTCATAACCCAAATCCTGCGCTTCGGCATAAGCCGTTTCAATCGTCCATTCGGGGCGCCCCGTTTGATTGCCGTTGCCGCCGCAGGCGGTAACCGAAAAAGCGCAGCTCGCCGCCGTAGCCAATACTGTGATTACTGTTAAAATTTTCTTCTTCATTGTCTTTCTCCTTAATTTGCTGTGTTTACCTTAAAAGAGCAATGTGAGTGCCTGAAAGGTGTATAATTTAAATAAATACGTCATTTCGACTAAGTGAGCAAAGCTAACGCATGGAGAAATCTCACCATATTTCTTGCTTTACTGATAGATTTCTCCACTCGCTGTCGCTCGGTCGAAA
>DVHK01000064.1 GCA_018712135.1 Candidatus Coproplasma avicola | reverse complement strand
TAAAATTAAAAACTTATTTTTATCGCAAAAATTTCATAGGCGTAAATTTAATACCGTCGGAAACCTGTTGCGGTGCAGTCGGGACAAAACCCAATACACGGTAAAAATCTATGGCATAAGGAGATGAATTTACCGTATAGCAATTATTGTCGCTGTTTTTAAGCAAAAAATTAAAGAGCGCCCTTGCAATTCCACGATTTTGATTTCGCGCATCTACAAACAGACAGCAGATATGGCTTCTGTCGGCATTGACAGCCATAACGCCTTTAAGCTCGCCATCCTCAAACGCACCGAAAAATATCATAGCCCGAATATTTTTCACATCACTTATAAACCCCAAAAAAGATTGAACTCCCTGATCCGTATAGTCCTGCGCGACAAAAAGCATAAATGTACTTTCAATTAATTTTAACGCTTCGGACAATTCATTGTATTTCAGAACCCTGATTTTTATCTGCATTCTATAATCCCAAAATATAAAAGCCGTTGTCGGCTTGCGCACATTTAAGCCAATCAAGCAAAATTTTGTAATCACATGGTTTTTGCTCTTCAATTTTGCTAATTATTGATCTTGTTTGAGTGGCGTTATAATAATTTATTCCAAACATATCAATATTTTTCAAACCGGCTTTATAATTGCTTTTGCCAAAAATTTCGCCGTACTCGCTATAAAATAAATGCATATCGTCGACACAAATGTAAATTGAATCATCGCGCCAATGCTCAACTGTATTTTTAGCAAATAAGTTTTTTACCGACGCGCCTTTATGTCTGCAATACTGCAATTCCAGATACGAAGTTGAACCTGAACCGAAAGTTTTTCTCTTTTTGTCTGTAATAAACATTACTATTCAATATGCAGCACAAAAAATTTCAAATACTGCGTTTCTTCGGCACAGAGTAGCGAAGGGTGATCGGGCGCCTGCGTTTTGACCTCGACCGAGCGCACAACTCTGCCCGATTGCCGCGCCGCCTCTATCAGCATTTTTTCAAACAGAGGCATAGTCATGTAGTGCGAGCACGAGCAGGTTATCAGAAATCCGCCGCTTTTGACAATTTTCATCGCCGTCGCATTGATATCGCGGTAACCGCGGTAGGCGTCCTTTACCTGATCCGCGCTTTTACAGAAGGCGGGAGGGTCGAGAATTACCACGTCGAACTGTTTTTTCTGCTGTCTGAAGTCGCGCAGCACCTCGAATACATCGCCGCACAGCGTTGTAATATTTTTAAACCCGTTGAGAGTTGCGTTATCCTCGACATTTTTAAGCGCGAGTTGCGAAATGTCGCACGCCGTAACGTGCTTTGCGACCGTCGCGGCGTTGAGCGAAAAACCGCCGCTGTTACAGAAGCAGTCGAGCACTTCATCCACGCCCTTGCAGTACCTGCGCAAGGCAAATCTGTTCTCTTTCTGATCGAGGAAATAGCCCGTTTTTTGCCCGTTTTTGACGTCAACGAGCATTTTTATGCCGTTTTCGCGTATTTCGACATAGTCGTCGACATTGCCGTAGAGCAGCCCCTTGACCTCGGGCAAGCCCTCCTTTTTGCGCACGGCGACGTCGCTGCGCTCATAGATTCCTGAGGGCGAAAAAAGTTCTTTAAGACATTCTACAATCATACCTTTGCGCATGTCGATTCCGAGCGATAAACACTGAATGACAAGCACGTCGCCGTACCTGTCGACAATGAGCGCGGGGAGATCGTCCGCCTCGGCAAACACCATGCGGTAACAATTGTCATAGCCAAGCTTTTTGCGGTAATCGTCGGCGGCTTTGATGCGGTTCAAATACAACTGCTTGCCGTCGTCCTCGCTGCCGCGTATAAAAACGCGCACTAATATTTTAGAGGCGTGATTGATGTACCCTTTGCCTATAAATCTGCCGTCGTGCGAAAAAACGGTCGCCAGCGACCCGTTTTTATCCTTATTTTCTATGCGCGAAACTTCGTTGGCATAAACCCAACTGTGTCCGGCAATAATGCGCTTTTCTTCATTTTTTTTGAGATATAACTCGTAACCCATAATTTAATTGTATCAAACACTGCGAATAATTGCAAACGAATTGAATTACGATTGATTTTTTGTGCCGCATTTGGTATAATTTTCCCATGAGAAAATTATTAAAATATCTTAAACACTACAAGTTGGAGAGCGTGCTCGCGCCGTTTTTCAAACTGCTCGAAGCAACGTTCGAACTAATAGTGCCGCTGATAGTCGCCTCGATCGTCGACGACGGCGTAAAGGGAGGGCGTGGAGCGAGCTACGTAGTTTACATGTGTCTGCTGCTCGTCGCGCTCGGCGTAGTCGGACTGATAAGTTCGGTGACGGCGCAGTACTTTGCAGCCAAAAGTGCTGTCGGTTTTGCAAAAGAACTGAGGAGCGACCTGTTCAAAAAGATGCAGTCGCTTTCGTATTCCCAGATAGACAAAATAGGCACTTCGCGAATGATAACGCGCATGACGAGCGACGTAAATCAGATTCAGTCGGGCGTCAACCTCGTGCTGAGGCTATTTATGCGCTCGCCGTTCATTGTTTTCGGCGCAATGATAATGGCATTCGTCATAAGCATTTCTGTCGGTCGGGTATTTGCCATAACAATTGCAATCTTATGCGTAGTCGTCTTCGGCATAATGCTCATAACAATTCCGCTGTATAAAAAATCTCAGGCTAACCTTGACAAAGTTACGGCTTCCACCCGCCAGACGCTCGTCGGCGTGAGGGTGCTGCGGGCATTCTGCAAAGAGAAAGAGGAAGTCGACGACTTCAACAAAAAGAACGGCGCGCTGTGCGCGTCGCAGAAATTTGTAGGGCTCATTTCTGCACTCATGAATCCGCTGACTTACGCCATTATCAATGTAGGCACGATCGTTCTCGTTTATGTCGGCGGACTTGAAGTTAACTCCGGCGCGCTCTCCCAGGGCGACATGATAGCGCTCTACAACTACATGGCGCTCATTCTCGTCGAGCTTATAAAGCTCGCAAACCTCATAATAACCGTCACAAAATCTTTCGCTTGCGCGGGGAGGGTGAGCGAAATTTTCGAAATGCCTTCCGAGATCTCGTGCGACGCTGAAAATATTGAAAACGCGCCCCATGCGGGAGAGCATTTTATTGAATTTAAAAACGTGTGCGCCCGCTATTCGGGCGGCGCGAACGCGCTCACCGATATAAGTTTTACCGTCGAAAAAGGACAAACCGTCGGCATCATAGGCGGCACCGGCTCGGGGAAGACAACCCTCGTCAACCTCATTCCCCATTTTTATGAGGCGAACGAAGGTGCCGTTTGCGTTGAAGGCGACAACGTCAATGAGCTCGGCGACGAAAAATTGAGAAACATGTGCGGAATAGTACCGCAAAAAGCCGTACTTTTCAGGGGGACGATACGCCAGAACATGCAGTGGGGCAACCCCGGCGCAACCGACGACCAGATTTTAAGCGCGATAGACTGCGCTTGCGCGGCGGACGTCGTCGCTTCAAAGGACGGAGGTCTGGACGCCTACGTTGAACAGGGCGGCAAGAATTTTTCGGGCGGGCAACGGCAGAGGCTTACTATCGCCCGCGCACTCGTAAAACGCCCAGAAATATTAATACTTGACGACAGCGCGTCGGCTCTCGACTACGCTACCGATGCAAGGCTGCGCGCAAATCTGCGCAAGCTCGATTATGCCCCCACGGTGTTTATCGTTTCCCAGCGCACGAGTTCGATACGCAACGCCGATAAGATTATAGTGCTCGACGACGGAAAAATAGCCGGTATGGGCACCCACGAGCAATTGCTCGAAAGCTGTCAGCTTTACCGTGAAATTCACTATTCGCAATACGAAAAGGAGGGAGCATAACATGGCGGCACTCTCCAAAAAAGATGTCTACAAGCGCGTATTGAAACAAATCAAACCATATAGCGCGCTCGTGATAACAACGATATTCCTCGCGCTCATAACCGTCGCGGGCAACCTGTGGGCACCCATAATATTCGGCGATATTATCGACCTCATCATTTCGCCCGGCAACGTCGATTTTTCCGCAATGGGGGTTAAATTCGCCCTGCTCGGCGGAGTTATCGCGGCGACCTGCGTGGCGCAGTGGCTGATGAACGTCATAAACAACCGCATAACTTATGAAGTCGTGCGCGACATCCGCGCGCAGGCATTCGCGCACTTGCAGGTTCTTCCCCTTAAATTTATAGACAGTCATTCCTACGGCGACATCGTCAGCCGCAACATAGCCGACGTAGACCAGTTTGCCGACGGACTATTAATGGGATTCACGCAGCTCTTTACGGGCGTTCTCACCATCCTCGGCACGCTCATCCTGATGTTTACGCTCAACTGGATAATCGCGCTCATCGTATTTTTTATAACGCCCCTCTCTTTATTTGTCGCCCGCTTTATCGCCACGCGCACATATTCGCTTTTCATACAGACATCGCGCATACGCGGCGAACAGACGGCATTTGTAGAAGAGATGATAGACAACTTAAAGGTGGTGCAGGCATTCAACCGCGAGGACGAAAACCAGACTCAATTCGATGAAATTAACGAAAATCTGACAAAAGCCTCGCTCAAATCTATTTTCTATTCTTCGCTCACCAACCCGTGCACACGCTTTGTCAACAGCGTAATCTACGCCGCCGTGGCGCTCTCGGGCGCGCTCACGCTCATTTTCCCTTCGGCGCTGCCCATTGTCTTTTCGCCGGGCAAACTCACGACCCTTTTAAGTTATTCAAATCAGTACACCAAGCCATTCAATGAGATTTCTGGCGTGATAACCGAATTGCAGAACGCCGTGGCTTGTGCGGCGAGAATTTACGAGCTTATCGACGAACCCGCGCAGCAACCCGACGCGCCCGACGCGCAGGAACTCGAAAACGTAAAGGGCGACGTCGCATTTGAGGGCGTGACGTTCTCTTACGACCCCGAAAAACCGCTTATACGCGACCTCAACATAAAAGCCCTCGCGGGGCAGAGGGTGGCAATAGTCGGACCGACGGGGTGCGGCAAGACGACGCTAATCAACCTTTTGATGAGGTTCTACGATCCGCAGGGCGGAGCGATTACCGTCGACGGAAAGGACGCGCGCTCGGTCACGCGCTATTCCCTGCGCCGCAACTACGGAATGGTTTTGCAGGATACGTGGCTCAAAAGCGGCACCGTGCGCGACAATATAATTATCGGCGCACCCGACGCAACCGACGAACAGGTTATCGCCGCAGCAAAGGCGACCCACGCCCATAATTTTATAATGCAGCTTGAAAAGGGCTACGATACAGTCATCGGCGAGGACGGAGGAAGCCTTTCGCAGGGGCAGAAACAGCTTCTGTGCATAACGCGAATAATGCTTTGTCTGCCGCCCATGCTCATTCTCGACGAGGCTACATCTTCGATAGACACGCGCACCGAAATGCGCATACAGAGGGCATTTGCAAAGCTCATGCAGGGCAGAACGAGCTTTATCGTCGCCCACAGGCTTTCGACAATTAAGGAAGCCGATATTATACTCGTCATGAAAGACGGCAATATTATAGAACAGGGCAACCACGATCAACTCATACAAAAACAAGGATTCTATTACCAATTATATAACAGCCAATTCGCAAAATAAACGGAGGAAAGAATGTTACAGGTAAACAACGTATCTCTGCAATACGGCAGCAAAAAGCTGTTCGAGGACGTAAATTTAAAATTCACAAAAGGCAACTGCTACGGCATTATCGGCGCAAACGGAGCGGGCAAATCTACCTTTTTGAAGATACTCAGCGGAGAAATCGAACCCAACAAGGGCGACGTCACTATGGACAAGACTGAAAGAATGTCTGTCCTTCAACAGAACCAGAACGCGTTCGACAACGTAACCGTGCTGCGCGCCGTCATGCTCGGTCACAAGCGCCTCGTCGAAGTCATGGACGAAAAGGAGGCGCTGTATGCAAAGCCCGATTTCAGCGAAAAGGACGGCAACCGCGCAGCCGACCTTGAAGCAGAATTTGCCGAACTCGGCGGCTGGGAGGCAGAGTACGAGGCGCAGACCCTTCTTACAGCCCTCGGCATAGGGGAGGAGTGCTACGACATGCTCATGGCAGACCTCGATGCAAAGCGCAAGGTAAAGGTGCTGCTCGCCCAAGCGCTCTTCGGCAACCCCGACATACTGCTTCTGGACGAGCCGACCAACAACCTCGACATAAAGACCGTGCGCTGGCTCGAAAATTATCTGCTCGACTTTGAAAATACGATAATAATCGTATCGCACAACCGCCACTTCCTCAACAAAGTGTGCACGCACATCTGCGACGTAGATTACGGCAAAATCAATATGATGCCGGGCAACTACGATTTCTGGTACGAAACCAGCCAGTTGCTCGCGCGCCAGCAGAGGGACATAAACAAAAAGAACGAACAGAGGGCAAAGGAATTGCAGGAATTCATAGCGCGATTCTCTGCAAATGCTTCAAAGTCGCGCCAGGCGACTTCGAGAAAGAAAGAGCTTGAAAAACTGACGATAAGCGACTTTAAACCCTCGCTCCGCAAATATCCGTATATAGACTTTAAATTCGAAAAGGAAATAGGCAACGACATTTTGATGGTGGAGGGACTGACCAAAGAAGGGTATTTTTCGGACATCTCTTTCACCGTGCAGAAGAACGAAAAAATAGGCATCGTCAGCGACAAATCGACGACCATCTCCATGCTTTACGATGTCCTTACGGGAAAGGTTCAACCCGACTCCGGCGTGATAAGATGGGGCAAGACCATTTCGCTTTCGTACTTTCCCGAAAATAACAACGAATTTTTCCAAGGATGCGAACTTAACCTCGTCGAATGGCTCAGCCAGTATTCGTCCGACCACTACGAAGAGTATCTGCGCGGCTGGCTGGGAAGAATGCTCTTTTCGGGCGAAGAGGCTTTAAAGCAGGCAAAGGTGCTTTCGGGCGGCGAAAAGGTTAGGTGTATGCTCGCAAAAATGATGCTCGAAAGCGGCAATTTCCTTATTTTTGACGAGCCGACTAACCACCTCGACCTCGAATCGATAACCGCTCTCAACAACGGAATGAAAAATTTCAAGGGCTGTATGCTGTTCACCTCCCACGACCAGGAACTCATGAATACCGTCGCAAACAGAATAATCGAAATAAACGGAACCAAGACATTCGACAAAAATGTGACGTATGATGAGTACCTCGACATAATCACCGCAGACTGATTCTACTTTTTTCGACAAAATAAAATATTTTTGTACAAAAATAGTTACAATATTGTAGATATTATTTTACAAATTCGCTTTACTTTTACAAAATTGCGTAATATAATTTATTTACCAAATATAAATACGGAGCGAATTATATATGAAAAGCATCAATATTGTAATTTTGGACAGCAGCGAAGATTTTTTAACCCAATTAAAGAGCTATTTCGACCAAAGCGAAGAGTTCAACGTTTGCGGAGCAAGCGGCAACGGCAGTGTGGGCATCAGCCTCATCAACCAGTTCAAACCCGAAGTAGTCGTGCTCAATCTCGTTCTCAGCGGCACCGACGGTCTGGGCGTTATGGATTATATAAAGCAAAATAAACTGCCGTGCTCTGTAATAGTCGTTTCAAATTTCGGCGACGACAAAATAATAAATACCGCAATCGCTCGCGGGGCAAGGTATTATTTTGTAAAGCCCGTCTCGGCTGAAAACATTGCCATGCGCATAACCGACATACTCAGCCAGAAGTCGCCGTCGTACAACGCTTCGCCCGAAGTGCGCGACAAACGCCGCGCCGCATCAATCGACGAAAAGATTAGCAATATTTTTATTTCGATAGGCATTCCGCCCCACATCAAAGGCTATCAATACCTGCGCGAGGGCATAAAGATGGCTATCGAGAACCCCGCGATCATTAACAGCGTCACAAAAGAACTTTATCCCGAAATCGGCAAAAAGTTTTCCACCACGGCGAGCAAAGTCGAAAGGGCAATACGCCACGCGATAGAAGTTGCTTGGAACAGGGGAAGAGTGGACGCAATAAACGCCATATTCGGCGTAAGGGTGTACATAGGCAGCGAACGCCCCACAAACTCAGAATTTATTGCACTCGTCGCCGATAAACTCATACTTGAAGACCTTATGTGATTAAAAAGCGTTTTTAAACTCCCCGCCGCCTGAAATTTTCAGGCGGCGGGGAGTTTAAATATTCGGGGGCGACTATTAATCTTTTAATTGCAAAACGACCTTGACATTGCAAAGCCGCTCGGCTATAATATCAGTATAATGCTTTCAGCACGGATTTAGCGCAAAAAAATTTGCAGTGAATAAAATTCACTGCAAAAAAGATGGTGCCGCTGACCGGGGTCGAACCGGTATGGTATCGCTACCACTGGATTTTGAGTCCAGCGCGTCTGCCAATT
>DVHK01000063.1 GCA_018712135.1 Candidatus Coproplasma avicola | reverse complement strand
GGTTTTTAAATATAAGCCGCCGCGCGCGGGTATCTTCCCGCGCACGGCGGCATTCTTGTAAGATTTCGGAGCGCGTCGGCGACAAGCCGTAAAATTATTTTACTTTTGCGTTGTTTTTATATATAATTAATTAAAATAACTTTTAACGGAATTATATGAAAAAACCTAACGACAAAATACGCAACTTTTGTATAATCGCCCATATCGACCACGGCAAGTCTACGCTTGCAGACAGGCTCATCGAAATGACGGGTCAGGTCTCCAAGCGCGAAATGGAAGCCCAGCTGCTCGACTCTATGGATATCGAAAGGGAGAGGGGCATCACAATAAAGCTCACCCCCGTCCGCATGTTCTATACCGCCGACGATGGCGAGGAATACATCTTCAACCTAATCGATACGCCCGGTCACGTCGACTTTACTTACGAAGTCTCGCGCTCTCTCGCCGCGTGCGAGGGCGCAATACTCATTGTCGATGCATCGCAGGGCATCGAGGCGCAGACGCTCGCAAACGTCTATCTCGCGCTCGAAAACAACCTCGAAATTCTGCCCGTAATCAACAAAATCGACCTTCCCTCCGCCCGCCCCGACGAGGCAAAGAAGGAGATAGAGGAGGTTATAGGCTTAGACGCGTCGTATGCGCCCCTCGTCTCCGCCAAGGAGGGCACCAACATAAAGGAAGTGCTCGAAGATATCGTAAAGTATTTCCCCGCTCCTTCGGGCGACGAGGATGCTCCCTTGAAGGCGCTCATATTCGACAGCTATTACGACAATTACAAGGGCGTAATCCTCTTTGTGCGCGTAAAGGACGGCAAGGTAAACGTCGGCGACAGAATAAAAGGCTTCCGCTCCGACAAGGTATATGATGTAGTTGAAGTGGGTGTGTTCGCGCCCCACACATTGCCCAAGGACGGACTTTTTGCGGGCGAAGTCGGCTACATTGCCGCCTCAATAAAGTCCATTCAGGACGTCGCCGTGGGCGACACGGTGACAAATGCCGACAACCCCGCTTCGGAGCCTCTGCCCGGCTACAAAAAGGTGCAGTCGGTCGTTTTCTGTGGCATATATCCCCTCGACGGCTCCAAATTCAACGACCTCAAAGAGGCGCTTTTAAAGCTGCAACTCAACGACGCGTCCCTAATATTCGAGCCCGACACGTCGGTAGCCCTCGGCTTCGGCTTCCGCTGCGGCTTTCTGGGGCTGCTGCATATGGAGATCATTCAGGAGCGCATAGAGCGCGAATTCGGGCTGGACATAATAACTACCGCGCCCTCGGTCAGCTATAAGGTGGTAAAGACCGACGGCAGCGAACTGTTTGTCGACAACCCCTCGCACCTGCCTCCCCAGTCTGAAATAGATTACATGGAAGAACCCGTCGTAAAGTGCGACATATATTCCCCGCCCGACTATCTGGGGCAGATAATGGATCTGTGCCGCGACAAGCGCGGGGTGTTCATATCCATGAACTACCTCGACGCCAACCGCGTTCAGCTCATATATAAACTGCCGCTTAACGAAATTATCTTCGACTTTTTCGACCAGATAAAATCGCGCACCCGCGGCTATGCAAGTTTCGACTACGAGCTCGAAGGGTACGAGCGCAGCAAGCTCGTCAAGCTCGATATTCTTTTAAACGGCGAGGTGTGCGATGCGCTGTCCATGATAGTGCACGAGGATTCGGCATATGCCCGAGGCAGAACGCTGTGCGAAAATTTAAAGGAGGCAATCCCCCGACAGCTGTTTGAAGTGCCCGTCCAGGCTGCGATAGGCGGCAAAATAATTGCGCGCGAAACGGTAAAAGCCGTCCGCAAGGATGTCCTCGCCAAGTGCTACGGCGGCGACATAACCCGCAAGAAAAAGCTTTTGGAAAAGCAGAAAGAGGGCAAAAAGCGTATGCGCTCGATAGGCTCGGTTGAGGTGCCGTCGGAAGTGTTTATGCAGATTCTCAAAACCAATAAAGACTGACAGCTTTTTTGAATAAAATTTGCGGCGTGATACTTTGTCGCGCTTACGGGTCTGCTCAGTCACATACGTCTATGTATGCTCCTTCGCAGCTTCCGCGCGCTCCGCGTCTGACTTGCAACTTTTATCCAAAAATCGGTAGACCGAAGTTGGTTTGTACCCTTGCTCGCATCTCTTGCGTGAAAACCTGTCGACTGAATTTTCTCTTATCTGTCATTTCGTTAATTCAACTATACTATTGGGGGAATTGCCATGGAACAAGGTTTTTTTGAAAAAGTTTATCGCATAGTTTGCACCATACCGCGCGGCAAAGTGCTTTCGTACGGCGACGTCGCCCGCCTTGCGGGCAACCCTAAAATGAGCCGCCAGGTGGGCTGGGCGCTGCACTCAAATCCCCGCCCCGGCGAAATCCCCTGCCACAGGGTGGTGTTCAAGGATGGCTCCGTCAACACGGGTTTCGCCTTCGGCGGCCCCGAAGTCCAGGCCGCCCTGCTCTCCGAGGAGGGGGTTGAGGTGGTGGACTACAAAATAGATATGAATAAATTCAGGTGGGATATATAATGGCGGGAATATACGTTCACATACCTTTCTGCAAACAAAAGTGCCGCTACTGCGACTTTGCATCCTTTCCCGATAAAATAGGTCTCGCCGAAAGCTACATGACCTGCGTCTACCGCGAAATGGCTATGCGCGCCCCCGAACTCAAAGATTATTCGTTCGACACGCTGTATATCGGCGGCGGCACTCCGTCGGTTATCGACGAAAGTTACATAGCCATGCTCGTCGCGGCTGCAAAAAAATATTATAACCTTGACAAAAACGCCGAAATCACAATAGAGATGAACCCCGGCACGGTTTCGGCTTCAAAGATCGATCTATATAAAAAGGTGGGCATAAACCGCTTTTCGGTCGGCTTACAGACGGCTAACGACAAGCTGCTTTCAGACCTCGGCAGAATTCACACCTTAAACCAGTTCATAACCTGCGTAAAACTTTTAAAGGGGTGCAACTTCTCGGTCGACATCATGATAGGGTTAAAGGGGCAGTCGCTCGATGATATATCGCAGTCAATCGAGGTCGCGGCGCTCTACGGCGCCAGCCATATTTCTATGTACGCCCTCACGCCCGAGGACGGCACGCCCATATATACCGATTATCTGAACGGCGAACTGCCCGACTCCGACGAGGTCGCCGAGCAGTACGCCTTCGGCGTAAAAAAGCTCAAAGAGCTGGGATATGAGCGGTACGAAGTTTCCAACTTCTGCAAAAAGGGCAAAGAGAGCCGCCACAACTTAAACTACTGGCGGCGGGGCGAATATATCGGCTTCGGCGTTTCGGCGTCCAGCCATATAAAAAACGTGCGCTTCACCAACACATTTGACCTCGACGAATACTTCAAGTGCATAATTTCCAACCACTTCGCCGTCATCGACCGCACCGAAATTACCGTACCGGAGCAGCGCGACGAATATGTCATGCTCGCCATGCGCACGGCGGCGGGGGTGGACGTGCATGAATACGAAAAGCTTTTCGGGCTGTCGTTCATGCAGGAATATGCCGCGGCTATCGCTAAAAACAGGGACTACCTCGACATCTCGCCCGAATGCGTGCGCATAAAGGACGAATATCTTTTCGTGCAGAATACAATAATAATCGATTTTTTAAAGGCGTGACATGAACGGATACAAAGTTATGCCCGCCGAGGCGGGCGATCTTGAAAGAATAATGGATATTTTTGCGCAGGCGCGTAAGTTTATGGGCGAGCTGGGCAATCCGCAGTGGCAGGACGGCTTTCCCCAAAAGCAGTTTATCGCCGACAAGATAGCGCGCGGCATCATGTACAAGGTGATGTGCGAAGGCGATATAGCCGCCGTCTTTTCCGTCCTCGACAGCGACGAAGATTACGGCGATATTGACGGCGCGTGGCTGACAGAAGAGGGCGAATATTTTGTTCTCCACACCGTGGCGACCGCGGCGGACTACCGCGGCAAAGGCTGTGCGCGCTTTATATTTTCATATGCCGAGGTTATGGCAAAGGAGCGCGGCAAAATAAGCGTTCGCATGGACACTCATGAAAAGAATATTCCCATGCGCAGTCTTGTCGCTTCGCTCGGCTATGAATACTGCGGTTCGCTGACTGTGCGCGGCGGCAAACAGCGCATAGGTTTCGAAAAAATTTTAAAGGGATAAGTTTATATAAATAAAAGGGGCGCGGCGCAATA
>DVHK01000062.1 GCA_018712135.1 Candidatus Coproplasma avicola | reverse complement strand
AGCGGGCGCCGCCCTGTTTGTTTTTATTAATAGTCGAAGGTTTCGGAAAGAATGGCGTTTATCAGGTCTTTGTTGACCGCGTCGCCGAAGGTAACGCTCGTCGTGTCGTCGTCCAAAAGTTTTTCAACTATCATGCGCCCCGAACTCTCCAAAAGCACGGGGCGCTCGAACCCTTCTTCAAGCACGCCTTCAACTTCTATTTCGTGTACCCACGGCTGCTCTATGTCGTAGGTGTAAGTCATGTGCTTTACGTTCATCAAAAAGAATTCAAGGTTAGCCTCAAACTCGTACCTGAACTTTTCGGGCAGCAGATCAAAGTCCTCGTTCGCGTCGTCGGCTATGAGCGTGCCGCCCGCGTCAAACTCGTGGTAAAAATAATTTTCCCAGCCGAAGGCAATCTGAATAATGTCGTTCAGCTCGCCGAAGCCGTAGTCGGCGGGAATTGCAAGGGTGCGCGAACAATCGGTGTTGTTCAGCGTAACTTTAATTACGTAATTTTTCATCTTTTAACCGTAAACTATGGTGTTTTTGCCCGCCGCTTTGCCCGCCGCGGGCAATTGATTATATAACGCGGACAATTTATTATATAATAATGCAAAGCGCCCGTTTTGTCAATCAGGTGTGCGCGGACGGAATAAATTATAATACAGCTAATTCAGTTAATACAAATAATACAATAATTTTTGAATACAGTTAATACACATTTTACGCCCATACGCCCTTTAATGCGGTTGAAATGCGCGCGCGTTTATGGTATAATCATTGTCATGAAATTCATGCACTTATCCGACCTGCACCTCGGCAAGCGAGTAAACGAATTTTCCATGATTGAGGAGCAGGAGTATATTCTTTCAAAAATCGCCGACATTGCAAGGGACGAGCGCCCCGAGGCGGTTATAATCGCGGGCGACGTCTACGACAAGCCCGTTCCGCCGGTAGAGGCGATAAAGCTCTTCGATGGCTTTTTGAACAGTCTGACATCCGTGGGGATAAAGGTGCTCGTCATAAGCGGCAACCACGACTCCGCCGAAAGGCTGTCCTTCGGCTCCGACCTTCTGGGCGGCAGCGGCGTTTTCATCGCGCACGCTTACGGCGGCGACCTTGCGCCCGTCACCTTTAACGACGAGTTCGGGCGGGTGAATTTTTATCTTTTGCCCTTCATAAAGCCTGCCAACGTCGCGCGCGTCTTTCCCGACGAAACCGTTCAAAGCTACACCGACGCGGTCAGGGTCGCCCTTTCTCATGCAAATGTCAACTTTGCCGAACGCAACGTGCTCGTCACCCATCAGTTTGTCACGGGCGCGGTGCGCAGCGAAAGCGAGGAAATTTCGGTCGGCGGAACGGACAACGTCGACCTGTCCGCTTTCGGAGCGTTCGACTACGTCGCCCTCGGTCACATTCACCGCCCGCAGAACGTCGCGCCCTTCGCGCGCTACTGCGGCACGCCTCTTAAATATTCCTTTTCGGAAGCTTCGCACCAAAAGAGCGTAACCATCGTCGAAATGGGCAAAAAGGGCGATGTAACTATGCGCGAGGTCGACCTGGCTCCCCGCCGCGACTGGATTGTCATACGCGGCAGCTACGCCGAGGTTACGGCTAAAAGCTTTGTATCAAAGCAGAACAGAGACAATTTTTTCAAAGTTGTCCTCACCGACGAGGAGGATATCCCCGACGGCGCCGCAAAACTGCGCATATTCTATCCGGGGCTCATGGTGCTCGAATACGACAACGCCCGCACCCGCGCGGAGGCAGACCTCGGCGAAGCGGGGGACGTGCAGAGCAAAACTCCCGAACAGCTCTTCGCCGAGCTGTATGAAAAGCAGAACGGCAAGCCCATGACCGAAGAAATGCGCGCATACGTCGGCGCACTCATCCAAAAAATCTGGGAGGGCGAGGCATGAGACCTTTATACATAAAAATATCGGCGTTCGGACCGTACGCGGGCGAGGTGGATATCGACATGTCAAAGCTGGGTGAAAGCGGGCTCTACCTCATCACGGGCGACACGGGCGCGGGCAAAACTACCATCTTCGACGCCATAACTTTCGCCCTCTACGGTGAGCCGAGCGGCGGCGTAAGGGAGGTGGACGGGCTGCGCTCCAAATACGCATCGGACGACACGCCTACCGACGTCGAACTTATTTTTTCAAACGGCGGAAAAATATATAAAATACGCCGTAACCCCGCATATATGCGCCCGTCAAAGCGCGGGGGAGGGTTGACTGAGCGCAAGGCGGAAGCCCTTTTGACCATGCCCGACGGCAACGTCATAACCCGCCGCACCGACGTCGATAAAGCCGTGTGCCAGATTCTCGGCGTCACCCGCGGGCAGTTCATGCAGATAGTCATGATCGCCCAGGGCGAGTTTTTGCGCCTTCTCAATGCCGGCACCGAGGAGCGGCAGAAAATTTTCCGCGACATATTCAAAACTTACAACTTCAAAACGTTGCAGGACGAACTGCGCACTGCCGCCAACGCGGCGGAAAGGGCGTGCGAGGGGCAAAGAAATATGCTTGCGGCGTGCATAAGCCGTATAGACTGCCCGCCCGAAAGTCCTTTGAGCGCCCGCGCGGAGGAGGTTAAGTCGGGAGGGGCGTCGGAGGATGCCCTCGAACTGGTTGATGCAATAATATGCGCCGACAAACGCCTACTTTCACAGCTCGAAAGCGGGCGCGGGGAACTCAACAAAAAGCTCGCCGAAGCGCAGGGCGCGCTGACGGCAGCCGAAGCCCGCCGCCGTCAGCGCGCGCAGCTCAACGAGGCTGTTGCCTTGCGCGGTGAACAGAGTCAGGGACTCGAACGGGCGCAAAGACAAAGGCAATCGCTCGAAGAGCGCGCGGAGGAAATGAATGGCGTGTCGCGCGAAATAATTTCGTGCGGGGCGCTGCTCCCGAAGTATGACGAGCTCGGCAAGGTGCAGGCGCAGCGCGCGCAGCTTGAAGGCGCGCACAAAAAACTGTCCTCAGCACTCGAAGAGGCAAAGGGCAGACTTGAAGCGGCTCAGAAAAAGCTCGAATCCGACCGCGCGCAGTATAAGTCGCTCGAAGGCGCCGAAATATCCCTCGTCAAGGTGCGCGAGCAGCTAAACTCCGCGCGCGACTGCTATAAAAAACTCAACGACATCGCTAAGCGGATAAAGGCGGTGCGCGCGCTTTCGCTGCAGCTTGAAACAGCCCAGCGGCAGTTCGCCGCTCTCGACGGGCAGACCGTGGCAAAGCGCGGGCAATATAACGCTGCTCACGACGCCTTTTTGCGCAATCAGGCGGGCTTGCTCGCCTCGCAGCTCAAAGAGGGAACGCCCTGCCCCGTCTGCGGGTCGACAGTTCACCCTTCGCCCGCGCATATGTGCGGGGCAACGCTCACGCAGGAGCAACTCAACGCTTTAAAAATCCAATACGAAAAACTGTCTGAAAGCCGCGAAAATGCGGGCGGCGAAGCGGGGCAGCTTAAAGCCCGCTTCGCCTCGGCGCAGGAAGAGCTGTTTGCCCTCGCCGAAGAAAACGGGCTGCCGCGCGACGTCGACGGGCTTGAAAGCGCGATAGCCGGGCAGTTGAAAACTATTGAGGATGGCGCGCGCCAGATGCGCGAGCAGGAGGAACAATTTTCCTCCGCCGCCCAAAGGCGCAAAGCCGTTGAGGGCGACATATCCCTCGGCGAAAGCAACATAAAGTCGCTTGCGGACAGCGTGTCGGACTACACTTCCCGCCTGTCCGCCGCGGCGGCGGAACTCGCCGCAGGCGACAGCCGCATTGCTACCCTGTCACAGGGCTTGCCGTTCGCCGAAAAAGCGCAGTTGTCGACGCATATTGCGGCATTAAAGGGCAAAAGAAGCGCATATGATGAACAGCTCGCCGCGTGCGAAAAGGACATTTCGGCGCGCTCTGCCAAAGTCAGCGAGCTCAACGGCGAAATAAACAAGTTGCAGAGCCTGATCGACGAGGGGAAGGAGATTGACGAAGCCGCAAGTTCGGCGGCGCTTGCCGCCGCAAAGGCGGCAATATCCCAAAACGAACAGTCCGCGCGCGAGCTTTCCGCGCGCATAAAAATAAACGAGCGCACACAGGGCGAACTCGCCGAATGTCGCAAAAACCTGGGCGAAGGCGAAAAGCAGCTCATCTTTCTGCGCGCCCTTTCCAACACGGCAAACGGCACCGTTCAGGGCAAGGAAAAGGTCATGCTCGAAACATATGTGCAGACCTTTTACTTCGACCGCATAATCGCCAAGGCAAACCTCCGCCTTCTCCGCATGAGCGGCGGGCAGTACGAGCTTATGCGCCGCAAAAGCGCCGATAACTTGCGCAGCCAGAGCGGGCTCGAACTCGAAGTTATGGACCACTACAACGGCTCGGTGCGCAGCGTAAAGTCGCTCTCGGGCGGCGAATCGTTCAAGGCGTCGCTTTCGCTTGCCCTCGGGCTTTCGGACGTCGTTCAGGCGGCTGCGGGCGGCATAAGGCTGGATACCATGTTCGTCGACGAAGGCTTCGGTTCGCTCGACTCGGGCTCCCTCGACCAGGCTATCGACGCCCTCATATCCCTCGCCGAGGGCAACCGTCTCGTCGGCATAATTTCGCACGTCTCCGAGCTCAAAGAGCGCATCGACAGACAGATTATCGTCACCAAAAATAAAACGGGCGGCAGCTCGGTGCGCATTCAGTCTTAGCGCGCCGCAAAAACGCGGATATGCATAAAGTAATAACTGCCGCGCGCGTTGTTGAAAACTCGCCGTTCAATTGTTGATAACTTTCGCAAAATTGCCTTGCGTGACTATATTTTTACATGTTATGCACAAAAAGTTATGCACATTCAGGATTGTTCAAAGCATAAAAAATATATGTTTATAAAAAAGTTATCAACATTTTATTGACAATAACCAGATTGTTTGGTCGAAAGCGGGGCTTTTGCACATGTAAACATATATTTTTGCATAAAGTTATCAACAATTGCATAAAAATTGTCGATTGTTTATAACTACAACTTAAAAAACTTGCAAAGGCGGGCGCGCGGCGCTTGCGCCGCGCGCCGTGAAAAATAACGTCAAAGGAAAATTATATGATAAAAGTTGTTGCGGCGGTAATACGCCGTGGTCAGAAAATTCTTATATGCCGCCGCCCCGAGGGCAAGAACCTTGCGGGATATTGGGAATTCGCGGGCGGCAAGGTGGAGGAGGGGGAAAGCAAGCGGCAGGCGCTCGTGCGCGAGTGCCGCGAGGAACTGGGCATCACCCTTTCGGTGGGCGCCGAAATTTTTCGCGCCGTCCACGACTATCCGCAGTATTCTGTGGATATATCCTTCTTTGACTGTACCATATGCGAGGGGCAACCCGTTGCAAAGGAGCACAGCCGCATCGAATGGGTTGGGGCGGATGAACTCAAAGATTATCAGTTCTGCCCCGCCGACGGCGATCTGATAGAAATATTGTCGCGCGGTCAAAGCGGGATATAAAGCACGGTACAGTTTTAATGATAGATTTCTCCGTGCGTTCGCCGGCGCTCACTTAGTCGAAATGACAAGCAGGGACAAAGGTACAGTATAATTTATAAAAAATATGCG
>DVHK01000061.1 GCA_018712135.1 Candidatus Coproplasma avicola | reverse complement strand
GCACGGACTCCGGTTCGTGCTATTTCTGTTTTTTTGGGCTTTACCCCTCTTTTCTTTATACCCGAAATCTGCTGTGTTTTACAGGCGCGCCCCTGCTGCGGGCGCACCTGTAACTTTAAAAGTGTTTTTAAACGGTGCGCCGCGACTTTCGTCGCGGCGCACCGTCGCTTCACTTGCACGCCGATAAAACTAAAAAAATTGTAAAAATATGTCGGAATTGTATTGACTGTATTAAAATAATATAGTACAATTAATACAATAAATACAGTTAATACAAAGGAGGAAGCTTTATGAAGGCACCCAGGATGAGTTTGTTTATGGTAATAGGCGAAAACATTAAAAAGCGGATTGCCGCAGGAATTTTAAAAGAGGGCGACAAATTGCCCAGCTGCCGCGAGTTTGCCGAAGAACTGGGCGTTAACCCCAACACCGTGCAGAGGGCTTACACCCAACTTGAAGAGGAAGGCGTAGTGTTCACCATAGCCAAAAAGGGCGTGTTTGTTTCCTCCGGCCGCCGCCCCCGCCCTGACAGAAACAAAATTCTTGCAATGAAAATTGCCGAGCTTAAAAACATGGGCTTTACCCGCGACGAAATTTTAACCGCCCTTTCGGCGGCATACACTCCCGCGCAGGTTTAATATCGTTTTAAACAACCGCCGCATTGCAAAAGTGCAATGCGGCGGTTTGTGCAATATATTTGTGCTACATAATTAATTTGTGCGTTGATTGGCAACGGGGCGCCCGCGGCGAAGTTTTGCCGCGGGCACCCTAGTTATATCAGGTAGAAAATAATTTTGTGCATGTGCGCGGCGCGATAAAATTTACCCGCGTATTGCGCGGACTACCTTTTTGATGGCCTCAACCGCAAAATCGACATCGGCGGCAGTGTTGTTGCGCCCGAACGAAAAGCGCACCGCCGACCTTACGCGGCTTTCGTCCAGCCCCATAGCCGAAAGAACGTGCGAGGGCGAAGCCGCGCCCGAGGAGCATGCCGCGCCCGTTGAACACGCCACGCCGTTTAAATCGAGCAGAAAAACTATATTCTGCCCGTCGCAGCCGTCAAAGCTGATGTTGGTCACCGAAGGCAGCCTCTCTCCGCCGCCGTTGACGGCGGTTCCGTCAATTTGCGAAAGCACGCGCCTTTCAAATTCGTCGCGCAGGCGCACTATCCTTTCGCCGTCCTCCGCGGCGCACGAAAGGCTTAAAGACAGGGCGTGCGACATGCCAATGATTGCGGGAGTGTTCAATGTACCGCCGCGCATACCGCGCTCCTGATGTCCGCCCGACATGATCCTTATAAATCTGACGCCCTTTTTTATGCAGGCAGCGCCCGCGCCCTTTGGGCCGTAAAACTTGTGCGCAGACAGCGCGTAGCCGTCTGCGGGAAAGCGCGAAAGGGGCAAAACGCCCGCCGACTGAACGCAGTCGCACCAAAGGTACGCGCCGCGCGCCTTTACCTCGCTATAAATGTCTGCTATCGGCTGAATTACGCCCGTTTCGTTGTTGGCAGACATTGCGGCGACGAGCACGGTATCTTGACGCATGGCATCGGCTATCGCCTTCGGCGAAATTACGCCCCGCCCGTCGGGGTTGACGAAAGTGACTTCAAAGCCATACTTTTTCAAATCGTTCGCACTCTCGATCACGGCGGGGTGTTCGATTGCAGAAATTACGACGTGCCTGCCCCTGTCGACGTTTGCGAGACATATACCTTTTATGCCGAGGTTATCCGCCTCGGTTCCGCCGCATGTAAAATACAATTCGGCGGCGGGGGATATCCCCAAGGCAACCGCCATTTTGTCGCGCGCGGCGGTCACGGCGTTGGCGGTCTGCCTGCCGAAGGAGTGCTGCGACGAGGAGTTGCCGAACAGCTCCGAAAAGTATGGCAACATATCATTCAAAACGCCGCCGTCGACGGGCGTCGTGGCGGCATGGTCGAGGTATACTCTTTCAGTTGATTGCATTATATATGGTCTCCAAAGCGGTAAGGCGCGCCCTGTGCGCTTCGTAATCGCGCCCGACTCTCGTGCGCCTGTTGTCGCGGTTCATGCGCACTCTGCGCGCGGCTATGTTGAACGCGCGCGCCGCAAATGCGCTTGCAATGAACAGCAAAAAGGCAACCGCGCCGAAAACGGCGGTTAAAACTATGTTGACGCCGCTCCTGTCGACGTACATGATCGTAGAAAAGTAAATTGCCAGACCCAACGCGAAGGCAAACGCTGCAAACACGACAAAAAAGCGGAGCATCGCTTTTTTGTTGGCGGCGGCAAAGGCAGGCGCGCGCTCGGCTTTGCCGCGCTCGTTTTGGGCGCCGAGCTCGTCCACCTGAGATTGGAGCGCACATATCATTGAGTTAAGCTTCTCGTTGCCCTCTTCGCGCAGGCGTTTTTTGTCGTCTTCCGACGAATATTTTGCCACATTTTGAGCCGCCTGAACGGCGTCGGCGAGTATGCTGTCGGGAAAATCTGAAAGCCCGCGCGTGTAAATTTCAAGTTCGAGCGCAACAACCGCGCCGTCGGCGGGAGATATATCCTTAGCCTGTTCGATATATTCGAGCGCGGTCGAATAGTTGCCCATATCCATATCGGCGCGCGCCATGGACGTAAGCGATAGTACCGCCTCGCCCTCCTCGCCGGAATCGAAGCGAGCGTCAACCTCCTCTCCGTCGACCTCCGAAAGATCTTCGTCGGGGGATAGTACGGGGGCTGCGCCATCTGCGTCCTCTTCTTCCTGCTGCTCGCCGTACTCTATAACGAGCTCCTCCTCGCCGTCCGCGTTTATGCGAAAGCGGTATTTTTTGTCTTTATCTTTGTCATCGTCGATAAGTCTTTCTTCTGCCATAAAATAATTATTCCTCTTCGGGGACGAGCGTATGCGCCGCAACTGCTGGAAACGCCCCCCTGTATTTTTTGAGCGCGCTGTCGCGCGCGTCCCTGTCGCAGAAAAGCGCATACACGCCGCTGCCCGAGCCAGTCATATTCACGCCGTCGGCGCCGAGAGACAAAAGCCCGTCGAACGCCTCCCTGACGGAAGGGTTTATGACTACCGCCGCGGGGTACAGTCCGTTAGAGAGAAGAGCCCCCACTTTTTGCGGTTGCCCCCCGCATATTGCGCTGTGAACGGCGGCAGACGTATGCCGCTTTTCGGGATATACATCTGAGAGCGCGTAGCATCTCGCCGTGGAAACCCCCTCGCCGGGGAGCAGCAAAATGAGGTAAAACCGCCCGCCGAAGTTTATGTGGCACACCCTTTCGCCCCTGCCCGTCATGCGGGCGAACCCGCCGCGCAGCATGTAGCCGCAGTCGCTGCCCAGCTCGTCGGCTATGGCTTTCAGCCCCTCGCCGTCGGTCACGCCATATAGCTTTGCAAGCGCGTTCAACACGCCCGCCACATCGGCAGAAGAACCGCCCAGTCCCGCGCCTACGGGGATGTTTTTTTTGATTGCAATGTCCGCGCCGCACGTTCCGAACCTGCCTATAAACCGCTCCGCCGCCTTTACGGCGTTATTTTTCTCGGGCGGAATGTCCTCGCTGCCCATGCCGCACATGGCGACGTACACCCGTCCGTCGCTGCGGGGAGCGGCGGTTATTTCGTCGCAGATATTTATCGAAGCGACGACGCTGTCGATCGAGTGATACCCGCCGCGCGAACCCGTTATGTCGAGGCTGAGATTTATTTTTGCGTAAGATCTGACGGCAACTTTCTGCATACTGCAATTATAGCACACCGCAACGCGCTTTTCAATATTTTTATGCATAAAATTTGCGCCCGCCGCGATTTCGCGGCGGGCGCAACCTTGTACAGCAACGCAACGCCCATTTAAACGCGGCGATAACCGCAATGCGCGCAGCATACAGCCCGACATATGTAATTACTTTTTGCGGTAGACGGCAATCCTCTCCCTGCCCGAAAGGGGATATTTGAGGTCGGGGTTAGAGACGGAAACTTCGTCCGGCGGACAGTTGAGCCTGCGCGCAGCATCCCACAGGCTGTCGCCCGCGCGCGGCACGATTATCGTAATGGCGCTCTCCTCTGGCGGCAACGCCTCGCCCTCCTCTACCGACGTAAGGTAACTGACCGCGGACGTGCGGGGATATGCCGCGCTTATTTTAATGAGAGCCTCGCCCTCTATCTGTCCCTCGGACGGCTGTTTTACCGAAACGCCGCACACCGACGCGCACAGCTCAACTCCGTCCGCCGCGCTGACGCGCACCGCAAAAGGTATACTGACCTGGGTAGACTTTATGTCGCCGCCCTGTTCGTAAAGCAGCACGGCAGTTACGCTGCCTTCCGCCGCTCCGCTCTGGGGCGAATATTCGTACTCCGCAGCGGGCAGGGCGACCGCGAGAAAGCGGCATGTGAAATCGAGCTTAGCCTTCGCCGCCGCGGGCGAAGATATCCTTTCGGAAAAGAGCTTGCGCTCGGCGACTACTTTGGCGCTCTCCTCCGCCCCAGCGCACGACAGCGCGTTGGTGCAGCTGAAAGCGTCGACGGCGACCGTCTGTTCGGTGCGCTGACCGAAATACCCTGCCACGGCGAGCGTGCACGAAAACTGCACGCGGCACTTGCCGCGCTCATCGTCGACGGTAGCGTTGACGTTCATGTCGCGCACCTCTGCGCGGGCAAAGGGCAGTGCGCCCGAAAAGCTGTCGTCACAGGGCACGCTGCACTTGAAGGGGATTACGCGCTCCAAGCTGGCGGGAAAGGTTCTGCGCATCGCCAGAAGGCTTAAACTGATTTCGCCGGAAACTTCCACCTCGCCCGTTCCGCACTCTGCGGATGTGACGAGCGCGCAGGCGGAGGGAACGAGAATGTCGTCCACGCCGTCGGCGTCGAAGTCGTCCTCCACCTCGCACTCGCCCGAAAAGGTTATGAAGGAGAAAAATTCTTTTGTCTGGGTCTTTAAATATGCTCCGTCGCACGCCGTGACGAACGTGCGCTCGGCGGGGGCAAACACGTCTATGGCGGCGGAAACCACCGCCGAAATGATTATGGCAGAGCCGTCGCGGCGGGTGGAAACGCGCTCGCACGACAGCGCGCACAGCGCGGTCTGGGCGGGGGCGAGGCAGTCGTCGTCGCAATAATGCGAAAATTCCGCGCCCTTCTGCATACGGCAGAGCTTGCCTTCGTCGTCGCTGTAAACGACGGTGAAAATTATCTTTCCGCTGTAATTTACCCTGCCTGACGAAACTTCGCAGTTCAGAAGGCTGACCTGGGGACAGACGGCGAGCACTTCGGCTATGCCGTCCGACTGGGACAAACGAGTCTGCGCGACAGTCTGCGATTTGAGAGAAATGACCGCGCGCGTGTATGAAAGAGAGCTTGTTTGGGGCTTGATCATATATTGCACTCCTTGTTTTCTTACAAGGTATAATATGCCGGCAAACAGCAGAATATGACGCGCAAAAAATGGGTTATTTTGAAGATACGGCGCACTTTTCGATTTCTACCCTGCCGCACAGGATTTCAGAATAGGAATACGCCGTTTTGCCGAGGAAATTTTTGTCGCGCGGCTCGACGGTGAAAATTGAGGGATAAACCCCCGAGAGCGTAGCGGGAAAGGTTACGAACTTGTTGCGGCCGAGGTTGAGCTTTACCATGATGTCGCAATTGCTGCACTCGCGCACAGCCTGTTTTACCGAACTAATAGATGTTGAAGTTTTAATCATACAATTATTATTGCCGGATTTGGAAAAATTATTAAAGGGGCGCCGCCGCAGTATTTTGCCGCGGCGGCACATAACATTAACAAGAAGGTTGTCCGTAAAAAAATTCAAAGAAATATAAAACGCTGCCCTGGCTCATAGAAATTGCAGCGCCGACGACCACTTTTTAACTTGTTCAATCGGCTTGAAGAAAGAAATATAAAAAGCACAAGAGAGTTAATCTTGCACCTAATGATAAATTACTTTAAAGGCTGAACGCCGCCCGCAAAATTACATTTTGCGGGCGGCGTTCAGCCTTTAAA
>DVHK01000060.1 GCA_018712135.1 Candidatus Coproplasma avicola | reverse complement strand
CTGGCGGGCAGCATGCCCGCCAGGCTGTCTTTTTAAGGGAATATAATGAAACTGTCGTAAAAGCTGTATTATCCTTTTGCGATTGTATTGTACCACACCATTTTTAATTTTGGAATAAAAAATGCACAAGTTGCCGTTTAGGCGACATAATCTGCAATTTTAATTACGAAACGACAAATTAATTGCACGTAAGGTACAATATAAAATTCCCTTCTCCTATAACGGAAAAGGGAATCCTAAAAATCACTTCATATAAACTTCATTATAGCGCGCGATGCATTTGCGAATGATTTGGATCGCTTCGTATTTATGGAGCATTTCTTTGACGGTTGTCGACTTATGTTCGAGCATTTTATAAACCTCGAAGAAGTGCATCATCTCTTCAAATACGTGCGAAGGAAGTTCTTTTATGTCGTAATAATGCTTATAGTTGGGGTCGTTGACGGGAACGGCGATTATCTTTTCGTCCAGCTCGCCGCTGTCGGTCATGACTATGACGCCTATCGGCATACACGTTACGAGCGTCATGGGATAAATGGGTTCGTTGCACAGAACGAGCACGTCGAGAGGGTCGCCGTCGTCGGCGAGGGTGCGGGGAATAAAGCCGTAATTGGAAGGATAGACAGTTGAAGTGTATAACACCCTGTCCATGCGGAGCAGACCAGTTTCCTTGTCGAGTTCGTATTTTACTTTGCAGCCCTTGGGAATTTCTACCAGAGCCTCGAACCTGTTTTCGGTTATTCTTTTTTCGTCGATGTCGTGCCAGATGTTCATATGCTTCCTCCACTGTCTGATATATGCGTGCGGGCGGCGGACACCACCGCCGCCCGCGCAATACATAAAAATATTATTTACATTTTTATATTAGCACGAAAAAATTAATTTGTAAATTGCCGCAGACATATTTTGTGAAAAAATATATCACAAAAATACCTCATCCACGCGTTTACGGCAAATAGATAATCAGAGCGCGCCCACGATTTTGTGGGGAACGTAAAGTTCGTCGATATAAGCGACGTCTTCGTCGGTGAGATCGACATTGAACGCGCCCGCGGCGTCGTCGAGATATTTGGTCTTTGTGGCGCCTATTATGGGCGACGAGACGCCCTTTTTGAAGTGCCATGCGAGTGTTATGCCCGTCATGGTCGTGTTGTATTTTTTTGCAAGCTCGCATATGCGCGCGGCGACGGACTTATCCTGCTGTTCGGTGGAATCGTATTTGCCCTGCGCGACCTTGTCGGTGTGGCTGCGCATGGTATCCGCCTCCCACCCCGCGCGGGCGCACCTGCCCGAAGCCAGCGGACTGTAAGGCGTGAGGGCGACGTTCATCTGGCGACATATAGGAATGAGTTCCCTTTCGTCCTCGCGATAGAGCGGGTTGTAATGGTTCTGCATAGACACGAAGGGCGTAAAACCGTTGTCGCGCGCGCAAATCTGCATGTTATAGAACTGATAGCCGTACATGGCGGAAGCACCCAGAGCGCGCACCTTGCCCGCTTTGACAAGACCGTGCAATGCTTCCATGGTTTCCTCTATCGGAGTGCCGTAGTCGAAACGGTGAATGATATACAGATCGAGATAGTCGGTGCCGAGGCGCTTCAAAGTACCCTCTATCTCGCGCTCGATCGCCGCCTTTGAAAGGTGACCTTCGTTGAAATATACCTTTGAGGCGAGCACGACTTTGTCGCGCGCGACGTTGTTCTTTATTGCCATGCCGAGGTATTCCTCGCTGGTGCCCGCCGAATAAGTGTTGGCGGTATCGAAAAAGTTTATGCCGAGGTCGAGGGCGTGCTTTATGATCTTTTCACTCTCTTCGGGGTTTAAAGTCCAGGCGTGCATTTTGCTGGCGGGGTCGCCGAAGCTCATGCAGCCGAGGCAGAGACGGGAAACTTTTATTCCGCTGTTGCCAAGCGTTGTATATTGCATGATATCAAATCTCCTTTTATTAAGTCTTTAATTGTCCGCCGCAGGCGCGTTGCGCCTGCGGCGGACAACTGTTTGTTTAAAAAATCAACTGCCCGAGAGGGCGTTGAGAGTTGCGCGGAGGGCGGGGACCGCCTGCGCGGGTTGGGTTATATCTTCTACAGCGTTTTCCATAGGGCAGACGCCGTCGCCGCGGCGGTTAACAATGAAGTCGACAAGCGTTTCGCACGAGTGGGCGACGCCGAAGCGCGCGAACACCCCGTCCGCCGCGCGGGACATGACCTCGGCATATACCTCCTCCGCACCCATGAGCACGTAGAGCATTGCCGCCGCCTTGCCGACGATTTTATCCGCCGCGCTGAAACCCGAAAGATTTTTGCCCGATTCGGCAAATTCAAGTAATGGCGCTATGCCCCTGCGGTTGCAGGTTATAACCTCGTCGCCACCGACGAGGGCGAAGGTTGCGCAGTCCTTCAAGAAGGATTTTGCCCGACCGATATTACTCATCGGCGTTCACCTTGTGCGCCAGCCAGAACATGAAGAGCGGAAGGATTATCCATTGCAGAATGAGCCCGGGCAGACCTGCAACTATGCTAGTCCAGATTACCGAGACGTTGACGGGCGAGCCGAAGGCGTATGCGCCTATGCAGATTGCGACGGCGCGCAATCCCCTGCCCGCGACCTGGGCGATCAACAGCTTTAATATCGTGGGCATTTTTACGTTTGCGAGCAGTCCGCTGACGCTGCCGTATGCGGCGAGTTCGACAATCATGTAGGGAAGCATGACGACCGAGGGCATTCCCGAGAGGGCAAAGCTGATCGCGGGGGTGGCGGGACGTAAGACACTCGCGAATCGCAATTTCGCTCTTGCCCGCGTGATAACCGTGAGCAGTGTCGAAATAGTTGAAGCCCTCTTCGAGAAATTTATCGAACATTAATTTGCACTGTTCGGTGTCTATGCCGCCGCTCTTTTCGGGCAGGCGCATACATCCGAAGCCGAAGTTCTTTTTGATGTTGAAATACTGCGTCATGCTTATACCTCCACAATGTTTTACGCTTTAATTATACCACGCCGCGGCGGGCAATACAATACCCGCATTTAAATTATAATAACGCGACAATTTGAACAGGTTGTCAACACGCCGCGCGGCGGAGTCACTTTTACCATTAAAATAATACCATTTGCGCGGGCAAATAATCAATATCAAATATTGTGATTTTTAATAAGGAAAACTTATTGAAAGATAAAAATAACGTAAGATAGCGAAAAATG
>DVHK01000059.1 GCA_018712135.1 Candidatus Coproplasma avicola | reverse complement strand
ACAAAGCGCTCGTTATTTCAAAACGAGCGCTTTTCTGTATAAAGCAAGCCGCGCGGAAAGCTGAAATCTTTCCGCGCGGCTTTTACATAGATGATTTATTAGTCGTCGTCCATTATTATTCTGTCGATTTTAATTACCGCGTCGTCACGAATGTCAAGGCACTTTCCGCAATTATCGCAGATTTTCGACGGGTCGAGGTCGCACATATCGCACTCGCCGCACTCAATACATTTTCTATCGTAAAGAACACATTCTTCTCCTCTCTTATTCATAACTTGCCTCCTTTTTATAATTATATAACACATATTTATAATTATATAACACATAAAATAAAAAAACAAGCAAAAAATATCAAACAATCGTTTGCTTTTTTTGTGTTTGTATGATATACTATCAAAAAAGGAGGTCAAGCCGACATGAAGAAAATTGATAAAACCCAGGAAGTTTACGAATACATAACCTCTTTTATCTCCGAGAACGGCTATGCCCCCACCGTGCGCGAAATTTGCAGCGCATGCTCGATACGTTCCACCGCCACGGCGTTCAACATTATGAACGAGCTTGCGGGCAAAGGGCTTATCACAAAGAGCAAAGTCGGCGAAAATAAGCGCCGCGCGATTTCTATAAACCAGCAGGCGGTAAAAGTTCCGCTCATTGGCACGGTAGCCGCGGGCGAACCCATCTTTGCACAGGAAAATTACGAAGATTTTTATTCTATCCCCACAAACCTCTTTAAAGGCGACGATTTGTTTATGCTGACCGTAAAAGGTGACTCAATGAAAAAGATAGGCATGTTCAGCGGCGATAAAATTATCGTCAAAAAACAGCCCGTCGCCGAAAACGGCGAAATCGTTGTCGCCCTCGTCGACGACAGCGCCACGGTCAAGCGCTTTTACAAGCGCGACGGCAAATTTATTCTCCACCCCGAAAACGATGACATGGAAGATTTTATCTTCGACGACGTGACCATCCTCGGCAAAGTCATTGGTTTGGTGCGAAATATTTAATCTGATTTTTATTGATAAAAAGGCTCTCGTCAACGAGAGCCTTAAATTTTTAATTTTTTGGCATTAAAGTAAGACGATTGCAGATAGTCTGCATTGGTAACGATACGCTCTATGCGCACAACCTTTTTGCCGTTTTTAGTAAAATAAAACGCATTGCCAACTTTAAGAATTTCCACCTGATTAAATTTATAAGCGCGCTTTCTGCCAAAATAATTTCTGTATGTAAAGCCTTCGCCGCCATATTCTATTTTCCATAGCTAGATTACACAGTAAATAAAAATGATCACGAATGCAAACGTAAGCAGAAAAATTTTAACATCCGTACTTTCCTGAGTGTTCGCCAAAGGCAGAAAATCGAGAACAAGCGCAAAAACTGCAAGAAAGACATTTGCAAACGCAAAAAATGCGCGCATGTCGAACGGGTAACGAAGAATATTTTTATTTTTTGAATCATGTCCGAACGATACGGCAAGTTTACCTCCTTCGCTCCTTATAAATAAAAAGCACGCCGCCAGGAAGGCAATTACGCCCGCAATGACAAGAACAATTCTCATAATCTCCCCTTTTTTTATTATTTAGCTTTTAAGGTTGATTAAAATTTCGGCAACATCCGACGGCGTTGCGGCGATATAGTCTGCGCCCGCACTTTTAAGCTCTTCTTCCCCGCCATACCCGTACAGAACGCCGACAGAATTTAACCCGTTTTGCTTTGCGCCGATTATGTCGTGTTTTCGGTCACCGACCATAATTGCATTACAAGGCGCAATATTACAGCTCTTTAAAGCGTATGATATTACGTCGGCTTTTTCAATGCGCGAATCATCGAGCGTTGCACCGGCTATAAAATCAAAATATTGCCAAAGGTTAAAATGCTTTATAATTCTTTCGGCAAAAACCTGGGGCTTGGACGTCGCCACGAGCAACCTGAAATCGCGTTGTTTAAGTCTGTACAACATATTTTCTATCCCGTCATACACGCGGTTTTCAAAAATTCCCTTTTGCGCGAAGTATTCTCTGTAATACCCGACAGCTTGTGCCGCCTGTTCTTGCGTGAACGAGTAGTTATCCATAAACGAACGATATAACGGTGGGCCGATAAAACTTTTTAACTTGCGCGTATCGTTTTCGCATATACCGAATTTTGCAAGCCCGTATTTTATCGAGTTTGTAATTCCCTCATATGGATCGGTAAGAGTTCCGTCAAGGTCAAAAAGGCAATAATCCATAAATTTTTCCTTAAAAGCAATTTGCGCGCCGCCGTGCGGCGGCGCGCGCTTTCATGTTTCAATTATAATGAGTTGAGATATGCAACTTCCTGTTTTGAAAGCTTGCGCCATGCACCCCTGTCGAGTCCGCGCAAAGTGAGATCACCCACCTTTATTCGCTTCAAAAGCTGGACTTCCCTTCCGATAGCCGCAAACATTTTTCTGATTTCGCGATTTTTACCCTCGGTTATGGTTATGTGAATTTTAGTATAATCCCTGTGGGTCTGTACGATATGAGCCTTGCATTTTTTCGTGACGTAACCACCCTCAATTTCAATTCCGCTGCGGATGGGATTGAGGTCTGCTTCGGTCATCGTGCCTTCGATTTTAACGAGATAGGTTTTAGGTACTTCGTTTGAAGGATGCGTCAGCCTTTGGGCGAGCTCACCATCGGTCGTCAGAATAAGCAACCCCTCGCTGTCGTAATCCAATCTGCCGACAGGATAGATTCTTCCGACGTTTGCGGGCATGAGGTCGAGAACAGTCTTTCTCCCCTTGTCGTCAGAAACGGTCGAAAGATAGCCCTTCGGCTTATTGAGAATGTAATATTCATTCTTTTTGAGGGTTACCCTATTGCCGTTCACACACACTTCGTCATCTTCGCCTACTTCCATGCCGAGCGAAGCAATTACACCGTTGACAGATACTTTTCCTTGTTTAATCAGTTCGTCGCAATCGCGCCTGGAAGCCACTCCGCACGAAGCGAGAAATTTATTGAGCCGCATAGTCAATCCTTAAAAAATATTTCTTCTATTAACTATACTATATAAAATTCCTTTAAAAATCAAGTCATTTTGGCAATAAATTTCAAGTTGCCCCACTTCATCGCCTACATTTATTTCGTCACAAAAATTTGTTCTTGCAATCTCTGTTTTTAACTCTTCTCCTTTCCTTATGAGCAAAACCTCATCATTTGCTATTTTGCAAGGTACTATGTCACACATAAATACCCTGTTACATTCGATTTTTTTGAGTTCGTACTGCGAAAAAGCCTGTTCGATGAGCTTCTGGCTCCTTTCATACATATCGGGGCAGTTCAGAACCGCGCAAACGACATCCATTCCCTCCCTTTCCGCCGAAGAAACAAGGCATCTGCCGGCACTTATTGTGTACCCCGTTTTTACGCCGTTGGCGCCTTCAACCAGCCCGAGAAACTTATTTTTGTTCACAAAGCTGCGGTATTCGCCGGTATAATTACGCGCAGAAACTATTTTTTTGAACTGCTCGTTCTTCATCGCGTTGCAGGCGATTAGGCATAAATCTGATGCGGTTGTATAATGATTTTCGTCGGGAAGCCCGCTCGGATTGGTAAAGTTTGTATCGCGCGCGCCCATCTCCGCCGCGCGCGCGTTCATGCATTCGGCAAACTTCTGTACGCTGCCGCTGTGATGTATGGCGAGAGCCGCGGCGCTGTCATTGCCCGAACGCATCATCAGCCCGTAAACGAGATCTTTGACTGATATTACTTCGTCTTTTTTGAGGTATATACTCGACCCCTCCACGCCCACCGCCTCGTCGGGCACGGTTATTACTTCCGACAGATCGCAATCCTCAATAATCAACAGGGCGGTCATAATTTTTGTAGTGCTCGCCATAGGCATTTTTGCGAGGGCGTTGCGGCTGTGAACAACCGTTCCGGTTGAAAGTTCCATAACACATTCCCCGCGCCCGTCTGCAGACACTGTGTTAACACCACGCGAAAGCGGAAAAAGGACAATGAGTGCCGCAAGGACTATCAACGCAACGGCGCGGTTAATTGTTTGCGATATCACGCACGAGTTCGCCCGTCTTTTCAATGAGTGCATTTACAGGTTCATCCTCCATTTTCAATAAGCGGCATCCCGTGCCGTCGTCAACGAGAAACCCCTTTGGCTTGACTGTGACTACGGAACCGTTTCCTCCCGCCAGTTTAAAGCCGTCGGTCTCCTTGAATGTTTTTACGTCGCCGTATTCGCCACCGCCACCTATATTGACGACGGTTATAGATGTCAGCGGAATAACCTGAGTGCCGCTGACCGTAATTATCGACTGACCTATTACAATATTTGCGTCCGCTACCTTTTCGATGGGCAGTGTCGGTTTATCGTATTCATTTGTCTTTTGTCTGTTGTTTTTAAGTCTGTTCATGCACTTTCTCCGTTATCAGAATTAATATTAATTTTATGAGCGCGAGAAGGTTTATTGCGCCCGAAACCTTTAAATAATAGACGACATTTTTATGCTCTCTGTTTAAAATTATATAGTTTTTGAGCTTTGTTCTGCCGCCGTTCATCTCAATGAAAGCATATGCCGCACCCGTAATGGCGTTCTGCGCGACGGCGGCGTAAGCGCCGCCGTCGCCCGCGATGCCGTAATCCCCGAGCTGAACGACCTTTGTGACGGTGAGATTGTTGAATATTTTAAAAAGATTGCTCTTGAAAAAATTTTTATCGATCTTTGCTTCTCTGCCGTTGATCTGCATTTTGTCGGGCGAGTTTTTTACGGTATTTGCATTGAACACGCCAAAGATGCGGAAAAGCGTGATGTTTAGCGCCGCATATCTCTCTGCCGAGTTGAAATAAATGTAATTATTTATGTGAACGGGGAAAAGCAACAGCGCAAACACTGCAACGCAAACAACCATAACGCTACTCACACCGTTATTATCTGTAAGTTATGTAAAAATATTCAATTTATTGCCCCATACCGTTGACAAATATATTTTCATGCGTATAATAATCTATGGTATTCGATAATAAAATATCAATTTAGTTTTATCGAATCTTATAATTCTACATATTCGGAGGAATATTTTATGGCAAGATTTACGCTTCCCCGCGATCTTTATCACGGAAAAGGTGTAATGAAACAAGTTTTATCTGGTCTTAAAGGCAAGAAAGCTATCATAGTTACGGGCGGCAGCTCGATGCGCAAGGGCGGCTTCCTGGATAAAGCCGAACAGGCGCTTAAAAAGGCAAAGATGGAAGTTTACATTCTTGAAGGCGTTGAACCCGATCCCTCGGTTACAACGGTCATGAAGGGCGCCCAAATCATGCAGGAGTTCCAGCCGGACTGGATCATCGCGATAGGCGGCGGCTCTCCCATCGACGCGGCAAAGGCAATGTGGGCGTTCTACGAATATCCCGATGTAACATTTGAATCGCTCTGCATACCTTTCAACTTCCCCGAGCTCAGAAAGAAGGCTCATTTCGTGGCAATCCCCTCCACTTCCGGCACTGCAACCGAAGTTACGGCATTCTCGGTTATAACCGACTATGAAAAAGGCATAAAATATCCTCTTGCAGACTTCAATATCACGCCCGATATCGGAATAATCGACTACGAGCTTGTTGAAAGTCTTCCCCCCAAGCAGGTTGCATACACCGGTCTTGACGCACTTACGCACGCAATCGAAGCGTATGTTTCGACCGCCGCATGTAACTTTACGGACGGACTTGCCCTTCACGCAATCAAGCTCATTTTCCAGAACCTTAAAAAATCGTATGACGGCGACATGAAGGCGCGCGCTGTAATGCACGACGCCCAGTGCCTCGCGGGAATGGCGTTCTCCAACGCGCTCCTCGGCATAGTTCACTCCATGGCACATAAGTCGGGCGCGGTTTTCAAGCAGGACGGTCAGACCGTGCACATCGTTCACGGCTGCGCAAACGCAATGTACCTGCCCAAGGTAATACAGTACAACGCAAAGAATCTTCGCGCCAAAAAACGTTATGCCGAAATTGCCGCGCTCATCGGCATCAGGGGCGGCACTCAGGCAAACAAAGTTGAAAAACTCATCGATGCAATCAACAAACTTCGCGAATCCGTAAATGTTCCCTCTTGCATAAAGGACTACGACGACGGGCACGGCGGTAAGGTTTCGGAAGAAGAGTTCCTCTCCAAGCTCGAAAAAATGGCTGACGATGCCATCGGCGACGCTTGCACCGGCTCTAACCCCAGAATTCCCACGCACGATGAAATGGTTGAACTCTACAAAGCTTGCTACTACGGCACAGACGTAGATTTCTGATAAAAATGCAATAAAAACTAATGCGGCGCGTTTGCCTTCTGCAAACGCGCCGCTATGCTTTTTATAACTTTAAATACATGCTTGCCTTTACGCCGAAACACAGCATCAGGCAGTTTTTACAGCTATTTTATTTCGATTATATCGTCGTCGCCGTCAAGGTGTTCGGGCAATTCAAACCCATCTTCGGTGACCTTTGGCTCAGGCTTTTCGGCTTTTTCCTTTCTTTTATTTTTCGCCTGAAACTCGGGGTCATCCTCCTCGGAATATTCGTCCTTGTGATAGAGGTAATTGCTGTCCTCTTCTTCAAGAATAGAACTATTGAGCTCGGCAATCTGCGCCATAAGTTCGTCGTAGTCGGGCAAATCTTCGAGCGAGTTGAGTTTGAACCTCTTTAAAAAGTTATCGGTGGTCGCATACAGAATTGGCTTGCCGACGGCGTCTTTTCTTCCGCACGGTACAATCATTTCGAGGTCTAAAAGGGTATGTATGGCATAATCGCAGCTAACCTGCCTTATCTCCTCCAACTCGCCTTTCGTGACCGGCTGTTTGTATGCGATAAGCGCCGCACATTCTAAAATGGTGCGCGTAAACTCCTTTTCCTTTATTGGTTGCAACACCGAAGAAATCTGTTGTTTATATGCGGGGTTGGTTGCAAACTGAATTTTACCGTTGAATGTCAGGAGCTGTATTCCGCTGTCGCCCGAGTATTTTTGCTTCAACTCGTCTATGCAGGCGTTTACTTCTTTTAACGAACAACCCAGTTTTTCGATTATAAATTTTACCTGAACGGCATCGCCGGAAGCAAAGGCGATCGCCTCAATTATATTCGTCAAATTGTTCAATGTCCACTTCCTTTAAATCCGCGTCGGGATTGCGTTTAATTATTATCGTGCCGAAAGTTTCATGCTGTTCGACGAGTATGTACTGATATTTAAGCATCTCCAAAAGCGCCTGAAAAGTAGTTATCACCTCACTGCGCGAAAAACTGTTGAAAAGACTTAAAAACTCAACTTCTCCCTTATCGGCAAGCTTGTCCCCTATAAATTTGACCTTTTGCTCAACGGTAAACTCATCTTTGGGAATTTCTTTTATGTTGTTCTTTTCGCGCTGCATACTTTCATTTTTCAAAAGCAGCTTGGCAAAAGCTTCAAGCATGGCGGAGACGCTGAAATCGGTATAGACGACCTTTACCTCGCTGAAATCCTTCGAGGGCGGTTTAAAATAGAACCCGACGGTCTCCATCTCTTTGAGTCTCGGCGTCTGTTCCTTTATGAGCTCGAACTCTCGCTGACGGAGTTGTTCGATGAGCGCCTGTTTCTCTTCATCGTCGCCACCCATCTCCTCCCCCGCGACTTCAACGGCGGGAACCATAGCCTTGGATTTGATGTAGACGATGAGCGCCGCCATGGCAAGGTATTCGCTCTCCTTATCAACGTCGCGCGAGGGCTGGGTCTTCATATACTCGATATAGTCGAGAAACTGTTCGGTAACTTTGGACACGAAAACATCCTCGATCTTAATCTGCGCGATATTTATAAGGTGCAGCAGCAGATCGAGGGGGCCCTCGAAGTCGTCCAACACGGTAGTGTAATCGACGACCGATTCAAAATTTGAGTAATCTTTGGAAGATGTCATATTCCTGCAATCCAGCCCCACGCTGCCTGTATGGGGTAGCCGATTATGTCGGTGGCGAAATAAAGAATATAACCGAGAATATCGGCATATTCCGCCCAACTTACGCCGTAACGCACCATCAGGTCGCAAATAAAACTTTCAACCACGAGGATTATTAAAATAACCTGGCCGTATTCGCGCAAAAAGCGCCTTACGGGATTGACCTGACGCGTAAACGATTCCACCACTCTGAACCCGTCGAGAGGGTAAAGCGGCAAAAGGTTAAAAACGAATACCGAAAGGCTGTACGCGTAAATGAGGTAAAAGATAAGGCATACAAAAAAGCCCAGATACCCGAGAGCGTCGTGGACGCTGTAATAAATTGCCCCTTCGCTTATTAAAATTACGTCGTTAAAGACAAAATGATTTAAAAGCGTAAAAATTAGAAAAGCAAAAAAAGCAATTAAATAATTGACCACTACACCCGCGACGGCGGTCATAAATAACCCTTTACGATAATTTTTGAAATTATAAGGATTAATGGGCACGGGTTTTGCCCAACCAAACCCGACAATGGCACAACATATAAAACCGACGGGGTCGAGATGTTTTATTGGGTTGAGAGTCAGTCTGCCGTAAGCTTTTGGCGTGCCGTCGCCGCACTTTGTAGCGACGTAAGCGTGTGCCCATTCATGCGGACAGAGCACAAAGATAACCGCTACAATGCCGGCGAGAATTTGCAAAAAGTAAAATAAATCCATTTAACCCAACCTTTCGGGGATAACATCGTTGCGGACGATGTCCTCATATGTCTGTTTTTTTATTATTGTATCGGCTTTGCCGTCGTTTACGAGAACTGCCTGCGGAATGAAATTTCGGTTGTAGTTGCTCGCCATAGAGTAATTGTAAGCGCCCGTAGAGAGTACGGCGATAATGTCGCCGCTCTTGATTTCGGGGAGAGGCACGTCGACGGCGATAATGTCGCCGCTTTCGCAACATTTGCCGGCAATCGTCACCTTCTGCGTGCAGGGCGCGTTCATATCGCCCGCTGCGACCACCGTATATTTTGACTGATAAAGCGCATAGCGCGGATTGTCGAACATACCGCCGTCTACGGCGATGTAAGTTTTAAGCCCCGGAATGCTCTTTATTGCGCCAGCCGTATAGAGGGTTACGCCCGCTTCGCCCACTATAGAACGACCGGGTTCGAGAGCGATGAAGGGCGCCTTTACGCCCAGTTCGACAGATTTCTGTTTTATCGCATCGCACAGCGCTTTTAAATACTGCGCGTAATCGTTCTCGTTGAGTTTGGGGTCTTCATCGGTGTAATAAATGCCGAAGCCGCCGCCGATGTTGAGAGTTTCCGCCTCAAACCCGACAGAATTTTTGATATGCGCTATGAACGCCATCATCTTTTCGGCAGCGAGCACGAAGGACTGCTTTTCAAATATCTGAGAACCGATATGGCAATGAAAACCTTTAAGCGAGAGGTTGCCCTTGGAAAGAACATAATTTGTAATGTCGTCCGCCGTTCCGTTGGCAATCGAAAAGCCGAATTTGCTGTCGGGCGTAGCCGTCTGAACGTAAGCGTGCGTGTGTGCTTCGACGCCCGGATTTATTCTTATCAGAACGCTCTGTTTTACACCCTTCTCCGCACAGAGAGCATCCAACCTGTCGGCTTCGAGGTAGGAGTCGACGACTATCGTGCCCACCCCCTCCGAAACAGCGTATTCAAGCTCTTCGGGAGTTTTGTTGTTGCCGTGCATGTATATTTTATCTGCGGGAAATCCTGATGAAAGAGCCGTGTAAAGCTCGCCTCCCGATACTACGTCTACGCCTATTCCCTCGGAGGCGGCAATTTTATAGACCGCCTTGCATGAGAAGGCTTTCGAGGCATAAAGCACTATGCCGTTGCCCCCGAAACAGTCGTTCAAAGCTTTTTTATATGTACGCATCATCAGGCGGATATAAGCCTCGTCAAACACATAAAGCGGCGTGCCGAAGCGCTCCGCGAGTTCAACGGCATCGCACCCGCCTATTTCAAGATGACCGCGGTCATTTATCTTTAAAGTATTTCTTTGGTTCATCGAAAAGACCTCTGGCAAAATAATTTATAATTATTTTACCAAAGGTCGGACATTTAGTCAAACGATTTATACAACATGTAGTTGACCGAAAATTACAGCCCCCAATTATCGACGATTTTATGCCAATTATCGCCGAAATCGGCACGAGCGACATCCTCCGCGCAGACGAGCGCGACGCAGTCGCACATCACGCCGTTTTTATAAACTTCAATTTCGCCGACTTTATCGCCCTTGCAAAGCGGGGCTTTTACATGCTCTGTCAGCACGTTGAAAGTTATATCGGGCTGTTCATCGCGGGAGCAGAACACAAAACTGTCCCTTTCGGGGCGGATGCTGACGCTCTCTTTTCTGCCGAGCGAAACAGGCAGTTTGTCGTTCAGATTAACGTTTTTATCGAGTATCATTTTATTGCAATAATTTGCAAAACCATAGTTAAAAAGACTTACCGTCGAATCGAACCTGTCGTCGCTGGTGGAACCGCCGAGCACGACCGAAACGAGACGCAGGTTATCCTTTAACGCGGTAGCAGCCAGGCAGAACCCCGCCTCATTGGTGAAGCCGGTCTTGCCCCCGTCGCAATAGCTGTATTTTTTTATGAGCTTGTTGGTGTTAGTCATTGTCGTCGTTCTGTCGTCGGGATGGGCAAAATCTTCAAGCCAGATTCTGCTGTAATCAAAATATTTTTCATGAGTTATGAGGTTGCCGAACATTACGGCGACGTCGCGCGCGCAAGAATATTGCGTGTCCTTGGGCAAACCCGTACAATTTGCGAAAAGAGTGTCCTTACAGCCCAACGTTTCAGCTTTTTTGTTCATTTCGTCGACAAATTTCTGCTCGCTGCCGCACACCGTTTCGGAAAGTGCAACACAGCTGTCGTTGGCGGAACACACGACGATGGATTTAATGAGTTCGGATACATTGTATTTAAGTCCGCTCTGCAAAAACACCTGCGAACCGCCCATTCCCGCCGCGCGCTCGGAAACCGTTATCGTGCCGTCGGGGTCGAGCTTTCCGCTTTCAATGGCGTCAAAACACAAAGTAAGCGTCATAACTTTGCAAACACTGGCAATGGGCATGTGAGCGAGGGAATTATCCTCGTAGACGATCTGTCCCGAATACGCGTCCATAAGACAGGCGCTCTTGCAGCCCGAGGTAAGCGCCTCGTCGGCAAACGAATTATTTTTATGAGCACCCGCACACAAAGCGGCGCACGACGCCGCCGCGAGCGCAATAGCCAAAAACTTTTTCATATAAATATTTTGGCAAACTGTAATAATTTTATGCGCGCGGCTTTAACACACACATTGTCTCAGCTGCGGCAAAAGATCAAACTATAACAATGAGAATTCTGAAAACAACATTTAAAAGAATTATCATAAGCAGGCAATTGAGCAAAGCCATCACCGCAGGAAAAAAGAAAACATATTTTTTTGCAACACACCCGTATGCCTCTGCGACAAAGTAGCATGAAAGCGCCGATACGAGAAAACAGGGTATGTAAATTATCACCGCACACAGCACCCCGCCGAAGCCAAGCGAACCAAAAAATACGGCGCAATAGAAAATACATACAATCGTGCGGAAAAATAATATTATGCATGAAAGAAATTTGAATTTAGTGAAATAAGCCAGGGCGAAAAAAGCGTAAATGTAGCACAGCTCCCTTAACAAATGGGAAAATATAAGTCTGCCGTTATTGAATTCAAACACGCAAACAACATACTCTTCGGCATATTTTACAAAAAAAGAGCCGATATTAGCCAATTTGAATAGTACTATGCCACATATAGCAGCTACCAAAAATGTACCCGCAAGCCATAATGCATAGTTTTTATCCCATTTTATTTTATTTAACGACAAAATCCTCATATAGATTTATATGAGGATTTTTAAATTAATATGAGTTCAACATTTTATCTATGGCAATACCGTATCCCCTCGTCGGATCGTTAACAAAAACGTGAGTGACCGCACCGATAAGTTTTCCGTTCTGCACAATGGGGCTGCCGCTCATACCCTGAACGATGCCTCCGGACAAATCGATCAAATCGCTGTCGTCTATCTTTATTACAAAATTTCGGTTATCCTTATTGAATGCATCCACCTTGACTATGCTTATATCGTATTCGCAAGTCGTGTTGCTGTCGACCGTTGAATAAATTGTCGCTTTGCCCATCTGAACTTCGCCGATATTTGCCGTTTTAATCTTTTGCAGGTTCGATGTATCGAGCTCGGAAGAAACTTCGCCGAATATTCCGCAACTGCAATTTTTATTGACCGCACCTATCATATAATTACTTTCTATACTGCCTTTGAGTTCGCCTGGATTTCCACGCATTCCCCTCTTTACCCCGTAAATGGCGCATGAATATATGCTGCCGCCGTTTATCTCCATTATATTTTTGGCAGAGTCGGTCACGGGATGCCCGAGCGATGCAATTACATTTTTGGTTTTATCGACGAACGTCACCGTACCTATGCCGTTCACGCTGTCCTTGACGAGCATACCGAGCTTTTTCTGTCCGGAGGCCTTATCTGTAACCGGGTTTACAGGCAGATTCATAAGCTCGCCGCCGCGCTGTATGGTAACAGTATAATTTTTATACGGCTGAGCGAGCGCCTTGTTGAGATCTGAAGTTGAATCGATTTCAACGTCGTTTACCTTTTCTATTATATCGCCCGCTTTAATGCCGCTTTCGCGGGCGGGACTGCCAATTCCGTCGGCAGATAATACGTCACACAGCCCCACGACCTCTACCGTCGTCGTGTTCAGCACAAATCCTGCCGCAAAACCGCCGAGATATATTTCCCTTTCATCCGCATAGACGGCAACCGTCGAAAACGAAATGCAACAAATTATCGCACACAACAGAGCAAATACAGCCCTTTTAACCTTCTCAGAAATATGCATACAATTATTGTGCGCATATCGCCGCGGACTATGCACACTTTTTACAACAGGCTGCCTGCGTACTCAGACTACATTTTATCGACAAATTTTTTTATTTATGCATTAGATTCATTGACAATATGCCAATTTAAATATATAATAAATCCATAAAGTTGGAAAAGTAATACTTTTCTTATGATGAGGTAATCAAAATGGATAAATTTCCCGAAGGAAAATACTTAGCGACTGTCAAAATAGGCCCGAAAGGGCAAATAGTTATCCCAAAAGAAGTACGCGACATGTTTGATTTAAAAAGCGGCGACTCTCTGGTTCTTATGGCAGATAAATCGCAAGGCATCGCATTGCAGCCGTTCTCTTACCTGAGAACGTTCTGGGACGCAGTTAATCAAATTAAGGACATGGATGACAAGAAAAAATGAATGCCCTTATCGTTGAAAATCTCACAAAAAAATATCCGTCGTTTTCGCTCGATAAAGTCAGTTTTTCGGTGGCGAACGGACACATTGCCGGACTTATCGGGGCAAACGGAGCCGGGAAAAGTACAATTATAAAAAGTATTCTGCAGCTCGTTTCCGCAAACGGTAAAATAACTGTTTTCGGCAAAGATATCTCCGATAACGAAATTGCAATAAAACAATTAATAGGATTCGTCGGCGGAGGTTTCAGATTTTACCCCATGAAAAAACTTTCCTCGGTACGAAAAATTTATGCCGCTTTTTATCCTGCATGGAATCAAGAGAAATACAACAACTATCTTTTGCAGTTCAACATTTCTGAAAGCAAAAGGGTAAAAGAACTTTCCGACGGCATGAAGATTAAATTTGCCCTTGCGTTAGCCCTTTCCCATGGAGCAAAACTGCTTATACTGGACGAACCGACAAGCGGACTCGATCCCCTGTCCCGCGAGGAATTTTGCGACATAATGCTGGCGCTCGTAAACAGCGAACATGTTTCAGTATTGTTTTCAACACATATAACATCGGATCTTATGCGCATTGCCGACGACGTAATTTATATTTCCCGCGGAAGAGTACTCGCCGACTGCCCTCTGCGAGAATTGACCGCACGCTACCGGATCGGAGTATTCGATACACTTCAACAGGCAGAAGATGCAAAAGCCATTGGTATAAAATCAGTAAAAAGCGGCTATGAGGGGCTGCTATTATGCAATTCGTCAGCCATGAATACAAATGCAAAGAAAGCTACGCTCGACGATATAATGATACATTTAGAAATCGCTGACAAGAGGAAATAAAAATGTTGAAGTTGATAAAAAAGGAAATATTGCTCTGCCTTCACCCTACCTCATTTATTTTTTTGAGCTTTGCTTTACTAACATTTGTTCCGAACTACCCGTATGAAGTTATCTTCTTTTTTTCTTGCCTCTCCGTTTATTTCAGCTGCATAATGTCGCGGGAAAACGTCGATATTGCATTTACATGCGCTTTGCCTGTAAAAAAGAGCGTTATCCCGCTCGCAAAAATTCTTACTGCCGTCGGATTGCAATGCATATTACTGTTATTAACAGGCATTGCCGGAGCCGTCAAAGGCGCGGTATTTCCCGTTGAAATATTTATCAATCAGGCGGGACTTTCTGCAAATATAGCCATGCTCGGAAATTGCGCCATTCTTCTCGGCACATTCAACATCATATTCTTTCCGCTTTACTTTAAATCGCCTGAAAAAATAGGCGCGCCTTTTATTATAAGCAGTATTTTTATGTTTTTGCTTATATCATTATTTATAATTTTGCGTTGGACCACTCCCCTGTTTTCACAAATATTAAACGGCCTAAATACGGAAAACACTCTTGCAAAATCGGCAATGTTGTTAACAGGCTTCGGCGCTTATATAGTTTTAACGGCAATCGGCTGCAAAGCATCGATGAATGCGTTTCAGAAAGTCGATGTATAATTTTTAAATAGCAGAAACAGCCAAGTCGTACCGACTTGGCTGTTTATCATTATCGGCGCAAGACAGAGTTAAGCAAAAAATAAACGGGGCGGTTTCTGTCCGCAACCCGTTATTATTTTTTTGATTAAACTAAAAAAAATGAGTAACCAAAACAAAATTTTGGGCTATCATTTTTTGAACTGCCCGACAAGCTGCTTTGCGTGTTCAAGCGCCGCAGAAGAGGAAACGCTTCCGGTAAGTCTGACAATTTCGTCAAGCTTCTGTTCATCGGAAAGCCGTTTGACGCGCGTCACCGTTTTTCCTCCCTCCTCGGTTTTATATATAAGGAACTGAGCATGGCTCGCCGCGCATACCTGCGGCAGATGCGAAACTGCAATAATCTGCGTATCGGCGCTTATATCGATAAACTTCTGCGCGACGGTACGCGCTGTAAGACCGCTTATCCCCGCGTCGATTTCGTCGAAAATATATGTCGAAATGCCGTTTATGCCTTTGAGTTGGGTCTTTATGGCGAGCATAAACCTGCTCATTTCGCCGCCCGAAATGACTTTGTTCAATGGTTTCAGCGGCTCGCCCTTATTCGCGGAGAACATAAATCTGACCTGATCGGAGCCGTTGGCGCTGTTGAGATTGGCATTTTGTCTGTCAAACGGAATAAATTCAACTATAAAATCGGCGTTTGGTATATTGAGGCTTTTAAGCTGTTCAACGACATTTTCCGCGAACTTTGCGGCACATTTTTTTCTTTCTTCCGAAAGCCTGCAACAAAGTACGAATATTTTATTGTCGGTTTCGCTCAGGTCTTTTCCGAGCTTTTCAAGCTGTTCGGCGCTGTTTATAAGGCTGTCGTACTTTTCAACTGCTTTGTCAAGATAGCCGAGGACGCTCTCTTCGTCGGCGCCGTATTTTTTCATGAGCGAACGCAAAAGCTCGATGCGTTCCTCCACTCGCTGCGCCTCGCGCTCGTCAAACGAAACTTCGTCGGCGAGGTCGCCCATGCTCTGTGCAATGTCGGAAGCTTCCGCATACAGATTTTCAAGGCGGGAATAAATTTTTTCATATTCTTCGCTGAGATCGGAAATTTGGGCTATCTGACGCTGAGCGACGGCAATCATGTCTGTTACACCGCCGTCGGAGTTAAAAATCTGCGCCCCGCCGCTTAGGGACGAGAGGATTTTTTCGGTATTGTTTATAAGGTTGCGCTTTGCCAAAAGCTGCTCATATTCGCCCGGCGTAACATCGGCGGCGCGTATCTCATTTATCTGGTATTCAAGAAGATCGACCTGGCGTGCACGCTCCTGCTCGTCGCCGCCCAACTCGGAAATTTGCGAAAGTATGCTCTTTTTATGGGAAAGAGCGTCAGCGAGCTGACTTTTTATTTCGTAAGCGACATCGCCGCAAAGCCCGTCGATTACTTTAAGTTGATTGGATTCACTGAGTAGAAAAAAATGTTCGCTCTGGCCATGCACGTCCACGAGCCGCGAAGTGACCGACTTCAACATGGCGGCAGTTACGGCGTTGCCGTTGATTTTTATGCTGCCCCTGCCTTCGAGCGAATAAGTGCGCGAAATTATTATCTGCCCTTCGCATTCTATGTCGAGCTCTTCGACAGCTTTTGCCGCGGGACTTTGCGGGTCTACGTCAAACTCCGCCCTGACGGAAGCCTGACTTTCGCCATAACGGATCATCGATTTATCCGCCTTGGAACCGAGGACGAAATTTATGGAATCGAGAATTACAGATTTACCCGAACCCGTTTCGCCCGAAAGGACGTTGAGACGCCCGTCAAACTCTATGTCGGCGCTGTCGATGAGCGCGATATTTTTTATCTGCAACCTTGATAACATAAAAAATTATCTTACGTATTCCTTTAACCTGTCTACGAGAACGGAAGTGTTTTCGTTGCTGTCGACGACAATCAGAACGGTATCGTCGCCCGCAACAGAACCGATAATTTCAGAAAATTGCAGCGAGTCGACGAACGCGCCCGCAGTCGAACCGTTTCCACGCATGGTTTTAATGACAATTATATTATTTGCATAATTGATGCTCTGCACACATTCGCGAAAAAGATTGCGCATTTTGTTGGTGACGACGTCGCCCTCACCCTCTATGTATGCATATTTATATTTTTTTGTAGTACCCGCAACTTTATAAAGTTTAAGGTCTTTGATATCGCGCGAGATGGTAGCCTGCGTAACGTTGAAATTGAGCTTGTTAAGTTCTGCGCAAAGCTCTTCCTGCGTTTCGATATCCTTTTTTGAGATAATGTCTAAAATGGTTGCCTGTCTTGCGTTTCTGTGCATAATCATTTGCTCCAAATATTGAGTTTTATCAATAGTTTATTGAAAAAATTATTATCGAACGAAGTTATGAAGCTGACTTTGAACGGCGCCTTTGTTACTACAATCTGATCTATGTCCAAAAGGCAATCTACCGTAGTTCCGTCAATTACAATATTAATCGCGCCACGTTTGTCCGTGCGGGTAAGAGTCAGAGTTGATTTATCGCTGTAAACGACGGGACGGGAATGAAGCGAATGGGCGCAGATAGGCGTCATGATAAACGCATCGATGTCGGGGGTTAAAACCGACCCTCCCGCCGCGAGCGAATACGCCGTCGAACCCGTAGGCGTGCTGACAATCAGCCCGTCGGCAGTATAGTTGTCCACGACCGCGCCATCGATCGCCGCGCGCAGGTTTATAGTATTGGAAAATTCATTTCCCGATGTGCACCGCTGAATGACAAGGTCGTTTAAGGCATAATACTCTTTGCCCGCACAGCACACTTTGAGCATGCTCCTCTGTTGCAAGGCATATTTGCCGGCACTTATCATATTGAGAGCTTTACCCAGCTTTTCAGGTTCAAATTCGGCGAGAAATCCCGTGTGACCGTAGTTCACACCTATGATTTTGACCCCTCGGCGGCCGCACGCCGAGGCGATGTTGAGTATCGTTCCGTCGCCGCCGAAAACCATTAAAAGGTCAAGCCCGTCAAGGTCGCTTTCGCCGCCGACGACCGAATATTGCATTCCACGTTCGTTCAGCGCCGCAAGCACGCTTTCAATATAGTCACGCTTGCCGCGGTAGTTTTTTTTAAAATACAGCCCCACCTTCATCATGTGAATAATTATACCACCAATTATACAAATATGCAAGAAAAGTACGCTAAATATTTATAATTTAACGTACTTTTTTTATAATGTAATATTTTTTATAAGTTGGGCAAAGTCGACCGCTTCGCCGTTTTTGACAAGTTTAATAAGATATTCCTTGTTCTTTCCATCGCGTATGGGCGCGTTGGTGAGCGCCACGGGAGCGAGCAGACAGTTTTGCGCAAAGTCGTAAATTTTTTTAATGACCCGCCTGTGCACCGCGGGCTCCTTGACTATTCCGCGCTTGCCGACCTTGACTCCGCCACATTCAAACTGAGGCTTAATGAGAGCTATAATGTACTTCGCGTCGCATAGTACTTCGGAAACAGCATCTAATATGAGTGTAAGCGAGATAAAACTGACGTCAATTACTATTCCGTCAAGAATTTCCGCAAACATCGGTTTATTCAGCGAACGCGCGTTGCAATTATCGTAAATGACTATATTTTTGCCGAGCAGACTTTTATCGAGCTGATTTTCGCCCACGTCTATGCAATAGACCTTTTTTGCGCCGTTCTTAAAGAGGCAGTCGGTAAACCCGCCGTTGCTCGCGCCGATATCGGCAAAAACACCGTCCGAAACAGTCACATTGAAATCTTTGAGCGCCTTTGAAAGCTTATATCCGCCGTTGGAAACATAGCTCTCCTCTCTTTCGGCAAAGGTAATCACGTCTCCCTCTCTGACGTCGTAAGACGGGCTTACATTTTTTCCGTTTACAAACACAAGTCCGCACGATATGGCATCTGCGGACTTTGTGCGCGAACCATACTTTTGTGAAAGATACTTATCTATGCGCATTTCCTATTATGTAGTCGCTGACCTTTTTTACAGATATTCCGTATTTTGAAATGAGTTCGCCCACACTGCCATGGGGAATAAATTCGTCGGGATAAGCAAAATTTTTTATTCGTTTGCCGCTGCCCGCATAATGGCAATCGACAAGAGAACCCAACCCGCCTATGAGCGCGTTATCTTCCATAGTAATTATATTGTTATGAGGCAGTTCGTCGAGCATGGCGACGTCAAGAGGTTTTACGAAGCGAGCATTTATAACGCAGCAGGATATACCGTTTTCATACGCTATTTGAGCGGCAGCCATAGCAAGACCTATCATACGCTCGCCGCAGGCGATTATCGCGTAATCGTCGCCCTCCCGCAAAATCTCCCACTTTCCGAACTCGAAACGATTTTCGCTGTCGAAAAGTTTAAACCCGTCCTTGGGATAACGTATAGCGAGCGGCGCGCCAAAATCAACGGAGGCGAGCAGCATTTTTTTGAACTCCTCGATATCTTTTGGAACAGCAATAGTCATATTCGGCACAATACTTAGATAAGACAAGTCGAATTCGCCCTGATGGGTTTCGCCGTCAGATCCTGAAATACCGGCTCGGTCTATGCAAATGGTCACCGGCACGTTCTGACTGCAAATGTCAACGACTATCTGATCGAAAGAACGCTGTAAAAAGGTTGAATATACCGCATAATATGGACGAAGTCCCTCTACCGCAAGCCCTGCGCACACAACGGCGGCATGAGATTCGCATATTCCGACGTCGATTGAACGCTCGGGATATTTTGCAAAAAATTCCGAAAGCCCCAGACTGGGCGTCATTGCAGCCGTAACGGCGACTATGCGCTTATCGGTCTGCGCCATATCGCAGAGCGTCTGACCAAGAACGGCAGAATATTCGGTAGATTTTGTATTGCCCGCTGAAATTCCGTGCGTTTCCTGCGGGTTTTCCTCGCAATAGCGATACCCCTTGCCCTTGATGGTTTTGACGTGAAGAATTATAGGTTTTTCATGCAACTTTTGCTTGATCTGCGTAAGCTTATCTATCATCAGCCGCAAATCGTTGCCGTCGTAAACGCCGTCGTAAGCGAGCCCGAACCGCTCGAAGATTGTTTCGTGGCGCAATTTTTTTGCGCGCTCTTCATTCTCCGTGTTGCTCAGCTCCTCTAAATATTCATGCATGGAGCCTACAGTCGGCGTTATCGACATATGATTATCGTTTATTATAATAAGAATATTGGAGTTGATTTCGCTTACGCTGTTGAAAGCCTCGTAAACAAGCCCGTTGTTGAAAGAGCCGTCGCCGATAACGGCGATTACGTTGAAGTCCTCGCCCTTTATATCCCGCGCCTTGGCAATTCCGAGCGCCGCGGAAATTGAAGTTCCCGCATGACCCGTGTTATAGCAGTCGTATTCGCTCTCCTCCCTTTTGGGAAACCCCGAAATACCGCCGAGCTTGCGCAGCGTATCAAATTTATCCGCCCTGCCAGAGAGCAATTTATGGGTATAACACTGATGCCCGACGTCGTAAATAACTTTATCCTTAGGAAAATCAAACACATAATGAAGCGCGACGGTAAGTTCCACCATACCGAGGTTGGAAGAAAGATGCCCGCCGTTTTTCATAACGGTTTCAATTATTTTATTTCTCAGCCTGTCGCACAGCGCCGAAAGCTCTGCGTCGGACATGCTTTTCACATCAGGAATGTTATCGCCATTCATTTTAATTTTTTACCCGAGCCTTGTCTTTATGAAGCTGACGAAACCGTACAAAAACGACGCGTCCCCCTCAATTCCGTCTATTATCTTGATGCAGTCGTCGCCTATGATGTCGACGCGCAGCTTACAATTGTCAAGTCCGTAAACTTTTATGCCCGTGAGCTTGCCCTCTTCTTCGTCCTTTCCGAGGCTTTTACCCAGCTTTTCAAAATTGCCCGTGACGTCGAGAATGTCGTCGGTGAGCTGGAAGAGATAACCGAGCTTTTTGCCGAGCTCTTTAAGCTCGGAATAATATTTTCCTCCGTTGAGTATCGAAGGAACGACGACGGCCGCCATGAGAAGCTTGGACGTCTTGTTTTCGTAAATAAATTTGAGCGTTTCCTCATCGGCTTCGGCGTCTTTTTCGTGAAGCAGGTCGGCAGACTGCCCCGCAATCATGCCGTGGATGCCGGCGCAATCACAGATATACTTTGCCGCAGACACATACTCGTTGCCCTTGAAACATTCGTCAAATAAAACGGAATACGCGGTATTGAGCAATCCGTCGCCCGCCAGAATGGCGTTGCCCGCGCCGAAAACCTTATGATTTGAGGGTTTTCCGCGGCGGAAATCGTCGTTATCCATATCGGGCAGATCGTCGTGGATAAGCGAATAGGTGTGAATGAGTTCAATGGCGAGGGCGTAATCCATTACCTTGTCCGCGCCCGTGCCGATAATGTCGGCAACCGCCATCATGAGGACGGGACGTACCCGCTTGCCGCCCAATCTGAGACTGTAAACAAGGCTGTCGCCGAGAACGGACGGCGTACACTTATTGAGCCCGTCGCAGAATTTTTCGAGGTGAGCGTTGAAACGTTCAAGGTAAGACCGATAAATCTTATTGAAATCAGCCAATTTGTACGCTCCTTTGCGCGGCGGCGAGGGTATTATACAGCAGCATCGTTATCGTCATAGGCCCGACCCCGCCGGGGACGGGCGTAATATACGAACACTTGTCCTTTACGTTTTCAAAATCGACGTCTCCGCACAGTTTGCCGTTTTCGTCGCGGTTCATGCCGACGTCAATTACAACCGCATCATCTTTTACCATATCGGCTGTGATATACTTTGCCCTGCCTATCGCCGCGACGAGAATGTCGGCAGAGGAGCAAATCTCTTTGAGGTTGCGCGTTTTGCTGTGGCAGACGGTGACTGTCGCATCGGCATTGAGAAGAAGCATAGCCATGGGCTTGCCGACTATGTTAGAGCGCCCCACCACTACGGCGTTCTTACCATTTATCTGTATGCCCTCCCTCTCCAACATCTTCATTACGCCGTTTGGAGTACAGGCGACAAGACAATTATTATTGAGACAAAGGTTGCCGATATTGCTTTCGCTGAAACCGTCGACGTCCTTTTCGACGGGTATGAGCGAGAGTATTTTTTGCGCGTCGAGTCCCGCGGGCAGCGGAAGCTGAACGAGAATGCCGTGTATCGCGGGGTCGGCGGCCAGCCCGCCCACAAGCTCCTCCGCCTGGCTCTGCGTCGTGTCGGCGGGGAGATAATGGGCGTAAGATTTAATGCCGACTTCTCCGCACCCCTTTATTTTGTTGCGCACGTAGACCTGCGAAGCGCCGTCGTCGCCGATAAGCACGACGGCAAGACCTATGTCTTTGCCGTAATTTTTTTTATACTGCGCGACGCCCTCGGCAATTTCCTGCCTGAGAGCGCGCGAATGAGCTTTTCCGTCTATAAGTTTATACATTTTTGCCTCCGCTTATCGCCGAAAGCACGCCCGTTATGAAAGAGGCGCTCTTTTCGGAAGAATATTTCGACGCGATGTTGGCAGCCTCGTTCAAAGAAACCTTGTCCGGAATGTCGTCCATGTACAAAATTTCGGCGAGGGCGATGAGCATTATACTTTTATCCGCGGGGAAGATGCGTCTTTCGGGGAAAGACACAGAATGTTTGTCTAAAAGTTCAATAAATTCGTCGCGATGCTCGTCGATTATCGAAAGCACGCTTTCGCAATATTCCTTGTCGTTGTCGTCGAGTTTATTTGTGCGGTACAGCGCATTCTTCAAGCCGATGTCCACACCGTCGCCGAACTGCGACGAAAAAATAATCTGAAAGAGCGTTTCCCTTGCGATAGTCCTCATAAATAACCTTGAAATAATTTTTCACACACAAAATATTCCCTTAAAAACTTTAAGGGAATAGGGTTTGAATTATTTTTAAATAATTGCGTTTTCAGGAAAGTTTACATCCTGAATATGAACGTCGACCTTATCAACCTTGTATTTCGTCATCGATTCAACGTTGTGTTTTATGGACTGCTGTATGCGGAATGCCAACGAGGGCACATTGTAACCGTAGTCCACCTTAACGCTGATATCGGCGACGATGCCCTGTTTTTCAAAAAACAGCTTTATACCCTTGCTCTTTGTATTGAGAAGGCTTACGCCGTCGACTTCGGAGACCGCGAGCGACACAATGCCGCTTACGATGCCCGCATTGTAAGAAATTTTGCCCTTCTGGGTATTGTCGGGTCTGATATGCGCCATAAATTTCTCCTGAAAACAGTTAGAATGCGTTCTTACGATTATTATAGCACATTATCTGCCATTTTGCAACACCTGAAATCAAATTTGTGAGTAAACGGGCATTATAATTATATTGGTGGGAGCAACGCCCGCTTCGTTTCTTAAAAGATTGTATATCGAAAGGGCTGTATCAGTCGTCAATTCGTCGGAATTGATGAAAACGTTTACGTTTTCTGAGTCCATGCCGATAGAAACTACTGCGTCCGAAAAGCCGAGCGATTTAATCATGGTTTCGAGCACGAGTTCGTCTTCCATTATTTCGATGATCTGCAATTTGAGGTCGACTGCCTGCTCGTACCTCTCGCTGCCCTCGTCGTAGAGTTCGATTACGCTGTCGAGCTGCAAAAGTTCTTCGCTGCGCGTCGTCGTGCGCTCTGAACGGTAGGTCGAAAAATAGTTCGCCGTCGTTATCGCGCCCGTATCGGCGGATGCGTTGTTTGTGACGAGCAACACGTTGAGTACCGCCGTCACTGCGAGTAAAAATACCAGCGATGACATGATGATAATTTTTTTCTTCTTGGTCATAAACCTCTCCTTATTAATTCATAGCGTACACGGCTATGATATTTTTATTTATTCCAAGCGCCGTTGAAACGGCGTTTATTATGTCGTTGCGCACCATTATGCTGCTGCCGCCGTCGCAGACTACGACGACGCCTTCTATCCCGTCCTCGCCCTCGGTCACATAGGCGCGGCTGTCGCCCACGCCCTCGATGGACGACAAAATAGCTTCGAGCCGCACCTCCGTCGCGCTTTTGTCGGCGGATGCGCCTACGGTGTCCTCATCGCCTCCCTGATAGAATATTACGACGATTGCTATCAGCACAAATATGAGAGCCAAAACAATCAGCAATGTTTTGTTGGCTTTTATCGCTTCAAGAAGTTTTTTCATGTACGTTTATATTTATATAGCCCAACTCCCTCAAATATGATACAACTTCGTCAATTAGATCATTTCCGACATTTTCGGCGTAAACCGTGACGCCCGTCTCCTTGAAAGAGCCGTCCTCGTAAATTATCGAAACGCTGCAATCACAATCTATGCCCACATTTTCCTCGATAAGCTTTTCAAGTTCGGCGCTCTGACTTTGGGAAAACACCTCGCTCACATAGTCGTAATCGACGATGCCGCCATCTTCGCCTGGGAGAGTGATGTTGAATATACCGAATACGGGGGATATTAGAATCAATATGCACGCCATGCGAAGCACAAAATTTACGCTTTTATTGAGTTTTCCGTCGGGAATTATCATTCCGACAACGACAGTGAGAAAGACCGCACCCGCGGCGACAGTAATGTAAGCCGTCATATAAAATTTGTTGCAGAACTTATTATCAGCATCACCACGAGCGCATACATAAACGCCACGGTGCACAGCCCCGCTATAAAATATTCGATATCGCCCGCAAGGTCTGAAAAGAGCGAAAACAGCGTGCCCTCGCCGATGGGCTGGACGACGGCGGCGACAAATTTTAGTATTAATGAAAAGGCTGCAAAGAGGATTATGGGCGGGGCAACTTCGATTATAAGAAGTACTATGCCTAACATACCAACCGAACTTTTTATTACCGAACCCGCCGCCACTATCATGTCGACGCCCGCGGAGAGGAAATTTCCGACTATCGGCACCGAACTGCCGACGAGATATTTCGTGGCTTTGAAAAATATGCCGTCGAAGAGCGATGCCCCCGTGCTCTGCACGGTTATAAATATCGAAAATATGGCGAGGGTTATGCCTATCACCCATTTCAGAATACTCTTTATAAGCTTCGACGTGCCGGAAAATGACAAATCGGGGGAGAGTTTGGATATAAAATTTATTACTATTATTCCGACCGTGGCGGGAAAAATCAACCCACTCACGATTTCTACCGCGCCGCCCGAAATGAAAAGCGCCGAAGGCGAATAGATTGCGCCCGCCCCGCTGCCGCCCGTAAGCACGGTCAAAGTGACGAGCACGGGGGTGACCACCTCCACCTGCGCCTTTATGTTGTCGATGCTCTGCGCCGCCGTCGCAATTACGCCGCCGAGCATGGCTATGAGTATGGTGATTATCAGAGCATAACAGGCTATACGCACCGCCTTTGTGGTCGACTTGCTCATTATGCTGCCCTCTGCGCTCTTTACTACCGCACAGATTACAGACAGTGCCACTATCTGCGCGAACGCCGGGACGAGAGATATAACATTTTCAAACAGCACCGAAAAAATTTCGCCCAGATAGCTTGAATAATCTATATTGAGGTTGCCATGCAAAAGGTACTCTACAATGTCCCTCGCGCTGTCGCCAAAAGAAAAAATAAAGTCGTTGCCGTGATTTTTTATGTACTCTTCTATCGCCGACAGATCGAGCCCGTCGAGAATGGACGAGATATTATCGTTTAATTCCTGTTCAGCGTCGTCGGCAAAAGCCAAACCGTCCGACAGTATGATAATGATAAATATGACAATTAATAGCCCGGCTATGGCTGTAATTTTTCTTTTCATACCGACTGAATGAGCGAGGTGATAACCGAAAACAGCGCTTTCAAAATGGGAATGGACATAACAAAGATTATGAGCTTGCCACACATGACAAGTTTATCCGACAAGCTGTCGAATCCCAGGTCTTTGACGGCGCACGCGGTTATTTCTATAAGGTACCCCACGCCGACGACCTTGAAAATAAGGCGGACGACGGAACTTTCAATTCCCGTCTGCTCGGTAAACTGCCTGATAAATTCTACGCTGACGGCGAGGTAATCGAAGCCGAATAAAATTAAAAGCACGCCTCCCGCCGTAAGGCACATGGGTACAAATTCGGGCTTGTTGGTTTTTAAAATGAGCGCGCAGACGGCGGTTATGATCGCCACGCAGCATATGCGCGCTATCATCCTAAAGAATCGAACAGCGCCATTATCTGTTCAAAGAGGTCGGCGATCATAGTTATCACGACGGTGAGCACGATTATAAGCCCCACGAGGCTGACGATCGTAGCAATGTCGTCGCGGTCGGATTTTTTTAAAATCTGACAGATTATCGTGATTATTATACCGACTACGGCAATTCTGAAAATTATGCTAATATCCATTATGCGAGTAAAACGGCAATGAGAATTCCTATCATAAGCGCCATTTTTATATAGAGAGAGCTATATTTTTTATAATTTTCCCCACTCTCTTCCATGCGTTTTTTTATAGCCTGCTTGCGTTCGTTTAAATAATCTATCTGTGAGGAACTGTCGCTCACGCCGATATTTTTTATGTATTGGCTTATGAACTGCCCGTCGTCGCCTCCCAAAATACTTTTGCCGGCGAGAATATCGGGCATGTACTTGAAGTCAGCAGCTATCTGTGAAATGCGCTGTTTGCCAAATTTTAGATTGATGAGCATGCGTTCGTTGAATTCGTAAAGTTCGGCAAAGACGGCGGCACGCTTTTTTTTATCCGCCGAAAGCAGCACCCCCACCGCCGTCGTCGCCGCAATTATCGCGCACAATATCAAAATTTTTATCATAGACGATAACCTTTTCGCCGATGCCCGTAAGGCGGCAAAAGTAGTCGAACGGCAAGCCGTTCAGTTTATGCAGATCGGTGACGTGCGTAGACGCGCATACGGCTATTCCGCAGTCGGCGGCGTAATTTACGGCGGCAAAATCCCTTTCGCCATACAGCTCGTCCGTGATGATGACGTGCGGCTTCATGGCTCTTATCGCACAGGAAAACGCAGTCAGTTTATCGCCGCCGCGCACGATATCGCACCGCTCGCCGAGGGCATAACCGTCGCCGTCGCTGTCGGCGGCGGCAATTTCATTGCGCTCATCAAAAATGAGAACGTTATTTGCCCGCCCCAACTTCCGCGCGAGGTCGCGAAGCATAGTCGTCTTTCCCAACCCAGGCGGTGAAAAAATGAGAACACTTTTAAGCCCTCTGCCCTGCGTAAGAGAGAAAATGCCGTCGGCGCACCCCTTTATGTCGTGCGGAATGCGGATATTGAGCGAAGTTATGCACCTTACCGCCGAAACGGCCCCTTTTTCGGTGACGTATTCGCCCGCAACACCTACGCGCACTCCGCCGTCGAGGGTTACGAAGGCATTTTTGAGCTGCTCGGCATAGGCATAGACCCCGTCCGACAGCATAGAGGCAAACAGCCCGTCCACGTCGTACATGCGCAGCGCATCCTTTGAACTGCCGCATACTCCGAACCTGTTTATATATACATATTCGCCGCGATACTCAATTATTACAGGTTGTCCTCTTCTTATGCGTATTTCGGTGAGAAAATTTATATTGAGGCAGTCTATCGCCCGCTTTAAATCGTGGGGCAGAAAGTTGAGGTTCACACTTTAAGATATTATAAGGCAACAAAAAAAAGACCGCATTTAAGCGGTCTTTTAAAAAAATAAGTTATTTTACGTATTCGCCGAGCAGCGCGAGGTTTTGCGAAATAAATTTGTCGAACTCTTCGGGTGTGAGCTTTTTGTATGACATGAGCGCTAACGAATAAATATAACCCGCAACAAATTTCTGCTTTTCATCTGAAAGCTCTTTAATTTTAGCGATGACGGGGTTGGCAGTGTTGATAATCATGGTTTTTGCCACTTCGCCCTCGCTCATGCCGTAGAACGCGCCCATTTCGGAATATCTGCGCATATATTCATCTGCGTTGATGACGGCGGGCACGGCGGTATTTTTAAGCGCCTGGGTCTTTATCGTCAGCTTGTCGTCGCCGATGGCATTCTTGAAAATATCGATAAGAACGCTGTCCTCGGCGCCGTCCTCGCCCTTCAATGCGCCCGCGATATCAGAGTCGATACGCATAAATTTAAGCTTGTCGGGCATTTTATATTCAAGGTAGCTTACAAAATGGGGATCGATGAAGTTGTCGCACATTATGGCGTTCAACCCTGCATCCCTGAACATCTTTACGTACTGCGACTGCTGCTGTTCGTCGGAGACATAGTATATCGTAGAGGGCGTTTTGCTCTCCTGCTTATCGTCTTTTTTATCCTCTACGGCTTGCTCTGTTTTGTTCTCCCCGCCATTTTCTTGCTCGCCTTCGGCGGGCAGTCCGAGGAACTCGTTGAGGTTCTTGTATTCGCCGTTGATATCCTTGTAAATTATGATATCCTTTACGCGCTGATAGAAGTCGTCGTCCTTTATGCAGCCGAACTTGACAAAGTTGGCGAGGTCGCTCCAACATTCTTCAAACTTTTTCCTGTCGGTTTTGAAGAGCGAAACGAGCTTATCCGCGACCTTCCTCGTTATATACTTGGATATGCGCTGAACCTGCCTGTCGTTTTGCAGGAATGAGCGTGAAACGTTGAGGGGAATGTCGGGGCAGTCTATGACGCCGTTCAAAAGCATCAAAAATTCTGGAATGACTTCCTTGATGTTGTCGGCGATGAATACCTGGTTGCAGTACAGTTTGACCTTGCCGCGTTCGAGTTCAAGCTTGTTCTTTACCTTGGGGAAATAGAGTATGCCCTTCAATCTGAAAGGATAATCCATGTCGAGGTGCACCCAGAAAATGGGCGGGGTAAAGTCCATGAACGTATCGGTATAAAATTCCTTGTACTCCTCTTCCGTGCAATCCTTGGCGGGCTTTGCGTAGAGCGGAGTTGTCGTATTGAGCGGCTTGTCTTTGCCGTCGCCCTTGTAGTTTACGTAAATATTGTAGGGCATGAACGAGCAGTATTTTCTGACAAGTTCCCTTATCTTGCTCTCTTCAAGGAATTCCTTTTCCTCGTCGAGAATGTGCATGACTATCTTAGTGCCGCGACTTTCCTTTTCGCACTCTTCAATGGTATAGGTCTTGTCGCCGTCGGACTGCCAGTGCACGGCGGGGCTGCCGTCGTAGGACTTGGTGAAAATTTCAACGTTGCCCGAAACCATGTACGCCGAATAGAAGCCCAGGCCGAAGTGACCGATTATGCCGTCGCCGCCGGCTTTTTCATACTTTGCAAGGAAGTCGGAAGCACCCGAAAAGGCAATCTGAGTTATGTATTTTTCAACTTCATCTTCGGTCATGCCTATGCCGTTATCTTCAACAGTGAGCGTTTTGGCATCTTTGTCCACCGAAATTTTAATGCAGTACTCTTCACCTTCGGCCTCAGAGACGTCGCCCATGGAGACGAGTTTTTTATATTTTGTGATTGCGTCGATGCCGTTTGCCACAATTTCCCTGAGGAAAATATCCTTATCGGAATACAGCCATTTTTTGATAATCGGCATCATGTTTTCGCTTGAAATTTTAATGTTGCCCTCTTTCATGTTAAACCTCCGTGTTATAACATTATTATATATAAACGCGCAAAAATTTAATTAAACTTTTTGTGCCGACATTGATTTAGAAAATTTTAAATATTACAGCAACATTCTTTATATGCGCCGGAGTCGGCATGACTTGAATTTTTACGTATTATTTTATAAAATATAAAAAAGCCGTCAAAGGGTACAAAGCTATGCATTTGCGCAATTTTACATATTCGAACATAAACATTTTACAGGCGCACGGATACGATAAATACGCGCGCGATGAGATGAGGGCAATTATCGGCGAATGGGACAA
>DVHK01000058.1 GCA_018712135.1 Candidatus Coproplasma avicola | reverse complement strand
AAAATCACGAAAAGTCGCAGTCGTCGCCAGACAAGACTTTTGTGAAAAAGATTATGATATTACCCGAAGCTACAAATTTCATTGAACAGATCATAAACGAAGAACTCCAAGCGGGCAAATTTGAAAGCCGCGGCAATCAGCTTATCGTGCGCTTTCCCCCCGAACCCAACGGCTACCTGCACATCGGGCATGTAAAAGCACTGTGCATAAATTTCGCCGTCAAGGAAAAATATCATGCCAGGCTCAACCTGCGCATGGACGACACAAACCCCGCCAAGGAAGACTATGAATACGTAAATTCCATAATCGAGGCCATAAAATGGCTGGGCTTTGAATACGACCAGCTCGTCTTTGCGTCCGATTATTACGATAAGCTGTACGAAATTGCCGAAAAATATATCATGGACGGCAATGCCTACGTGTGCGACCTCTCCGCCGAGGAGATAACCGCCACGCGCGGCACTCTTACCGAGCCCGGCAAGGAATCTCCCTACCGCAACAGGTCGGTAGAGGAAAACCTTAAACTTTTCCGCGAAATGAAGGCGGGCAAGTATCCCGACGGGGCTAAGGTTTTAAGGGCTAAAATAGATATGTCGTCGCCCAACATCAACATGCGCGACCCCGTAATCTACCGCATAGCTCACGTTCCCCATTACCGTCAGGGCGACAAGTGGTGCATATACCCCATGTACGACTACGCGCACCCCCTGTCGGACGCTATAGAGGGAATAACCCATTCGCTCTGCTCGCTTGAATTTGAAAATCACCGCCCCTTATACGACTGGGTGGTTGAAAAAGCCGGATTCCCCGCGCCCGTTCCCCGTCAGATAGAGTTTGCGCGCCTCAACATAACCAACACCCTCATGTCCAAGCGATACCTTAAAAAGCTTGTCGACGAAGGTTTTGTGCGCGGCTGGGACGATCCCCGTATGCCCACTTTAATGGGACTTAAAAACCGCGGGGTTCCGCCCACGGCGTTAAAGAAATTTATCTCGGATGTCGGCGTGGCTAAAAATTATTCGGTGGTCGACATCGCGCAGCTCGACGAGTGCATCCGCGACGAGCTCAACCGCACCGCCGAAAGAGCTATGGCAGTTCTCAATCCCGTAAAGCTGACGATAACCAATTACGAGGGAGAGGAGGAACTCGACTTCGAGGTCAACCCTCTCGACGGCAGCGGCGCAACCCGCAAGGTAAAGTTTACGGGCAGCGTATACATCGACCGCGACGACTTCGCGCTCAATCCTCCGCCCAAATACAAGCGCCTCACCGTGGGCGCCAACGTTAGACTCAAAGCGGCGTACATCGTCCGCTGCGACGACGTCAGGCTCAACGAAAACGGCGAAGTCGAAGAAATTTTCTGCACATATTTTCCCGAAACGCGCTCGGGCAGCGCCGTAAAGAGCGACGTCAAGGCTAAGGGCGTCATTCACTGGGTAGATGCAAAATACGGACGCGACGTCGAATTCAGGCGCTATAAGCCGCTGTTGAAGGACGAACAATATCCCGACCAGGATTATGCCGAAAGACTTGATAAGGACAGCGAAATAATTTTCGTCGGCAAGTGCGAACCCTGCGTTGCCGACGGCGCCGACGAAAAGCCCTACCAGCTCATGCGCACGGGCTACTATAAAAAATGCACCGATAACGGCATAACGGTGCTCTCCGAAATCGTAACCTTGAAGGATAACTTCAATAAATAACCCAGAGAGGTAAGAATATGGAACTGTACATCATTATTACCATCGTCGTGGCGTGCGTTCTCGCCGCAATCGGACTTATAGTCGGCTTTTGTCTCGGCTATATCCGCCTTTCATGCTGGGGCGGCACGGTCGTGGGAACGGCGCTCATCTGCCTGCTGGTAGACCGCACCAACGTTGTGCCCGAAGGCGATTGGCACGGCATCATAATGCTCGCAGTGGCTGCGGGTACCATGCTCGTGCTCACTCTGTTGTGCAACCTCGTCAGACGGTACTTAGCGCGTCAGGTAAACAAAAGCAAACAGCTTTCTTTTTATCGTCAGCACGATGAAATCGAGGACAATGAAGAGAGCATTTTAATCGCGCTCGACAAGGGGGATAAAAAGGCTTACCGCAGACATTCATCCCGCCGTTTCAGCCAGAAGAGGGGAGCCTGGGGCGTGGTAGACCGCGTTTTCGGCGCGCTTACGCTGACAATTAATATATTCACCGCGGTCGCGCTCGTCGCTTCGCTCGCGCTTATAATTATTGACTCTGCGGAGATAACCGTCGCGAGGGATGCCCTTCTCGACTTTTATCAAAGCGCATTCTGGCAGGGCGAAGGATCGGCTCTCGCCATAGACATGCTCGTCATTTCGCTCATGTGCGTATGCGTGCGCAGCGGCTATAACGGCGGCATACTTTCTGCGCTGTCGGCAATCATTATAATAGCCCTCATCGGCGGCGCAGGTTATCTCGCGTACTATCTCGTTTTCGATGTTCAGGCTTTCGCCTCGGCGACGCAGGGCGTTTACGACAGTCTGCTCGCAGCTCCTCTCGCGAACGTGCAGGAGTCGCTCTCGGGCGCAGGTCTGACGCCCGAAGTCCTCGGCGGAGTAATCGTCACTGCGGGTCTGTTTGTAATTTTCCTCATTCCCGCAATAATAATCAGCATATTCATTCCGCGCGCGTTCGATAAACTGCGCAATTTCGCCACGGTCGAAGTTGTCGACGGCGCGCTCGGCGCAATCATCCTTACCGCTGTCATATTCGGCATACTTCTCTTCCTCGGTGCGCTCGTCTGGCAGATTCACGACCTCGAAGGGTTTGAAATATTCAACAGCTATATGGCAAATTCCTACGTTGCCAACGGTCTGTACGGCGACAACGGAATAACCACGCTCACATTCATGCAAAACCTTCCTTTGCGCCAATGGGTGGGGCTCGAATAAATCAGTTAAACGTCAATCTGCTTAAAAGAAAAAGTCAAAACTTTTTTTGTATGTAAAAACCGCACCCGGGAGGGTGCGGTTTTTGTGTTGGGTTAGCATATTGCGGCGGACGTTTTTCCGCCCTGCGCGCTTTATAATCTTTAAAAGTTTATCTTTCGATATAGCTCTTGCAGCAGGTGCATTCCTTGCCTTCGCAGGTCGTGCCCACCTGAATTTTGTCGAGAGTGCAGTTGCAGCCGTCGTGGTTATATTTGCACATGTTGACGTCGCAGGCAATGCCGAAATTAATGTTTTCCATAATACCTCCAAAACTTACGCGCATATTGCGCGGTATAGTAATATTATTTTGCGCCAAAGCCACGCCCATTATGCGCGCGGCTATTGACAAAAAGTTGTTTTTGGTTTAAAATAATTTAAAGAAATAAGTAATTGTCGGGGTATCCCCCGCGAAAGGAGAAAATATATGCAGGTTATACTGTTGCAGGACGTAAAGGGACAGGGCAAAAAGGGCGACCTTGTCGACGTAAACGAGGGCTACGCTCGCAACTTTCTCATAAAAAAAGGATTTGCCGAAGTCGCCACGCCTAATAAAATTAACGATTTGAAGCAGAAAAAAGCTGCCGCCGACTTCCACAAGCAGGAAGAAGTCAAGGCTATGCGCGCCCTCGCCGCCGAACTCAAAGGCAAAACTTTTACGCTTAAAATAAAGGTGGGGCAGGGCGGCAAGGTATTCGGCTCGGTCACGGGCGCAACCATCGCCGAGGCTATGACCGCCGCCGGATATGACGTCGATAAAAAGAAGATAGTGCTCGAAAGTCCCATAAAGGCTGTCGGCGTCTACGACGTCGATATAAAACTTCTCGAAGGCATTTCTACCAAAATCAAAGTTCAGGTATCCGAAGAGCAATAAAACAGCAATTCATATGCAATGTCTCAATTATAATCCGTAACGTAAAATTGCGGGGCGCACCCATTCGGGCGCGCCCCGCAATTTCATTATGCCGACAGCAATTAAGCGGCGGAGCAGCCGGCGGAAGTCCCGCCTTTTTTTCTCGGGGACAAAAAGTTTTATCTCCCGCGGAAACCTCCGCCTCCGTGGCCGCCTCCGCCATGCCCGCCAAAACCGCCGCCTCCGCGGAAACCTCCGCCGGAATAGGAGCGCGAGGAGGGGGCGCTGGGGCGCGAAACCATGTGTGCGGTCATGTTGTACATGCTCATTCTCATTGCTCTGTTTACAAGGGCAAATGTCACATACGTCCCCAGGGGATCCGTAAGCCACTGCGGCGGCTCTACGGTCAGGTCTTTGAATTTGTCCTCCCAGATGTCTGAAACGCCTAAAACCTGGGCATACGGCAGAATCTGGTAGTAAAATTCGGGGTTTTCTTTGAGCATGGCTTCAAGTCTGTCTTTTTCGGTGTACAAAATAAAATTTCTGAACCCGACTATCTCGTTCAGCATTGCGGTGTAGTCGTTCGTGCGCGTAATCAGCGATACCGAAGCCGTTATAACTATATATGATACTATGCACACGGCAATTTTGGGAGCGAGCTCCATTATCGGCAACGGCAGCAGCCACGCATACAGGGCTGTGAACAGCGCGCACAGCGCGGTTATGCCGCATAAAATCAGCCATTTGGTGCTGTTTTTAAGCTTGTTGACGGCGTGCGCGTAAGCCTGCGTCAGCCCGTAAATTACAAATGCGGGCACGAGGGACAACAGCGCGGGGAAGAATATAAGTTTCGCGTTTATGCCCGCCATGCCGAGTATTATGGGCGTAAGCGCCATCAATAGTCCGCCCGCAACCGCAAAGGCAACCGAAACGCCCACGCTCTTTGCCGTGTACAGTCCGCGGTGCTTTTGGTCAACAAGTTTTTTCACCCTTTCGACCACGGTATAGAACTTACCTTCGAGCTGACTTATTTTTACCATGTCGCGGTTGCCGAACAGCGCGTTGTACATCACCGTCTGATGTTTGGGCGCGTCGTCGGGCAAGTGATTGTTTATGCGTATGAGCAGGGGGTCGTCTTCGTCAGAAAAATCTATTTTAAGGTACCCCTTAGATGCCCAGTAAAAGATGAGCGAGGTGACGCACGAATTTTCAACTTTGTTGTCTATCAGTTTGCTCACTTCAACGGGGTCCATGCCGCGCGGCGGTTCAAATGTTACCACGGGCGTGAGAGGCTTTTTGGGGAATACCAAAAATTTTACCGCGGCGAGAGCGGCTATGATAATGCACCCGACGATTACCATGATGTAAGGCGTAAAGTCGAAGCGGGTGGACAGCACGCCCTCGGCAAAGAACAAATCTACCGTTGCACCCTCGAACGCGCGCAGGGAAGAAAGGCTTATGTTTATGGCGTTGCCGTCAATTTCCATAAGGTCGTTGCTCGGCAGCGACGTGTCTCCCACATAAAGGTTTGCGCTCTCAAATCCGTCGGGCAGGTTCAGGGTGATGTTGCCTTCATGTATCGCGCCCTCGCTGCCGAAACCTATGACGTTTAAAAACAGCGCATTCGGATTTGTCGGAGCTGTGACGGCATAGGTGTAGCGTATCATATAGGTATGCGTCTCGTCTGTTTTGTTCGAGTAATCGCCTATGTTCAGAATGACGAATTCATCTTCAAGTTCAACAGTATAGTCTACCGCCGTCTCGCTGCCCGAACTGTTTATCTCGGTTACGCTCGCGTCGTACACCCTGTCGCCGACGTTGACGGGCAAGTCGCGGTAAAAACCAGTGCTCGCATATCCCGTGTAGTGAATGGTCACGCGCTCTTCGATGTCTATCGTGCGGTCGGAGTGTACGTCGTAAGTTGCGGTGAAGTTTGTGATCTCGAACGAATATGCCCCTGCCGCGTATGCGGGGGAGGCTGAGGGCAGCAAGAAGGCTATAACCGCCGCCAAAAGGGCGACTAAAAGCAGTATTGCGCCAAATTTCTTTCTGGTTTTCATATTTTTCCTCGCAATGACAAAGAGCGGCTTGAAGCCGCTCTTTTTTGTGCATTTGCCGCAGGGCAAAAGCCTTAAACGGCGTTAAAAACTTACTTTTACGTTTTTCCTCTCTTCCTCGCTGTCCAGCTCGAAATAGGGGAATTTTTCCAGCTTCATCGAATTTGCTATTATCGACTTGGGGAATATATCCTTTTCGGTATTGAAAACTTTTACCGTGCCGTTGTAATACTTCCTCGAATTTGCAAGTTCTGCTTCGATATTCCTCAGTTCGTTCATGAGGTTCTGGAAATTGGTGTTGGCTTTAAGGTCGGGATAGCGCTCGGCAACAATGTTGATGCTCTTGATCGCGTTTGAAAGTTGCGCGTCGGCTTCAATCTTTTCGGCGGTGGTGGTTGCGCTCGCCGCATTGTTTCTCGCCTTAATCACCTCTTCAAGCGTACGGCTTTCGTGCTTTGCATAGCCCTTTACCGTCTCTACAAGGTTGGGGATAAGATCGTATCTCTTTTTAAGATACACGTCTATCGTCGCAAACGCCTCTTCCGAGGTGTTGCGCATTCTTACAAAATTGTTCCTCACCGAAATTGCCCAGCAGATTATAATTACCGCTATAAGCACAATCACGGCTACGATTATCAGGGCTATTACCCAGCCTTCCATTGTGGGGTATCCTCCTTAAAATTTTTTGTTTTTGATGTCTGAAATACCGGCTTTTAAAAAAGCTTCCGCAACTGAATTCTTGCGCACTTTTTCAAGCGCTTCGTCAAAACCGAACCATGTGCACTCCTCGATTTCTCCGGGATCTGCCACAACGTCGCCGTTTTCGGCAATAACAAGGAAATTGAGCATCAGCACGTTTCGCGGTTCATGATAGCGCGACGACATGTACTTGTATTTCACCGCGTTGAGTTTTGTTTCTTCCTTAAATTCGCGCGTGACAGCTTTCTCTGCCGTTTCACCCTTTTTAACGTAGCCTGCAATGAGTATATAATCGTCTTGCCCTAAATGCTTTGCCAGCAAAATTTTGTCTTTTGCCCTGTTTGTTACTACAAGCGAAACCGCCGTTGCAAACTGCGGAAAACGGTATTCGTTGCAATTTTTGCAGAAAGGCACTAATCCTTCATATTTGTTTACGACGAGTGCAAGCTTTTCTCCGCATACGCTGCAATACATAATTTTCTACCTCCTTTTCATAATACTTCCGTATTATTATAACTTATACTTAAAAAAATTTCAAGATGTTGATGTAAAATTAATGTAAAAATAATGTATTTTCCGCCCTGCTTTTGCGCACACTAACATTTTTTATCATTTTTTCACAAATTTAAAATGCTGTTGACATACTTTTTTGTATAATGTATAATGTTCATGGTAAAAAATAGCTTTAAGGAGCTTAAAAATTATGAACTATACTCAGGCAAAACAATTGCTCGCCGCCAACGGTCAGCAGCAACTTCTGGAATACTACGAAGAACTCAACGAAGAGCAGCGCGCATCGCTCCTTTCGGATATAGGAAAAATCGACTTCTCCGTTCTTGAAAATTTACATTCCGAATATTCCAAAACGCTCGGCAAGCTCTCTCCCGCAGATGCGCTGTCGGTCGAGGATATCGCAAAGGATAAGGAGGAGTATGAAAAACTCGGTCTCGCCGCGCTGCGCGCCGGCAAGGTCGGCGCTGTTCTCCTCGCCGGCGGACAGGGCACAAGGCTGGGTTCGTCATTGCCTAAGGGCATGTACAACATAGGCATAACCCGCACGCTGACGATATTTGAACAGCAGATGAACAACATAAAGCAGGTCACCGACAAGGCGGGCTGCATGTTCCACCTGTTTGTAATGACGAGCGACCTCAACGACGCGGCTACGCGCGCATACTTTAAAGATAGCAATTACTTCGGATACGACCCTTCAAAAATCCACTTCTACGAACAAAAGCTCGCACCGGCATGTTCCAAAGAGGGCAGGATATACCTCGATCAGAAATATAAGGTTTCAATGTCGCCCAACGGCAACGGCGGCTGGTATTCTTCGCTCGTCGAAGCCGGTTACGATATATTTTTGAAGAGCGAGGGCATCGAATGGCTGAACATATATGCCGTCGACAATGTTCTTCAACGCATATGCGACCCCGTATTCATCGGCGCTACCATAAAGAGCGGCTGCGCCTGCTCGGGCAAGGTCGTTAAAAAGGTTGCCCCCGAGGAGCGCGTCGGCGTGCTCTGCAAGGAGGACGGTCTGCCCACAATAGTCGAATATTACGAGATGCCGCCCGAACTCGCCGCCATGCGCGATGAAGACGGTCAGCTCACCTACCGCTACGGCGTAATACTCAATTACCTGTTCTCGGTGGATGTTCTGAATAAAATATATAAAGATAAACTTCCCTGCCACCTAGCGTTCAAGGCAATACCCCACATCGAAAACGGAGTAAGGGTTACGCCCTCCGAACCGTGCGGATATAAATTTGAAACGCTTGCGGTCGATATCGTGCGCCTCATGGGCTCGTGCCTGGCGTTTGAAGTCGTGCGCGAAAGGGAGTTTGCGCCCGTAAAAAACAAGACGGGCGTAGACAGCGTTGAAAGCGCCCGCGAACTTTTAAAACTCAACGGCGTAAAATTATAAGTAAAGTTATAATATGCCGCGCCGCGCGCATATATGCGGCAGGCAAAACAGAGGCAATTAATGAAATTTGTTTCAAAAACACTTGTTGCCGCAATAACCATTGCGGCGCTGTCCTGCACCGCTGTGCTGGTCGGGTGTAATGTCTCGCTCGGAGCCGACGGCAGAGACGGTCAGGACGTCTCCATTTACGAAATTTACGAAGCCACCAACAAAGCAAGGGTGGAGGAGGGGTTGGAAGAACTTACGTTCCTCGAATTCATTTCCGAATATCTCAATTACGACAGTCAGGAACTCGCCGATATGGCGTCATTGCAGGCGTCAATAAACCGCTCGCTGCTGTCCTCCGTTCAGGTCACGGCAACGTTCCCCGCCATGGTTCAAAGCGGTTCGCTGCCCTGGCAGCAGGAGGAGGGCACTGTAACGTCGCAGGGCTCGGGCGTAATTGTCGACATCGATAAGGACGAG
>DVHK01000010.1 GCA_018712135.1 Candidatus Coproplasma avicola | reverse complement strand
AACTGTCATTTCGACCGAGCGATAGCGAGTGGAGAAATCTCAAAAGAATTAGACATATTATAAAGAGATTTCTCCATGCGTTCGCGTTGCTCACTTAGTCGAAATGATATAACAGTTTAAATTAACCGCCTTTCGGGCACTCCATTTTAGCGAGCAGGTCGCCGAACGCCTGCAAGTGCAGTTTTTCGTCCTCCAGAATGCGGGCAATAACCTCCTTTACCCTGTCGTTGCGAAGGTGATCGAGCATATGGGCATAGCTCATTACAGCGTGCCGCTCGGCGAGAAGGTCGTCTTCGACCATATTTTTAAGCGAACGCGAATAAGACACAAACTTTGCCGAATAAAAATTGAACCCCGCAGGGGGACACGCCGTGTAGACGGGCTGTGCGCCAAGCGCGCAGATGAGTTTGCCTAAAATTTTCAAATGCAACATCTCCGCAACGGCGATGCTGTCGATGAGTTCGGCATATTCATTGAGCCCCTTTCCGTCGAACATGACGGCGTGATAATTGTATTGCAGAATGGCATTCAGCTCACCGGTAGACGAGGCGTATGCCGGCGAAATTATGCGCAACGCGCGGCAGTCGGGGCATATGCCTTCGAGCGAGGGATATGGTTTATCGGCGATGAGAGGTTTGGGCATAAAAATAAACGCTCCTTGAAATTATGACTTTACTATCAAAATATTCAAGGGGCGTTTTGTTTTGTGATAACCTTATTCATCTTTGGAACAGCTTCCAAGTACGCCTGATTTACAAGTTGCGCAACAAGAGTTTACAGATTTAAAATTTTTTGTACCCGCAGTCAAAAACTGACTGCGGGTACAGTTTTATTGATTAATATAACAAATTTATAGGATTTTTGTATTGTACTATATCACACATAGTACTTGATATAAATACAAATATCATGTATTCAATATCTTTTTGAGGAACTGACCGGTATAACTTGCGGGACTTGCCGCCACTTCCTCGGGAGAGCCCGTGGCAATTACAGTGCCGCCGCCGTCGCCCCCTTCGGGGCCGAGGTCTATTATATAGTCGGCAGTTTTGATCACGTCGAGGTTGTGTTCGATGACGAGCACGGTGTTGCCCCCCTCGCGCAGACGGGCGAGAATTTTTACGAGTTTATCAACGTCGTAGCTGTGCAGACCCGTGGTCGGTTCGTCGAGGATATAGAAGGTTCTGCCCGTGGAGCGCTTGGAAAGTTCGGTGGCGAGCTTTACCCTTTGCGCCTCACCGCCCGAGAGGGTGGTTGAACTTTGACCGAGCTTTATATAGCCAAGACCAACGTCGCAAAGAGTCTGAATTTTGTTGTGAATGGACGTTATGGGCTTGAAGAATTCCGCCGCTTCCTCGCACGTCATATCGAGCACGTCGGCTATGGATTTACCCTTATACTTTACCTCTAACGTTTCGCGGTTGTAGCGCTTGCCGCCGCAGACTTCGCAGGGGACGAAGATGTCGGGCAAAAAGTGCATGGCTATCTGCAAGATGCCGTCGCCCTGACAATGTTCGCACCTGCCGCCCGCGACGTTGAACGAAAACCTGCCCGCTTTATACCCCCTCTCCTTTGCGTCGGGAGTGGCGGCGAAAAGGTCGCGTATGGGCTGGAATACGCCCGTGTAAGTTGCGGGGTTGGAACGGGGCGTTCTGCCTATGGGCTGCTGGTCGATGGCGATTACCTTGTCGAAATATTCAAGCCCCTCGAAGGAGTCGGCGTCGCCCAGCTTCTGGCGGGCGCCGTTTAAATTGTTGGCTAAATACGGATAGACAATTTCGTTGACGAACGACGACTTTCCGCTGCCCGAAACGCCCGTGACCGCCGTAATCAGCCCCGCGGGGATTGAGATATCGATATTTTTCAAATTGTTCTGGCGGCAGCCGTGAACTTTGAGCCATCTGCCGTCGGGCTGTTTGCGGAAGGCGGGCACTTCTATCTTGCGCCTGCCCGCGAGGAAATCGCCCGTTATCGACTTAGGTTCGTTCATGATATCCTGCTGGGTGCCGCACGCGACAACTTCGCCGCCGTGAACGCCCGCCATCGGCCCTATATCGACTATATAATCCGCCGCCCTTATAGTGTCTTCGTCGTGCTCGACGACGATGAGCGTGTTGCCTATATCGCGCAGACCTTCGAGCGAGTGCAAAAGTTTTTCGTTGTCGCGCTGGTGGAGACCTATCGACGGTTCATCGAGGATATATAAAACGCCCGTCAGCGCGCTGCCTATCTGCGTTGCCAGCCTTATGCGCTGACTTTCACCGCCAGAAAGGGTGGCTGCGCTGCGCGACAGAGTGAGATAACCCAAACCGACGTCCTCCAAAAAGCTTATGCGATTATCGATCTCCTTAATTATGCTGTCGGCAATCATGTGCTCGGTATTGTTGAAGAAGGAAAAGTCGGAAAACTTTTTTAAATCGTCGACAGACATATCGCACACTTCGGCGATATTTTTGCCGCCGACGGTGACGGCGAGGGCTTCCTTTTTGAGCCTTTTGCCGTGGCAGCAGGGACATTCAGAGGTGCGCATGTAGCGCTCGATGTCCCACTTTACGCTTTCCGACTGAGTCTGGTTGTAGCGGCGCTGCAAATTGGCGGCAAAGCCCTCCCACGCCGTTTTGTAACTGCCCGAAAAACGGTAGGCATTGTAATCCATTTCTATCTTTTCACCGCCGTTGCCCCACATGAGCATATCATATATATCCGCCGGTAAATCCTTTACGGGCACATCGAGAGAAAAGCCGTAAACTTTGGACAGCGAGTTGAGGTGCATCTGGGTTATCGTCGATGAATCGAGATTCCATCCGCTGATTTTGATTGCGCCCTCGCGCAAGGTCTTGTTTTTGTCGGGGCATATAAGGTCGGGGTCGATGGACTGCGTGAAGCCCAGTCCCGAGCACTCGGGACAGGCGCCCCACGGGGTGTTGAATGAAAACAGGCGGGGCTCGATCTCCTCAATCGAGATGCCGCAGTCGGGACAGGCGTACTTTGAAGAATAAAGCTCCTCCCTGTCGTCGCAGTCGATCACGACGAGCCCGTCGGCGAGTTTTAAGGCACTCTCCAAACTGTCGGTCAGCCTTTTAAGTATGCCGTCCTTTATGACGAGTCTGTCAATTATTACAGAGATGTTGTGGCGGATATTCTTTTCGAGGTAAATTTCTTCCTGCAAGTCGTAGACAATTCCGTCTATCTTTACCCTGCCGTAGCCGCTCTTTTTATACGAGGCGAGCTCCTTTACGTATTCGCCCTTTTTGCCGCGGACAACCGGGGCTTCGACCATTATTTTGCTGCCTGCGGGCATGAGCATTACCCTGTCGGCAATTTCGTCCACCGACTGGCGGCGTATCTCCCTGCCGCACTTGGGGCAGTGGGGAATACCAACGCGGGCGAACAACAGGCGGAAATAGTCGTAAATTTCAGTCACGGTGCCGACGGTCGAGCGCGGGTTGCGCGAAGTCGTCTTCTGGTCTATTGATATGGCGGGCGAAAGCCCGTCGATAGATTCGACGTCGGGTTTTTCCATCTGCCCCAGAAACTGACGGGCGTAAGATGAAAGACTTTCGATATACCTCCTCTGCCCCTCGGCGAAGATGGTATCGAAGGCAAGCGTAGATTTGCCGCTGCCCGAAACGCCTGTGAATACAGTTAACGTGTTGCGGGGAATGTGGACGTCGATATTTTTTAAATTGTTTTCCTTTGCGCCTTTAACAAATATTTCTTCTTTCATATCATACTTATACTTTGACTTAATAACAGCGCTTTATGCGGCGTTATGATTTTTTTGCCTGCAACATGCGCTTTTTGAGCTGGGAAATTGTGTCGCGTATCTCTATGGCGCGCTCGAAGTCGAGCTGCGCGGAGGCGACCTTCATCAAAGCCTTTAACTTTTCGATTTCGGCGGGGATATCGTTCATCTTTATGTCGTCGCCCGCCCTCTTCTTTGTCGTTATGCCGAGGTCGATTTTAATGTCCTTTATTATGGTTTTGGGGATAATTCCGTGTTCTTTGTTGTATGCGTCCTGAATGGCGCGGCGGCGGTTGGTTTCGTCTATCGCCCTCTTCATGCTGCCCGTAATTTCGTCGGCATACATTATGACCCTGCCTTCGGCATTGCGCGCCGCGCGCCCTATCGTCTGCACGAGCGAGGTTTCGCTCCTTAAAAAGCCCTCTTTATCGGCATCGAGAATAGCGACGAGCTTGACTTCTGGCAGGTCTAAGCCCTCTCTTAAAAGGTTGATGCCGCACAGAATGTCGAACTCGCCAGAGCGCAGACCGTTTATTATGTCTATGCGCTCCAACGCGTCGATATCGGAGTGCATGTAGCGCACTTTTAGCCCGTGTTCCTTTAAATAGTCGGTGAGGCTTTCCGCCATCTTTTTGGTCATTGTGGTGACGAGCACCCTGCCCTGCGCAGCGAGCACCTTTTTTATTTCGCCCAAAAGGTCGTCTATCTGACCCTTTGTGGGGCGTATTTCAACTTCGGGATCTAAAAGACCCGTGGGGCGTATGAGCTGCTCGACCACCTGCCCCGCCTCGCCGAGTTCGTAGGGCGCGGGCGTTGCCGAAACACATATCAGCTGGGGCACGCGGGCATCGAATTCTTCAAATGTCAAGGGGCGGTTGTCGTAAGCCGACTTCAAGCGGAAGCCGTAATTGACCAAGTTTTCCTTGCGCGAACGGTCGCCGTGATACATGGCGCGTATCTGCGGAATGGTCATGTGGCTTTCGTCTATGAACACGAGAAAGTTGTTTTTCGGGAAGTAGTCCAAAAGGGTGAACGACGGCTCGCCCGGGCTTCTGCCGTCGAAGTAGCGCGAATAGTTTTCCACGCCCGAGCAATAGCCTATCTCCCTCATCATTTCGAGGTCGTAAGTCGTGCGCTGTTCAAGGCGCTGCGCCTCCAAAAGTTTGCCTTCGTCGCGGAAGGCCTTGACCTCATCGTGCATGTCGCGCTCTATCATGGATAGCGCGTTCTGCATTTTGTCGCCGCCGACGGCGTACTGGCTGGCGGGGAAGATTAATACGTGTTTGAGTTCGGAGACAATAGTACCCGTCAGCGCCTCTTCCTCGCAGATCCTGTCTATTTCGTCGCCGAAAAATTCGACGCGTATGGCTATTTCCGAATTGGACGCGGGGAAAATCTCGACTATATCGCCGCGCACGCGAAAGGACGAGCGCTGGAAATCTATGTCCCTGCGCTGATACTGAATTTCGACGAGGCGGCGAAGGAGGGCATCCCTCTCCATCTCCATTCCCGGGCGGAGGGAAATTGCCAGTCGGAAATATTCCTCGGGTGCGCCCAGACCGTATATGCACGAGACCGAGGCGACGACTATGACATCCTCCCTTTCGCCGAGCGAGCTGGTTGCCGAGTTGCGCAGCTTGTCTATTTCGTCGTTCAAGCTCATGTCCTTTTCGATATAGGTATCGGTCGAGGGGATGTAGCTTTCGGGCTGATAATAGTCGTAGTATGAGACGAAGTATTCCACCCTGTTTTCGGGAAAAAACTCCTTGAATTCGTTGCACAGCTGCGCGGCGAGCGTTTTATTGTGGGCGATTACCAGCGTAGGGCGGTTTACCGCGGCGATGACGTTTGCCATGGTGAAGGTCTTGCCCGAACCCGTGACGCCGACGAGCACCTGGGTGCGTATGCCGTCCAGCACGCCTTCGGTCAGCCGCGCTATCGCCTGGGGCTGGTCGCCCGTGGGTTTGAATTTTGAATGCAGTTTGAATTCCATAAGATATTAAACGTATGTTTTAGAGGTATTATACACCGCGGCGCACGCGTTTGTCAAGCGGGAACGACGTCATAAAACGAGGTCTTTTATAACTTCCCCCGCCATTATCAGCCCGGCGACCGAGGGCACGAAGGCGCAGCTTGCGGGCGACGGTCTGCCAGAGACACGCTTTTGCGCGGCGGAATTATCGATTTGTGCAGGCTGCTCCTTTGAATAGACGACCTTTAATGACTTTACGCCAACCTTTTTGAGCTGCGAGCGCATGGCGCGCGCGAGCGGGCAGACCGAGGTTTTGTAGATGTCGGTCACCTCGAACGCAGTGGGGTCAAGCTTGTTGCCCGCGCCCATGCAAGAAATTATTTTAACGCCCGCCTCCTGCGCGCGCAGGGCGAGCGAAACCTTTGCCGCCACCGTATCGACGGCGTCGACTACGTAATCGTATTGCGAAAAATCGAAGAGCGGAGCGCTTTCGTCGGTGTAGAAAATGCTGTAAGCGCGCACATTCGCTGCGGGATTGATGTCGCGCACGCGCTCCGCCGCGACTTCGGTTTTGAGCCTGCCCACGGTAGAGCGCAGGGCGAGTATCTGGCGGTTCAGATTGGTTGTATCTATCCTGTCGGCGTCGACGAGGTCGAACGCCCCCACACCGCTGCGGGCGAGGGCTTCGAGGCAATAGCCGCCCACGCCGCCCAGCCCGAAGATTGCAACGCGGCTTGACGCGAGTTTTTGTATTGCACCTTCGCCCAGAAGCAGAGCGGTGCGTGAAAATGCGTTATCCATATTATAATTATATCACCATTATCGCCTTAAATCAAACTTAAAAGGTATTCCCGAAAAGTATGTTATTTATTAACTGTCATTTCGACCGAGCGATAGCGAGTGG
>DVHK01000057.1 GCA_018712135.1 Candidatus Coproplasma avicola | reverse complement strand
TGAACTGCACATATGTGCAGTTCAACTTGCGGCGCGGGTGTGCCCGCGCCGCAATCATAACGCGCCGCCAAAGGCGGCGCTCATAACGTTGCGCTTTGCGCAATCCATAGTTGAAAACTTGATGTTACACTCCGCGTAACTTATAGTGAAGCAGCGCCGCCGCGATTAAAAGTCGCGGCGGCGCTGCCCTGATGACATAAATGAGGTGTTTTGCGCGATAAGGCGCTCAAATAACGGCGAGATGGTGCATATCCTCTTATGCGCAACTTGCGTAAACCATTCACATTACTACAATGTTGTGGTCTTCAAAGAGCTGTTTGTATTCCTTGGGGAAAGTGTCGTCGGTAATCAGAACGTTTATGTCCTCTATGTGGGCAAAGGTGTAGGAATTTATTTTGCCTATCTTCGAGCTGTCGAGCATCATATAAACGTGGCGCGCCTTTTTGAATACCTGTTTCAAAAGGTCTGCTTCTACCTGGCTGTTGCAGCTGAACCCGTTTTCGGGCGTAAACGCTGTGGCGGAAACTATTGCAATTTCAAAATTTGTCAGCGCAAAATATTCCTTTGCGGCGGGGGAGGCGGTGGAAAGGTTGTCTTTCATGAGCTGCCCGCCCACAACGGTTATGGCGACGTTCTTCTTTTGCGCAAGCTCCATAGCTACGGCAATGCCGTTGGTGAACACGTTGCAGTGAATGTCGGGCATTTCCTTTGAAAGATACATGGCTGTCGTGCCGCCGTCGAGGAAAATCGACACGCCTTCGTCAATGAGGGTGGATGCCTTCTGTGCGATGACAATCTTTGCGTCAGTGTTAATGGTCGTCTTTTTTGTGTACGCTTCGCCGGACACTTTCTGAACTTCTTTAACCGACATGGCGCCGCCGCGAATGCGGATGATGCGTCCGTCTTCTTCAAGCTGGAAAAGGTCGCGCCTAAGCGTCATCTGCGAAACATTGGGGAAAACTTCTTCAAGCTGCTCCAACGTCATTTTGCCGCGTTTGTCTAAAATGTCGGCAATTTCTTCAATACGTTCCCTTTTCATTTGGACCCTCCTTTGTTAAATTTTTTCATTATTTATTTTTTACTACTACCATTGTAATATATTATTTGTGTGAAGTCAAGGGATTTGAACAAAAAAATTAACAGGCGTCGCGTTTATAATGTTAATAATTTTCAAATGCCGTATGTTATCCGCTATATAAAAAAACTGCGGCGTTTTTATTGATTTTTTATTTTTTATCATTTATAATGAACCCATGACAACAGCAAAAAAACTAAAACTGCCTCCCGCGGCAATGATCGCAATAAGCGTTTTTGCAGTAATAGTCGTAGGCACGGCTCTTTTGTGTATTCCGGCGGCATCGAACGACGGTCAGGTCGATTTCCTCGCCGCCCTTTTCACGGCTACAAGCGCAACATGCGTCACGGGGCTGTCTGCGGTGGATACCGCAACACACTGGTCGTATTTCGGTCAGGCAATAATTCTCGTGCTCATGCAGATAGGCGGACTGGGACTTATAACCATTCTTTCGGTTTTTTTCCTATATGTCCAGAAGCGTGCCTCGCTATCCCAGCGCAAGCTGGTCATGCAGTCGGCGGGTTTTGTCAACCTCGAAGGCATTAAAAAACTCGTAAAGTATATAATAATCGTAACAGTCACCTGCGAGTTTATAGGTGCAATACTTCTTTCAACCTCGTTTGTCCGCGTAATGGGCTGGGGCAGGGGCATATGGCAGTCGGTATTCACCGCCGTTTCGGCGTTCTGCAACTGCGGCTTTACCCTCACGGGGTGGTATGGCGAAGATTCGCTCAACGCCTACATCTCCGACCCCGTCGTCTGTCTCACCGTGTGCTCGCTAGTCATAATAGGCGGCATAGGTTTCTTCGTCTGGGGCGATGTAATTAAAAACGGTATACATTTCAGACGCTATAACTTTCACTCAAAGGTCGTTTTAACTACAACCGCATGCCTGATATTGGTCGGCTGGGCGCTTTTTATGGCGTTCGAGTGGAATAATCCCGCCAGCATTGGCGGGCATGACGCAGGCACAAAGGTGCTTGCAACCTTCGTAATGTCGGTCTGCCCCCGCACGGCGGGTTTCAACACCGTATCTTCGGGCACGCTTTCGGGCGCGGGCGGTATGCTGACGATAGTTTTAATGTTCATAGGCGGCAGCCCGGGTTCCACCGCGGGCGGCATTAAAACGACAACGCTTGCCGTGCTTGTAATTTCGGCAATTTCTACCTCGCGCCGCCGCACCGAGGCGCACATCTTCCGCCGCAGATTCGACGACGACGCTCTCCCTCAGGCGAGCACGATTTTTTCGGTTTATATCACGGCTGTGATAATCTGCGCCATGATAATCAGCGCCATAGAGGTGAACTCGGGCTTTACCACTCACCAGATAGTGTTTGAAGTAGTGTCGGCAATAGGCACCGTAGGGCTTTCCTGCGGGCCCGAAACGACGCTGACGGGCCTGCTTACGGGCGGTTCGCAGGTAATACTCATCTTTCTGATGTTCCTCGGCAGGGTAGGCGGATTTACGCTCATTCTCGTATTCTCCAACGAGCGAAAGCCCGTTTCCATATCAAGGGTCGCCGATAATCTCATAATCGGCTGATTTGCCGCTTTTTAATTTAAAAGGGAGTTTTTATGAAAAAATCAGTACTCATAATAGGTATTGGCAGGCTGGGCAGTCACCTTGCCGAAAAAATGCAGGATTTAGGACACGACGTTATGGTGCTCGACAGCAAGGAGGAGAGCATCAAAAAGATAGCCAGCCATTTCTCCGATGCGAGAATTGCCGACTTCACCTCCGAAGACGTCCTCCGCACGCTCGATATACCTTCGTTCGATCTGTGCTTCATAACTGTGGGCGATGATTTGGAGGCATCAATGGTCACTACTCTGACGCTCAAAAAGTTAGGCGCAAAGTATGTCGCCGCCCGCGCCCGCGACGAGGTTCAGTGTGAACTTTTAAGAAAGGTTGGAGCCGACGAAATAATTTACGCCGACGGTGAAGTGGCGGATAAGCTCGCCATACGCCACAACGGCAACAATATTTTCGATTACATCGCCCTCGCCGGCGGTTACGCCATATTTGAAGTGCCTATAATAAAGGAGTGGAAGGGCAAGACCATTTCCGAACTCGACGTGCGTAAAAAATATAAAATCAACATAATCGCCATCAAAAACGGCACCAGCATAAATCCTTCGCCCATGCCCGATTACACCTTCCGCGAAGGCGACCATATATTTGTAATCGGTCAGTCGCGCGACGTATTTAAAATGTCGGTCAAAACCTGAGCGGAGAGGTATGGTGTCCACGCCGACGGCGTGTCGTCGCTGCCTTATTCCGTAAGCCAGGCGTCTTCTCCGACGAGTTATGCAATCGGGTGGTAGCAATAATATCCAGCTAATCTTGCGACCATAAGAGTTGCTCTTCGGACACATTGTGTAAACTGCATTTGAATGATAGATATTTTGCTAAAACATATAATGTAAATGAACGAATTTTATTGTGATTGTAAGGCAGTTGGGCTGGATTGCTTTGATATTAAAGATATAAGAAGGCACGCAACTGTGTTTAACAACTTTAATGATATTTCTTCAAGGCTCGGGCAATTGAAAATTGCGTTCGAAAATATCAGCAGGGAACGCGCTGACATTGCAGTGTATGCCTACCCGGCAATTTCCGGGGTGGCCTGTATATCAGCTTTCAACGATTTGCGTTTTCATCTTTTTTCAAAAAAAGTAAAGAGGCATTGCATATCGCTATGTGTAACTAAATCGGAGGATGACGGCAGTCTTTCTGTCTGTTTTTATTCAACCGACGATTACGAATATGTAAGAGGAATTTTTTGTGATTTTGTAACTCGGCATAAAATTCCCGACCTCAGCGGCTGGGAAGTCAGCAATTTCCAATAATATATATTATTAAATCCGCTTGGCGGAATAATTTTTTTATTAAACGCTTGATTTTTTTGTGCGGATATTATATACTGAATTAAACTTTAAAACCTCATGGCAGAGAAACGCCCAGCGTATTGCCTTTACAGAGAGCGGAAATCGCCGGCTGAAAGTTTCCGCGCATGGCAAAGGGGCGGTATGCGCTGCCCGCCGCATTTATGCGGCAAGGTCGGGTTAATACCCCGCGGCAACTCCCCGAAAGCGAGCAAAAAGGGCGGCTCTGCCGCCGAAGTAAAGTGGAACAGCGGTAGTGCGCCTTTACATACAATGCTATGTAAAGGCGCTTTTTTTCGCACAACATATGCGTCGCAATACGGCGTTGGGCTTGCTTGTATGCGTTGCCTGAAAATTCCAACAGGTCTGATTGCGCGCCCCAAGCGCACAATTTTTGTTAAGGAGATTTTTCTGTGTTTTTTAAAAGACTGCGTATGGACATAAACGCGGCTATGGAAAACGACCCCGCCGCGCGCAGTAAGTTCGAAGTCTGGCTTACGTATTCGGGCGTAAAGGCGCTTTCGCACCACCGCCTCGCCAACAGACTTTATAAAATGAATTTAAAGCTGCTGGCGCGCATTGTCAGCCAGTATTCCCGCCGCCGCACGGGTATAGAAATTCACCCCGCCGCACGCATTGCCCCCGGAGTATTCATCGATCACGGCATGGGTGTAGTTATCGGCGAAACTGCCGAGGTGGGCGCAGGGTCGGTCATATATCAGGGCGTAACGCTGGGCGGCACGGGCAAACAGACGGGCAAGCGCCACCCCACGGTGGGCGAAAACTGCGTAATATCGGCGGGCGCAAAGGTGCTCGGCGACATACACGTCGGCGACTATGCAAAGGTGGGCGCGGGCGCGGTAGTCCTGCGCGACGTCCCCGCCCACGCAACCGTTGTCGGTGTACCCGCGCGCGTCGTGCGCATACGCGGCAGCAAGGAGGGCATAGATCTCTGCCAGGACAATTCCGACCCGTTGCGCGACGAAGTGTGCGCCCTGCGCGAGCGCATGTTTGCATTGGAGGAGCAGATGGAAAGATTAAAGCAGGAAAAGGAAGAGATTGAAAAATCCGGTAATGAAAAAGATTGACGGTCGATAAATATATCCGCCATATTGTTAACGCTCATGTCATTTCGACCGAGCGACAGCGAGTGGAGAAATCTATTGATTAAGGTGAGATTTCTCCATGCGTCTGCCGTTGGCAGACTTAGTCGAAATGACAGTGCAGAATACAAGCAAGAAAAATAAGGAAAGCAAGGAAAAGTAATCAGTTATTAAAAATAACGGTAAATCGCAAGCCGCCACAAGGCGAGATTTGCGTTAAGGAGTAATGTTATGCGTATATACAACACGCTTACGCGAACAAAGGAAGAATTTGTGCCCCTGGAAGAGGGCAAAGTCAAAATGTACGCCTGCGGCATAACCGTTTCGGGCGAAGCGCACATAGGTCACGGCTTTCAGGCTTTGATTTACGATATCATGCGCAAATACCTCGAAAAGAAGGGCTACAATGTGACTTACGCGCGCAATTATACCGACGTCGACGATAAGATTATCGCGCGCGCAAATGAGGAAGGCGTTCCCGCCGACGAGTACGCCGCAAAGATGATTGAGCGCATAGACAAGGTGATGCGCGAAATGGACATCGACGACCCCACTTTATGGCTCAAAGCTACCCAAAATATAGGCAATATCGAGGATTTCATCTCTAAACTCATCGAGAGCGGACACGCCTACGCCGCGCCCTCGGGCGACGTCTATTTCGACGTGAGTTCCTTCCCCGGCTACGGCTGCCTTTCAAACCGTTCGGTCGAGGATATGCTCGACGGGGTGAGGGTGGAAAACGCCGAGGACAAGCGCAACCCCGCCGACTTTGCGCTGTGGAAGGCGGCAAAACCGGGCGAGATAAGCTGGGATTCGCCCTGGGGCAAGGGCAGACCGGGCTGGCACATAGAGTGCTCCGCCATGAACCGCGCCGCCTTCGGCGAACAGATAGACATTCATGGCGGCGGCAGGGACCTCATTTTCCCCCACCACGAAAACGAAATCGCCCAAACAGAAAGCCTCACGGGCAAGCGCTTTGTCAAGTACTGGACGCACAACGGACTTATAAAAGTCAACGGGCAAAAGATGTCCAAATCGCTCGGCAATTCGCTCCTTCTCGAAGATTTGCTCAAAAAATACACCAACGAAGCCATCAAGTTCGCGCTGTTGCAGACCAACTACCGCAACGACATAAACATAACCGACACCCTCTTCCCCGAAGCCGAAAAGCACCTCACGTCCTTTTATAAAATTCTGGACGAGGTCGAAACCAAGTACGGCAATGGCAGCGCGGGCAACCCCGAAATAGACAAACAGTTCGACGCAGCTATGGACGACGACTTCAATACCGCGCTCGCCCTGTCGCAGCTCTTCTCGCTGTTCAGGCATGTGGCGGCAAAGTGCGCCGCGGGCGACGCCTCGTGCGCCGAGGACGCAAAACAGATTCGCGCGACATACTCGCTTTTGGGGCTGTTCAAAAAGGACGCAAAAGCGTACCTTGCGGAAGTTGCGGCAAAGAGCCCCGCGGAGGACGTCCCCGCCGAGGTAAAGGAGCTCGCCGAACAGCGCTGGCAGGCAAAAAAAGCTAAAAACTGGGCTGTCGCCGATGAGATGCGCGCAAAGATAGACGCCCTCGGCTATTGCGTAAAGGATTCAAAAGAGGGGTATGAGGTGGTTAAAAAGTGAAATACACGGCTTTGCCGTGTGTGAAATTCGCCTGCGGCGTGTGAAATAAATGCTGCGCATTTGTGAAATGCACAGCTTTTGCGTTCTCGGCGGCAGTAAGGAAAGCAGCCGCCTCGGTCACCGCTCGGGCTTTCTTGTGCCCTCGTTCTTCTCGAACAGCGCAATGGAAACGCTGTTCTCGGTCACCGCAAACGCGAGACATATGCGTTTGCTCATCTCGGGCGGCAAAATAGCGGGTGTCCGCTATTTTGAGAAAACCGCCCTCGTCTCGCAGGCAAAACAGCACACTGTGCTGTTTTGAGAATATCTTGCTCGCCGTACGTTGTGGCAGAAATTATTCTAAATAATAATTGTCTACCACAACGCAACATTTATGTTGCATTTCACGCGCCATTGGTGCGGCGGGTATTTTGACCTGTTGTTGGCGCATTTCACAGCGGCGTATGCGCCGCTATTTCACGCCGCGAAGGCGGCATTTCACTCATTTATAAGCTATGTTTTTAAAATCAGATTTCAATTATTATCTTCCCCCCGAACTCATCGCGCAGACCCCCGCAGAACCGCGCGATTGCTCCCGTCTGCTCGTATATAACCGCGCGACGGACAGCGTTGAACACCGCATATTCAGGGACATAACCGAATATTTAAGGGCGGGCGACGTGCTCGTCATCAACAACACAAAGGTGCTGCCCGCAAGGTTGTACGCGCAGACTCAACACGGCGGTCACGTCGAAGTTCTGCTCTTGAAGCGGCTCGACATCGACAGGTGGGAAGTGCTCGTAAAGCCCGGTAAAAAGTGCCGCATAGGCACGCGCCTTACCATCTCCCCCAAACTTTCGCTGACGGTGGATGGTATAACCGACAGCGGCGAACGCATAGTAAAGTTCGACTGCGACGGTGTATTCGAAGAGGTGCTGGACGAGGTTGGCTCCATGCCGCTTCCCCCGTACATTCACGAAAAATTGCAGGACAAAAATCGCTACCAGACGGTCTACGCCAAAACCGACGGCTCCGCCGCCGCGCCCACCGCGGGGCTGCATTTTACCCCCGAACTGCTGCAAAAAATCAAGGATATGGGCGTTGAAATTGTCGAAGTGCTCCTTCACGTCGGGCTGGGTACATTCCGCCCCGTCAAGGAGGACGTAATAACCGACCATAAAATGCACAGCGAGTATTTCTGCGTAACCGAACAAGCCGCCGCCGCTATAAACAAGGCGAAGGCGGAGGGGCGCAGGGTAATCGCCGTTGGCACTACTTCCGTGCGCACGTTGGAGAGCGCCACGGGCGACGACGGAATTATCCGCGCGCAGAGCGGCAACACGCAGATATTCATATATCCCCCCTACAAATTCAAGTGTGTCGACGCGCTGATAACCAATTTCCACCTGCCCGAAAGCACTCTTATAATGCTCGTCGCCGCCCTGACGGGCCGCGAAAAGATACTCGAAATCTATAACGAAGCCGTTGAACAAAAGTATAGATTCTTTTCTTTTGGCGACGCTATGTTTATTGTATAACCGCCGCAATGATTTATTGCATTTTCGTTTATTAAAACTCCAATTTTCAATAGTTTAAAGCATAAATGAAAAATGAATATAAATTTGGTCAATTTATAAAAATATCAAGAGCGGTTTTACTGACTGTTTGCTGGATAGATGTAATTGCTGTTTGGGTGTTGACATTTGTTTATAGAAGCGATCAGTCAAAAACTGTGATGATTGTATCTGTATGTGTGGGGCTGCTTGTCTTTGCTATAACGTCATTGTGTGTGCTGGAAGCTATAAGATCCAGATTTGTTGATAAAAATTATGGAAAAGTCAGTAAAACAGATAGGCAGATGGCAAAAGCGCTGTTATTTGAATTGTCTGATATTATGATATGCGGATATGATTTTGTAAAACTTGACGAAAATGATGTGCGTATTATAAAGGACAGTTTAAGAATTATTGCGAGAGGTCATAAGGTTTGTAAAGAAAGTGTTGGCAAGTATCTCGAACTGACCGAGTTGATAAATAATTCCGATAAACGAGATTTGCCTGTCAATGAAAAATTTAATGCGTATGTCATTAATTATGTTGAGTTGGTAAAAAATAATTTAAGCGATGTTTAAAAATATATCTTAATGGCGTGGCGGG
>DVHK01000056.1 GCA_018712135.1 Candidatus Coproplasma avicola | reverse complement strand
GCTGATTACGAATCAGCTGCTCTACCAACTGAGCCACAGTAGCATTGCGCAAAAGCACTATCTATTATAACAAAAATTAAAATAAATGCAAGCATTTTTTAAGTCGTCTTAAAAATTAATTGTTTATAATTTTACCGCTGCATATAATATTGATTTTTGCAGTAAATTATTATATGAAAAAAATACATTTGCGCGTTGTTGCAATGGCGGTCGGCGCGGCGGCAATAATTGTTGCAGCCGCAATTATAGCGGCAATTCCCTTTTGCGGCAGCACTATTGAATTTTCGGCGCGCTATTTTTTTGTCTGTTACAAGAGCGCGGACGATGCGCACTCTGTCGATTCTATCTCTTCCATAGTTCAAAGTTATGGAGGAGCGGGATATATCGCCAAAATAGGCAGTGAATATTATATTACCGTCGCCTGTTACTATGAGCAAGAAGATGCACAGGGTGTTCAGGAGTCGCTGTCGCAAAGCGGGCTTAACTGTCGGGTGATTGAGGCATATGCCGAAGGATACGAAATTCCCGCCGCTCTGCGGACAGAAAAAAACAATATAATGGGAGCATTGACCGCGCTTGACCAGCTTGGCAATATATTCTATCAGACGGCAAACGGGATGGACGGCGGCGGATTGTCCCAATCCGCCGCTTCATCGGTCATTGACGATGCATATGTAATGCTCGGCGGCTTGCAAAGTTATAGTTTCGGGCAGAATTTTGCCGACGAAATTGCTTATCTACGCACCCTAATCAGCGATGTCGGCGGCGGCAACATTTACGCCCGCGACATGCGCGCTCTGCAAATTGCCGTGTGCGACTGTTTACTCAATTTATCTTTTGTTTAAAGCTGTACAAAAGCCGCACATCGTGATATAATAAAAATATGACATACACGCTTATCACAGGCGCGACAGGTTACCTCGGCAGGGAATTTGCCGTGCAGTGCCTCGGACGCGGGGAAAAACTTTATCTGACTGGCAGAAGCGCGGACAGGCTTGTCGCCCTTAAAAGTCGGCTCGAAGAACGCTCTGCGGGCTCTGATATAAAAATTTTCGCTTGCGATCTCTCGGATGAAAAACAGCGCGCCGCGCTCTTTTCCGACGCGGGCGGACTGACTTTCAGCCGTCTCATAAATGTCGCGGGGGCTGACATTCAGAAGCCGTTCGCCGACTACGACGAGCACAAGCTGACCTTTCAGGTGCGCGCCAACCTTGAAGGCGCCCTTTCAATGTGCCTCTTTTGCCTTGCGCACAGGGCGCCCGATTTTAAAATAATAAACGTCTCTTCTGTTTGCGGCGAATATGCCATGCCTTATTTTGCTGTATACAGCGCAACAAAGGGTGCGCTCACGTCCTTTTCGCTGGCGATTGCAAAAGAGTACAGGGGGAAGGGTGTGACCGTCACCGCCGTTTTGCCGGGCGCGATTCACACGCGCCCCGACGTGGAGGAGTACATCAGGACTCAGGGCATATGGGGCAAAATTGCGGCAAAGACCCCGCAATATGTCGCGGCGAAAGCCCTGCGGGCGAGCGATAAAGGACGCAAAAAGGCAGTTATCGGAGGGGCGAACAAGGCGCTATATTACATTTTAAAATGTGTTCCGCATGGAGTAAAGACGGCGCTCATCGCCAAAAAATGGAGCAAAACTACAAAGGACGCCTTTTAAATTTGACGGCGCGCCGCCGTTATGGTAAAATATTCAAAAATTTACGGAGAAAGTTATGAGCAAGGCAGACCGCATTTTTATAGACAACATGAACGATATTATGCAAAACGGCGTTTGGGACACCGACCTTCCCGTCCGCCCCAGATGGAGCGACGGAACGCCTGCACATACCGTCAAAAAGTTCGGCATAGTCAACCGCTACAACTTGCAGGAGGAATTTCCCATTCTGACAATCCGCCGCACGGCGTTCAAATCGTGCGTGGACGAGCTATTGTGGATATGGCAGAAAAAATCCAACAATATCCGCGATCTAAACTCTAAAATATGGGATCAGTGGGCGGACGAAAGCGGCTCCATAGGCAAGGCTTACGGCTATCAGCTGGGCGTAAAGCACCACTACAAGGAGGGGGACTTCGACCAGGTCGACAGGGTGCTTTACGATCTCAAAAACAACCCGTCCAGCCGTCGCATAATGACAAATATATATACCTTTGCCGACCTTTACGAAATGCACCTTTACCCCTGTGCATATTCGATGACTTTCAACGTCTCGGGCGACACTTTGAACGCTATTCTGAACCAGCGCTCCAACGATATGCTCACCGCCAACAACTGGAATGTGGCGCAGTATGCCGTGCTTTTAATCATGATGGCGCAGGTAAGTGGCTTCAAGGCGGGCGAGCTCGTGCATGTAATTGCCGACGCACACATCTACGACAGGCATATCCCCATAGTAAAGGAAATTATAAACATGCCGCAATATCCCGCACCCAAGCTTATTGTTGATCCCGACGTGAAGAATTTTTATGATTTCACCGTCGACAGTTTCAGACTTGAAAATTACGAGTGCAACAAGACCAAATACAACATCCCCGTGGCGGAGTGACCATGAAAATCATAGTTTGTGTAGATAAAAAATGGGGCATAGGCAGGGACAATGCGCTCATGTTCCGCCTTCCCGCCGATATGAAGTTTTTTAAAGAGACGACGACGGGCAACACTGTGGTCATGGGGGGCAACACGCTGCGTTCATTCCCTGGCGGCAACCCCTTAAAGGGCAGGCGCAACATAGTGCTTTCGCGCACGCTGCCCGAACGCGGTGATTGCAGCATAGTAAGGGACGTAAGCGACCTTTTCGACATTTTGAAGGCAGAGAAAAATGTATATGTCATTGGCGGGGCGAGCATATATAAAATGCTGCTGCCTTATTGCGAGGAGGCGCTCGTCACAAAGGTGGATGCCGACGGCAGCGCCGATACAATTTTTCCCGATCTCGACGCCGATAAAAACTTCACGCTTGTCTCCGCGAGCAACGAGGTTGAAACCAACGGATATAAAATAAAATTCTGCACCTATAAAAACAACGCGGTAAAATCTTTGCCTTAAATCAAAACGCTGTGCAACAAAGTTGTTAAGGCGGCAAAAATAAGCGCGCGGCGCGGACAGCATGTCCGCGCCGCGCGCCGCTTTTTGAATCAGTAATTGGTCAGTCCCAAAAGATAATCGACGCTTACGCCGAAATATTTTGCCATGTCGGCGAGCAGCGACAGCGGCGGTTCGCGCTGCGCCTTTTCGTAGTGCAGATACGTCACCGTGTTTATGC
>DVHK01000055.1 GCA_018712135.1 Candidatus Coproplasma avicola | reverse complement strand
CAAATAGTGGATATCCACTATTTGAGCGTTGTGAGGTGAGCGAACGCATAGCAACGTGTGAGCGGCGACCGAAACCGGCGTTGCCATTACGCCGGCTGAGAAGGCGCAGCCGCCAAAAATAACGGCAAGTCGCAGGCGTCGCCAGCCAAGACTTGCGTTAACTGATCCCTCCTTCCAACTCATCCAGTGTGAGAAGAAAGGGCGGAATGAAATTTTGCATGAAATATTCGACCGCGGGGATACCACGGGAGTGCAGGTCTTCTTCAATGCTCTTTTTGGCTTTTTCAAACTCGGTGTTGCCGCTGCGGTGCTCCTCTAAGCACTTTATGTACGCCGCCAGCCTGTCCGCCGCCTTTAAAATTTTATATTCCTCGCTGTCGGTATCGGACAGGACGAAGGGTTCGAGCCCCTCTTCAAGCTCCTCCGGCAGCATGGCGAGCAGTTTTTTGCAGGCGCGCGCTTCGATGTCCTTATACGCTCCCTTTATGTTGTTGTTGAAATATTTTATGGGCGTGGGCAGATCGCCCGTCATAACCTCGCTGCACTCGTGGTATATGGCATAGAGCACGCACTTGCCCTCGTCCACGGCACCGCCGTAAATTTTATTGGTTATTATCGCCAGCGCGTGGGCGAGCATGGCGACCTGCTGGGAGTGCTCCATTATGTTCTCTTCCCTCACCGAGCGCATGAGAGACCAGCGCTTTATATACTTCATTCTGTCCATAAAGGCGTAAAAATTATAGGGCATTTGCAAATTCTCCTTAAATAAACTGAATACGATATACATTATATAATAAACGGCGGGCAAATTCAATTGACTTTGCAAAAAAAATAAAATATAATTTTGGAGAAAGGCGGGCGCAGAGCCCCGCTTAAAAAAATTAAATTTACCGTCGGGGGTGTCCGCAAAATTTTGTGCGGGCTGAGATTATACCCTTTGAATCGGCAACGTAATGGTTGAGCGATAAGACAAAAGAGTAGAATTTACTGCGTTCCTGCTTTTTTGTGGTATGGAGCGCATTTTTATTTGCATTGAGTTTGCAGACGACAAGCCGCGCGCCGTATCCACAGGTTACGGCGCGCGGCTTTTAATGACTTTGCGGCGGTAAAAGGAGGTTTTATGTTCTTTTCACTTTTAAGTGCGCATGCCGGCGAAGTGCAAATCGACGGACAGGACTATTATGCGTACGCCGACGTGTGGACGGAATATGCCAACAGCCTTTTTGTGGAGATATTCTTTTATCTCGCAATCGCAATGGTCGCTGTTATGGTAGCCGTCGGAATAATCGTCAGACTAAAAAAGCCCGAAAGCTTTTTTGCATTTGTAAAGGGTTGTGCGCTCATTGCCGCCGGGTTTATTGTGACCGTGCTGGTGGTGATGCTGGCGCTCGGGTTTGCGGAGATCGAGGAGAAAGGCTACGCCGACTACGACGGAATACGCAGCCTTGTCTACATTCCCGCGATAGTGCTCGGCTCGGTCGTCGCACTCGGACTGATTGCAAGCTACATAGCTTCGCTGTTCAGCCGCAAAACCTTTAAAATTACCCTTATAACGGCGGCTTCGGTTGCGGGCGCGGCGCTGGTTGCCCTGCTGATATGCCTTATCGTATATCTCAATTCGGGCAATGCCGAAATAAACAACGGCGCCGAAATCACCTCAACCGAAAACGCGCTGCTCTACGTCTGCGCGGCGGGACTGATAGTTGTCATAGCGCTGCTGGCATTCCTGTTCGGCAAGGGCGAGAAAAAGGAATACGATTCAAAATCGATATCCTACGCGGGCATATGCATAGCCATGAGCTTTGCGCTCTCCTATATCAAATTCTTTGAAATGCCCCAGGGCGGTTCGCTCACCCTCGCCTCCCTCCTCCCCCTCATGATATATTCCTACATGTACGGCGTGAGAAAGGGCGTGGTTGCGGGCTTTGCCTACGGCATATTGCAGGCAGTTCAGGATCCCTGGCTGATACACCCCGCGCAGTTCCTTTTGGACTACCCCGTGGCTTTTTCGGCGATAGGGCTGGCGGGCATGTTCTCGCGCGTTAAAGCGCTGGACAAACTGCCCCAGCTGAAATTTACCCTTGGCGCGATAGTCGGCTGCGTTTTAAGGTATATTTCGCACATACTCTCGGGCGTATTCGCCTTTTCGGAGTACTCCACGCTCGACAACGTGTGGATATACAGCATGGCTTACAACTCGTTCGTATTCATCGACATAGCCATCGCGATAGCCGTGGGCATTATAGTTTTCAGCACCCGCTCGTTCAACGCGCAGGTCAGAAAGGTTCAGGCTACCGCATTTGAAACCAAAAAGTCCGCGCAAGCTGAACAGCCCGCGCAGACCAACGGCTGAAAACAGCAAAAATACAAATAAAATGCGCCGCCGCGCTTTATGCAAAGCGCGGCGGCTTTTATTATGCTTTCTTTACATTTATATCATTGCCTGCCATTATATGCAATAAGCAATTTTGCTGTTGCCCGTCATATATGCGGCAACTAAATAAACTGCAACACGTCTACGAGGACGGCGAAACCGAGTATCAGAGCAAAACCTATCACATGAATCACCGCCTCGACCTTGCGCGGCACGGGCTTTTTGAAAATCCACTCAATGAGGCAGAAAACGACCTTGCTGCCGTCGAGCGCGGGAATGGGCAGCAGGTTGAACACGGCGAGGTTGACCCCTATATATGCCGCAATTTCCAAAAAACTCTGTACCCCCTGCGAGGCGATTTCGCTGGTCAGACGTATGGTGGTTATCGGCCCGCCGACGGCGGAAAGACTTAAATTGCCCGTCAGCAGTTCGCCGAGAACGGTGAATATAGAGCCGGCGATTTTAAAGGAATACATGAACGACCTGCCGAGACTCTCCCAGAAGCCGAACTTGCAGCTGACCGACGATAGGTCGTAAAAGGCGCCGTCGTCGTTGGTGTACGTTCCCACGCCGAGCGCGCGGAAGGCGAGCGAAATCTGCGAAGAATTTTCAAAGTCGCAGTCGGCGCGCAGCATCACCTGCGCCTCGGCGCGTTCGCCGCCGCGCACCACGCTGACGTCCACCACGTCCCCTTCGTTTCTGCCGTTGAGCGCGGCTACAATGTCGGTTGCGAGGTAGATGTCAGCCCCGTTTATGCCGACGATGACGTCGCCCTCCTGCAAGCAGTACGCCGCGGGATATGCCTCGTCCAACGCCACCGAGTTGACGCGGTAAGCCATCTGACCGAAGGCAAAAGTTGAAATTATTATTATAAGCAGCGCCAGGAGATAGTTGAACGTCGCGCCCGCGACGAGCACTATTATGCGCTTTAAGGGGTGCTGTCTGTTGAAAGCGCCCTCGCTTTCGCCCTCCTCGTCCTCGCCCTCGAAAGCGCAGTAGCCGCCGAGAGGAAAGGCGCGCACCGAAAATATGCGCCCGCTTTTACCCTTGCGCTTGAATATTGCGGGGCCGAAACCTATGGCGAATTCGTTGATTTTAAAGCCGAGGGCGCGACCCGCGACGTAATGACCGAACTCGTGAATGGTTATCATGGCGAGCAGGATCAAGATTGCGAGCAACACCGATAAAATTGTTCCGGCGACCCCGCCGCCTGCAAGCGCATTATGTGCCATTATACCTCTTTTTTATGTAAATATCCGCCGCCGCGCGCGCCGACCTGTCGGCTTCCGCCAGCTGTTCGTAGCTTTGAGCGGGGCAATTGCTCACGCCCTGCACCACGGCGTCGGAGACCCGCCATATATCGCAGTAACCTATTCTGCCGACGAGGAACGCCCCCACAGCCACCTCGCTTGCGGCGTTTAAAACGGCGGGCAATATGCCCCCCGCCTGACCGCACGAAAGGGCGAGGTCGTACATGGGGTACTTTTTTCTTTCGAGGGGGATAAACTCCAACGAAAAAGCCCTGCCCCAGTCGAGCTTTTTAAGCCCACAGTCCAGCCTTTGGGGATAGGTCAGCGCCAGCTGAATGGGCAGCTCCATAGTGGGGTTGGAGAGCTGGGCGAGTATCGCCCCGTCCTCGAATTCGACCATGGAATGAATGATGCTCTGCGGCTGGATTACCGTCTTGATCGAGGCATAGTCGGCGCCGTACAGGTGGTGGGCTTCGATCACCTCGTAGCCCTTATTCAACAGCGTTGCGCTGTCTATCGTGATTTTTGCGCCCATGCTCCACGTGGGGTGGTTGAGCGCCTGCGCGGGCGTTACGCCTTTCAGCTCGTCAAAATTTTTGTCGCGGAATGAGCCGCCGCTCGCCGTTAAAATGAGGTTTTTGAAGGGCGCGCGGCGCTCGAAGTTAAGGCACTGCCAGATTGCCGAATGTTCGCTGTCGACGGGCACGATTTCGCCGCCGATGGGGGCGATTATGTCGCCGCCGCACACGAGAGTCTCCTTGTTGGCGAGCGCCAGCCTTGCGCCCATTTTAAGCGCGAGCAGCGAATATTTTAATCCCGCGAACCCGCCGCAGGCGACGAGGACGATATCCGCCCCGCTGTCCTCCACGGCGCGCAGCGCGCCTTCCTCGCCGAAGTAGAACTTTGTGCCGCCAACCTCATCGATATGGGCGGGCGCGCCCGAGGCGAGCGCGGCGGTTTTGGGCGCAAATTCGCGCGCGAGCGCGCTCAGACGCTCCGCCGACGAGCCGGCTACAAGGCATGTTATTTTGAACATATCGGAGTAGCGGCGGACGACAGACAGCGTTTGGCTGCCTATCGAGCCCGTACAACCGACCAGAGCTATATTTTTCATTTATATTATACCCATAAAATTATATTTTAATGACTGCAGCGTTCCGTTGGCGGGGTGACCCCGCTGTCGGGCACCCGCAAACTCGTCGGCACAAATGCCCCTTTTACGCAAGCCGTGCGCAGCCCACCTTGCTCTTTTTGGGCATTGCGTCTCCTCTTTCGCGCAAAAGCCACGGTTTTGCGCGAGTACTAAGCAATGATTGATGCTCTTCGCAAAGGCAAATGCCCTTTCGCCCGCCCATACCGCGTATGTGCGCAGCGATCGGCATTTGCCCCATATATTGGAGTTTTCTCCGTGCATACGCACGTCGAAAACTCTTCTAATGACATTTTACTTATGTCATTTCGACCAAGCGAGCAACGAACGCGCGGAGAAATCTCGCCTTACTCTTGCCTCACTGATAGATTTCTCCACTTCGGCGCTCCGCGCCTTCGGTCGAAATGACAAACAAGGATAAATCACCGCACTTAGTCGAAATGACAGGCGATATGCAACGCGCCCCGCGCATAAATGCCCGGGGCGCGTTTTTCAGCGTATGATTATGAAGCAGACGACAATGGCGACGGATGCGAAGAGCATGGAGTCGAACCTGTCGAGTATGCCGCCGTGACCGGGCAGAAGTTTGCCCATATCCTTTATGCCGCAGCCGCGCTTGATGGCGCTTTCAAACAAATCGCCCACCTGACCGAGTATGGATGTGGGAATTGAAATGAGAACAAGCACGGCGAGGGGATGCATAGCTCCGTAATATTCGAGCCTGAACACATCGAGTCCGCAACCCACACCCCAGACGACAATCGCGGCGAGTATGCCGCCTATTATGCCGCCGATAAACCCGACCACCGTTTTGTTGGGGCTGGTGTGGGGGGCGAGTTTGAGGGGGAAAACCCTGCCGAACAGCTTACCGAAGATGAGCGCGAATGTATCGACCGCGACGGTTATGCAGAACATGAGCGTGACCGCCACGAGCGAGTTGGTGTCCATGTGATTGATGTTTGAACTTACGCTGCAAAGAACGCCGCAGTAGAGTATGCAGAAGAGCGACGCCGTCGTGCTCTTCAAATCGCTGCTTTCGTAATCGAAGACGAGCATTGCCGCCGTGACCATTGCGCCGAGGCTGGAAACCGTCATGAGCACGAGCAGCGGGGGCAGCCACGCCTGGGGGTCGCCTTCGGCGGTCTTGACCATCTTGGTTATTACGAAAGTGGGGATTATCAGCGCGCAGGTGACCATAGTGCACCACCATTGCGCGCGGGACACGCAACCCATTGCGCGCATGAATTCAAATGCGCCGATGAGCGAGATTGCCCAGAACAGCAAATCGAAGCCGATTGCGCCCAGTCCGTTCGGCACGCAAGCCTTTAAGGCTATGAGCCCTACCAGAACGAGAACATAGCCCACGGCGGTGATAGTGCGCGCCTTCATATTCTCCTTTGGCGGCTCGGCGTTCATTTGAACGTTATTTTCTTGTTCCATTCATTCTCCTTATCCTTTCTGCGCGCAAAAACCGCGCCGCGGCGGCGCGCCGAAAGGGTTTTGATTGCACCGCGATATACAGTATTTGCGGCATATTGCGGGGGCAAATGCTTTTTAAATTTTACCGAACCGCCTGTTGCGGCGGGAGTAACTTTCAATCGCCTTTTCAAACTGCTTATCGTCGAAGTCGGGGAAGAGCACGTCGGTGAAATACAGCTCGGCATACGCCGCCTGCCACAGCAAAAAATTGGACAGCCTCAGCTCTCCCCCCGTGCGGATTATAAGATCGGGGTCGGGAAAATCTTTTGTGTCCAAAAGCGCCGAAATATCGCCCTCGGTTACGCGTTCACCGCGGGATATGGCGGCATTAACCGCGCGCGTTATCTCCGCGCGGGCGCCGTAATTGAGCGCGAGTATGACAAAAAACTGCGCGTCGGCGGGCGAATTTTTGACCCCGTCGGCAATGAGCTGCTGCACGTCGGCGGGCAGGGCGGTTATGTCGCCTATTACCCTTACTGCCGCGCCCTCGGCGTACAGATCCTTGACGTTTTTGGTGAAATACCTGCGGAAAAGGTTATAAAGCCCTTCAAGCTCCTCCTGCGGGCGGGAAAGGTTTTCGGTGGACAGCGCGTAGACCGTAAGGTAACGCACGCCCATCTTTTTAGCCTTGCGCGCCATGGCAATCATGGTGTTCATGCCGGCGTTATGCCCGAAAGTGCGGGGCATGAGGCGCTTTTTCGCCCACCTGCCGTTGCCGTCCATGATGACGGCTACGTGGCGGGGTATGTTGAGATTACCGTCCTTCATTATACGGTGAGAATTTCTTTTTCCTTGGCGGAAACAACGGTATCAATTTTGGCGACGGCGTCGGAGACCATCTTTTCGACGTCCTTTTCATAGGATGCGAATTCGTCCTCGGAGAGGGTTTTGTCGTTTTTGAGCTTTTTCAGGGAATCCATGGCCTCGCGGCGGACATTGCGCTCTGCCACCTTTGCATCCTCGCCCATGCGCTTTATCTGCTTGCACAGATCCTTTCTGCGCTCTTCGGTGAGTTCGGGGAAGACGAGGCGGATCACCTTGCCGTCGTTGGTGGGATTGATGCCGATGTTTGAGGTGAGGATCGCCTTTTCGATACCCTTTAAAAGCGAAACGTCCCAGGGGGCGATTACGAGGCACCTGCCCTCCTGCACGGAGATGTTCGAGGTCTGCGTGACGGGCGTCATGGCGCCGTAATAATCGACCATAACCTTATCTAAGATGTGGGGGTTAGCCCTGCCGGCGCGGATGGCGGAAAAATCCTCTTCAAGCACCGATATTGTTTTGGAAAGCTTGTCGTCGAGGGTTAAGATTATTTCCTCTACCTGATCGTTTTCTAACATAAATATATACCTCTCAATTATTGTCGATTAAAGTGCCCAGCTTTTCGCCGCAGACGGCGCGGACGATTGAATTTTTTTCGTCCAGCCCGAAGGCTATCGCGGGGATATTGTTTTCCATGCACATGGTTGCGGCGGTGGTATCCATCGCCTTGATGCCGTTCTTTATTATGTCCATATAATTAATATGGTCGTACTTTTTGGCGTCGGGGTTGAGCTTGGGGTCGCTGTCGTAAATGGCGTCGATATTCTTTGCAAGCATTAATACGTCGGCCTGGATTTCGCACGCGCGCTGTGCGGCGGCGGTATCCGTAGAGCAATAGGGGTTGCCCGTGCCGCACGCCATTATAACCACCCTGCCCTTTTCAAAATGCGAAAGCGCTTTTCTTAAAATATACGGTTCGGCTACGGAAGTCATAATAAGCGCCGTCTGCACGCGGGTGGGAACGCCGCGCTGTTCCAACGCATCCATCATGGCGAGCGAATTCATGACCGTGGCGAGCATCCCCATATGGTCGGCGGTCGTCCTGTCCATATTCTTGCCCTGGCGGCCGCGCCAGAAATTGCCGCCGCCGATGACGAGGGCTATCTCCACTCCCATGTTATGCACTTCGACTATCTGGTTGACGACGTAAGAAATGACGTTTTCGTCCAGACCGTGACCGGCAGGCCCGGCTAAGGCCTCGCCGGAAAGCTTTATCAGCACTCTTTTGTATTTAGGCTGCATACTACCTCCCTTACCGAAGAACGGACAAAAGCCCGCCCGCTCCCCATTGTTTTATCCTTTGAATTATACCATACTTAAACCGACTTGACAATATATTTTTAATAATTTCGTATAATTTTAACATACGCAAAAGCTCGCCTTATGCCGTTTTTAAGCGACATCTGCGTTATTTTTGCGCGAAACCGCATAAAAATGTCCACAAACGCACTTTGAACGCCATGCATAGCGGGCACAGACGCATCAAAATGTCAGTAAGATTTTCCTTACTTATAAGGCAATACAGGCAATCATTACGAATTTGAAATAATTTTACGACCGTCCAGCCATAAAATCGCAGCAAATCGGTTTTAAAAACCCGGAATTATCGCATAACAACGGCATTCTGCGGCATTACACGCAAAAAGCGCCGCGGCGGGGAACAAGCCACGTCGCGGCGCTTAAAAATTTACGCGATTAATATTTTAAAAACTCAGTTCTTCTTCATAGCGGCGACCTGCTTTGCAACTTCTTCGGAGAGGTCTTCGCTCTTCTTTTCGATGCCTTCACCCATCTCCCAGCGGACGAAGCGGGCAACTTTGAACTTGTTGCCGATTACCTGGGATACCTTTAAGCTGTCGTCCTTGACGAAGGGCTGTTCCATGAGGCAGTTTTCCGAATAGAACTTGCCCATTTTGCCTGCGACGATCTTTTCGAGGATAGCCTTGGGCTTGTTGGCGTTCTTGGGGTCGTTCTGCATCTGAACGAGCATGATTTCCTTTTCCTTTTCGAGAACCTCGGCAGGAACTTCGGCTTCGGTTATATAGCCGGGCTTTGAAGCGGCGATCTGCAATGCGATGTCGTGCAGAGTCTCTTCCGAACCTGCGGTGAAGTCGATTGCGTCGATCATGACGCCAACCTTGCCGCCCATGTGGATGTAGGTTTCGATTTTACCCGTCGTTTCGTAAATTTCAAACCTGCGGATAGAAATTTTTTCGCCGATTACGGCGGTGTTGTTGGTGATAAACTGCTTTACCGTTTCGTCGCCTATCTTGCATTCGTTGAGGGCGTCGAGGTCTGCGGGCTTGTTTTGCGCGATTACCTTTGCAACCGAGGATACGATGCCCTTGAACTTGTCGCCTGCGGAGACGAAGTCGGATTCGCAGTTGATTTCAAGCAGAACGCCCACGCCGCATTCGGGGCAGATATACGCACCCACGGCGCCTTCGGCAGCTATTCTCGATTCCTTTTTGACAGCCTTGGCAATTCCCCTTTCGCGGAGCAGTTCGGCAGCCTTTTCCATGTCGCCGTCTGCGTCGGTGAGTGCCTTTTTGCAATCCAACATGCCTGCGCCGCTCTTTTCGCGCAGGGTCATAACGTCCTTTGCTGTGAAAGACATAATTTTATACTCCTGTTATTAATTAATGTATATTTTCAGTAATTGTTACGTTTCCCTGCGCACCCGCAAAAACGTGCGGGAGAAGGAAATTTTTATTATTCGTTTTCCGCGCTTGCTTCAACGACTTCCTCAACCGAGGTAGGCTCGGCGAGCTGCTCTTCCGCCTTTTCTTCGAGGGCTTCTTCCAATACAGGGGTTTCGCCCTGATTAGCTTCGATTACGGCATTAGCCATTACGCCGGCGATGAGCTTGATGGCGCGGATAGCGTCGTCGTTGCCGGGGATTACGTAATCGATGAGGTCGGGATCGCAGTTGGTATCGGTGATGGCGATTACGGGAATGTTGAGCTTGCGGGCTTCGGATACGGCGATATCCTCGTTATGAGGGTCAACTACGAACATTGCGCCGGGCATTTTGTTCATGTTTGCGATGCCGCCGAGGTTGGTTTGGAGCTTGCCCATTTCCTCTTTGAGCTTGGCGACTTCCTTTTTGGGAAGGAGGTCGAACTCGCCGCTCTCTTCCATCTTTTCAAGCTTAACCATTCTGTCGATGCGCGAGCGGATGGTCTTGAAGTTGGTCAGCGTGCCGCCCAGCCAGCGGGAATTTACATAGAACATGCCGCAGCGTTCGGCTTCTTCCTTGATTGCTTCCTGCGCCTGCTTTTTGGTGCCGACAAAGAGGATGGACTTGCCCTCCTTGACCGTTTCGACGACAAATTTGTAAGCTTCTTCAATCAGACCTACGGTCAGCTGCAAGTCGATGATGTGAATGTCGTTGCGGGCTGCGTAGATGTACTTGCTCATTTTGGGATTCCACTTTCTGGTCTGGTGACCGAAGTGGACACCGGCTTCCAAGAGCTGCTTCATTGTTATAACTGCCATTTTAATTCCTCCGTTAAACCTCCCCGTAAGCGCAGTTTGTATGGCGGTTATTGCGGAATGTCAAAAAAATTTTCCGCCACGGGCCGCCCGCCTTGCGAGTGTGAATTTTTATAGCGTTGTTATTTTAGCAGAAATTTTTGCCATTGTAAAGCAAAAAAACGGCGCCGCGAGCAATTTGCGCGCGGCGCCGCGAAAATAAATGCAAGAAAACAAAAGAGGGCGGTACAAAAAATAAAAAAATCGCCGTCTGCCATCATAAAAACAGACGCGCGGGGCGACGCCCCGCGCGCTTTGCGTCTACTGTTTTATAAAAGTGATGGTCGCAGACATTCCGTCTATCGTTTTCGACATGATGAGCGTGGAACCGTCGAGCGTGGCGGTTGTCTCCGCATTAGCAGCATCAACCAATATAAGGCTGTTTCCCTCAGCACGCCATGTTCCGCCCTCTGTTTGAGCTTCGCCCATGAAGTTCATCGACATAGACCATGTATTGTCTTCATTGACAACGAGTGAGAACGCATCGGCTTCGAGCGCAATGCCCGTACCCATAATTTCCTCTCCCACCTCAATATCCATAGACATACCGCCCAAATCCATCGAGATAGACGACAAACCGTATGTACCTGCAAAGCTGCTTGCACACGCAGCGAGCATTACAATTGCCGATGCGAGCACGGCGACTGCCATGACACATAAAATCTTTAAGTGCTTTTTCATTAAATTTTCTCCCTTGCGGGTAAACCCGCACAAATTATTTGCACGCCCCGACGGGCAAACACGCGCAGTTATTATACACAGACTATATGACAAAAAAACCGATGTTGATAATAAACGCGCGCCGTTTTACCGCTTGCCAGCGAACCTGTATTTATTATATCACGCAATACAGACAATTGTCAATACTACTTTTATTTTTATATCATTTAAACGCACAAAAAATTCAGCCTTACCACTAATCATAACTACGCGTTCAACGCGTAGTTTGCACCAGCCCTG
>DVHK01000054.1 GCA_018712135.1 Candidatus Coproplasma avicola | reverse complement strand
TTACGGCGGGCAGCCCGTGTACTACTACATGGTATCATTAGAGTAATTTTGAAAACATTCATCGCGTATAGCTGTGTTGCGCTGCGGCAACCCTCAGTCATTTACGTCCAAGTAAACTCCTTCGGGTTTTCCTCGCGCTCCTTGTTCTCCGCGCGACTGTTTCCAAAATTTCGCATAAACCCTGCCTGCTCAAAACATTCGGGCGGGAAAATGTGTGAAATGCCGCTTCGCGCGGCGTGAAATAAATACCTGTGGTATTTGTGAAATGCGACATTTCATGTTGCGTTGCGGTAAAAATAAAAAATATAATAAAAAGGCGGGCACACCCCGCCTTTTTGTGTTATAATATAAGTGTGCATTAAACAACCCCGTTGTCATACTGAGTAGCGCCCGAAGGGCGCGTCGCCGAATGTATCTCGCCGCGCACGGCGCGGCGGACAACGGGTTTATCAGAACAAACCCTTCCGTCAAGCGTAGCTTGCCACCTCCCCTTGGCAGGGGAGGCTCACGAGTGGTTAAATAAAATGAAACTTACCGACCTGCGTTATATCTCCGAGAAGAGGGAGAAGGACTTCAACAAACTTAATATTTTTTCGCAGGAAGACCTCGTGCGGCACTTCCCGCGCGATTACCTCGACCTCACCAAGACGGATACAATCGCCTCTGCCTACCACAACGACGTCATTTTAACGCTGTGCGAGGTTTTAAACGTAGAGTTCAACCGCTACTCAAAGCGCCCCTACGTAAAGGCGCTGTGCAGGCAGGGCGACTACCTTTTCACTGCCATCTGGTTCAACCAGCCGTATGTCGCGACCAAACTGACCTGCGGCGAATACCTCTTCTACGGCAGGGTGCAGAACCGCTACGGCATGGGCGCTTCGATGGTCAACCCCACCTTCGAGCGCGCGGACAACAACCTCAAATTAAAGGGATATCTGCCCGTCTATCCCCTCGCGGGCTCGCTCACGCAGGGTGCGGTGCGCATGGCGGTAAAGCAGGCTCTCGGCAACGTAAAAATAGTTAGCGCCATCCCCGAAGCCCTGCAAAAAAAATACGCCCTTGCAGATTTAAAGTCGGCATACGTCGGCGTTCATCTGCCCACGGGCGCCGAGTGCGCCCGCCTCGCCGCCGAAAGGGTGGCGATAGAGGAATATTTCCTCCTGATATCCGCCTTTAAAGTAATAAAGGGCGACAGCCAGACGGCGCGCCTTAGCGGCTATTCCGCCACGGCGGAGGACGTAAAAAACTTCGCCTCGCGCTTTCCCTTCGAGTTCACGCAGGGGCAGAAGGACGCGGTCAACGACATATATACCGACCTCAAATCGCCGCGCGTCATGAACAGGCTCATTCAGGGCGACGTCGGCAGCGGCAAGACGGCTGTCGCGCTCGCGGGCATATATATGGCGGTCAAATCGGGTCACCAGGCGGCCATGCTCGCCCCCACCGAGGTGCTCGCCCGCCAGAATGCCGAGCTGATAAAGAGGTATCTGCCCGAATACAACGTCGAATTTCTGTCGGGCTCAACGCCCGCCGCGCAAAAGCGCGCCATAAAAAAGGGTCTCGCAGACGGCAGCATAAACGCCGTCTGCGGCACGCACGCCCTCATTCAGGGCGACGTTGAGTTTGCCGATTTAACCTTCGTCGTCTGCGACGAACAGCACCGCTTCGGCGTCGGACAGCGCGCCTCGCTTACGGGCAAAGGGGGCGCGGTCGACACGCTCGTAATGTCGGCAACGCCCATTCCGCGCACTTTAACGCTCATCTTCTACGGCGACCTCGACGTCACGACAATCAAGGATAAACCGCGTTCGCGGCAGGATATATCCACGTCAATCATTCCCGAGCGGAGATATTCCGACATGCTTGCCTACATCTCGTCTGAGGTTAAAAAGGGCGCGCAGGCATACTTCGTCTGCCCCAAAATCGAGGGCGACGACGAGGGCGCCGTCATGTCTGTCACGGAGCTTTATGAGGAGCTGTCCCAAAAGATGCCCGGCGTGCGCCTGGGGCTCATGCACGGAAAGTTGAAGGACAAGCAGAAGGACGAGGTCATGTCGGCGTTCAGGCGAGGGGAATACGATTGCCTCGTGTCGACCACGGTAATAGAGGTGGGGGTGGACGTGCCCAACGCCACCATAATGGTAATTTACAATGCCGAACGCTTCGGGCTGTCCCAGCTTCATCAGCTGCGCGGCAGGGTGGGCAGGGGGGACAAAAAGAGCTACTGTTTCCTGCTCATGGGCAGCGACACCGACGTCGCCCGACAGCGGCTGTCGGTCTTGAAGAACAATTCCGACGGCTTCGCCATTGCCGAAAGCGACTTGCAGATGCGCGGCGGGGGCGACTTTATGGGTACCCGCCAGAGCGGTCACGTAATAGGCGACTTAAAAAATCTGCGCTTCCCCGTCTCGGCAATCTTCACCGCCAAAGCCATTTCGGACGACGCCTTTTCGGGCGCGTTCGACACCGCCCCCCTGCGCGCCGCCGCAATGGGCAAATACAATAAATTAAAGGACGTCATACTCAATTGATTAAGTCATATCCCACGGTCTACGTCGTCGGCGACAGTACTTTAAGCGCCTTTTCCGACGACTATTATCTCCCCCGCTACGGTTACGGCACGCAGCTTTCGCGCTACCTTCAAGAGGGCGTGCAGGTAGTCAACCTCGCCCTGTCCGGGCGCAGTTCCAAAAGTTTTTTAACCGAGGAAAACTATAAAAAACTGCTCGACGGGCTGTCGTGCGGCGACTTTCTGGTCATCGGTTTCGGTCACAACGACGAGAAGCACGAGCCCGAGCGCTACACCAACCCCAACCTCCCCTGCACGCAGGGCGACGATTCGCGCGGGCTGTCGTTCAAGTACAATCTTCTGAATAATTACATAGCGCCCGCGCGTGAGCGCGGCGCAACTCCCATACTGTGCACGCCCATAGTCAGACTGTCGGAAGAGGACGATTATTCGGGTTCGTGCGGGCATATTACGCAGTCAAGCGGTATTTACGAGGGCGGCGACTATCCCTCCGCCATGCGCAGGCTGGGCGCCGACGTCGGCGTCACGGTGATAGATCTCACATCTTCCACCATGGCGCGCTATCTGCGCCTCGGCCACGAAAGGGCGGCGGGTTTCCACGCGTGGGCGGCTACTTCGGGCGGCGTTCCCGCGGGACTGGACGGCACTCACCTCAACAGATACGGCGCGGCATATGCCGCATACGAATGGGCGGTCGCCCTTCTCCATTCGGACAACCCGCTCAGGAATTACCTCTCGGACGACATCACCCCGCCCGACGAAAGCGAGTACGCGCAGGCGATCAACAAAAATTATTCGGAGCCGCAATATGCGCCGTTCAACGCGCAGTCTGCGCGCGCCCTGCCCTTTGCTTCGTCCGCCCCGTGGTACGCCACCGTGATGGGCGATTTCGGCGGAAAGGAGCACATACCCGAGTGTCAGATCGGCTGCGACGATGGCGGAATAACCGTCGGCAACCTGTCCGCCGTGCCGCGCGGCAAAATAAGCGCAAAGACCGACGGCTTTGCCGCGGCGTTCACGCCTGTTCCCGCCGACTGCAATTTCACGGCGGAGGCGGTGTGCACCGTGTTGTCCGTGGGCGACGGCGCCGACGGACAGACGGCGTTCGGCATGATGCTTCGCGACGACATATATTGCGACCAATACGTCCCCGCACTCAATTCAAACTACATAGCGGCGGGCGTTGCGGGAAATAACGGCATATTCTTCCGCGAGGGCGGCAAACTTTCCAAGGGGCCTGAATGTTGCGATATCCGCGCAGGGCAGCGCTATACTTTTGGCATAACGCGGGTCAATCAGCAGATGCGTGTGTCGATAAACGGACTTTCAAAAATCTGGTACGATTTCGACCTCGCCGCCGTCGACGGGGCAAACGACTATCTTTGCCTTTTTGCGGCGCGGCACGTCGTCGTTCGGTTCACGGACATTAAAATCACCGTCACGGGTCGTTCCTCGCGCGCCTGAACGCGCACAAGCCGCGCCCGCTTGTCAAGCGTTGATCGCGCTTAAACGCGCTTAAATGCCCGCCGCGTGCCCACTCTGTTTGACATTTGCGCGTATATTGTGGTAAAATGCAGGATATTACGCAAAACGGAGCAGATTATACATATGGAAAATCGTATCACGGGGGAGATGACGGAAAGGGTTAAAGTAGTCGACGCCACATTGCGCGACGGCGGTATAGTCAATAATTTCTATTTCCCCGCGGGTTTTGCCGCGGCGCTTTACGCCGCCAACCTCGCTGCGGGCGTCGATATAATGGAGTTCGGCTACAAGGTCTCCAAAAAGCTGTTCGACGTAACCAAATTCGGCGAGTGGAAGTTCTGCGACGAATATAGCTTGCGCGCCGTAGTCGGCGAAAATAATACAAAGATGAAGATATCCGTCATGTCCGACGTGGGCAGGGTGGATTTAAAGACCGAAGTCCTCCCCAAGGATAAGTCGGTCATAGATATATACCGCATAGCAACGTACGTCAGTCAGGCGGACGAAGCTTCGCAAATGATAAATTACTGCCATGATATGGGCTATCAGACGTGTTGCAACATCATGGCGATATCGCGCGAAAGCGAGGAAGATCTGCGCGCCGCGCTCGGCAAAATCGCACGCACTTCCGCAGATGTAATATATATTGTCGACAGTTTCGGCTCGCTCTACCCCGACGAAATGGCGCACCTGTGCGACATGTACGGCGAAATCGCTTATAAGCACGGCAAAAAGCTGGGCATACACGCCCACAACAACCAGCAGCTCGCCTTTGCCAACACCATAGCCTGCATAGATAAGGGCGTAACCTATCTCGACGCCACAGTCGGCGGCATGGGCAGGGGTGCGGGCAACTGCGCGCTCGAAGCGCTCATAGGCTATCTGCGCACTCCCCGCTACGACATAAATCCCATATTGCAATTTATCCGCGAGCACCTCAACCCCGTGAAGCGCAGCGGCGTGGAGTGGGGGTACGACGTCCCCTACCTTCTGACGGGGCTCAACGGCGTTCACCCCTATGCGGCGATAGATTTTATGAAGGACGGCAGGGAGGATTACGAACGTTTCCTCGCCGAAATAACAAAAAAGGCTTAAAAATATAACTATTTAATAAAAAAGCAGAAAAAAACGGCGTTATTTCAAAAATTTTCCGCTCATTTTGTTGACAATCAGGGGCGGCTTTGTTAAAATAGCTTTTGCTGTTAATGTTTAGTGTGGGTTGCTATGCTAAGCGGACGGCAAAAGTTATTTTTTATGCCTCTTTCGATTTGCATTTAAGGGTATGCAGGTCAAAGATATATTCCACAGGTCTGTTTGGAAATAGGCGCGCGCCAGACAAGGAGGCGCGGCTTTGCCGACGGGAGCATACAGTGACGTATGTGACCGAGGCAAAACGTAAGTCCGACGCCGTATGGCGCGATGCATATTTTCAAACACTTTGCACCGAGTAAAACAAGGAGGAACTTTAATGCCTACAATAAATCAGCTCATCAAACACGGCAGAGAAAAGCAGGTTTACAAGAGCAAGTCGCCTATTCTCGACAACTGCCCCCAGAAGCGCGGCGTATGCATTTCCGTCACCACGACCACGCCCAAAAAACCTAACTCTGCTATCCGTAAAATTGCAAGGGTTCGCCTTACAAACAAGCAGGAAGGTACCGTTTACATTCCCGGCGAAGGCCACAACTTGCAGGAGCACTCGTCCGTCCTCATCCGCGGCGGTCGTGTAAAGGATCTCCCCGGCGTTCGTTACCACATCATCCGTGGCGCGCTCGACACCGCAGGCGTTTCCAAGAGAAGGCGCAGCCGTTCTCTTTACGGCGCAAAACGCCCTAAGTCATAATTTATTATACCATATATAATAAATTACTTTGCAAGGGGAATTTATTTCCCCGCAAAACTATATTTTCTATTCTTGTTGGGAATATATCTACCCTTTAACCGACAAAGAATAGGCAGTATTCGCGGCACCCCCGCGGAGAAGATTTGCTACTGCCAAGCTTTTATACAAAATCCAAAACAACTTGACGTCGCAAGCCGCATTGATTTCGGAAAGATTTTTGTTAAAATAATTAACGGCGCAAGCGAAACCACGCTTTCGCGCGGGCTCTCGGCGGCAGTAATGAACGCAGCCGCCTCGGTCACCGCGTCGCGCGACCCGATGCGCTCGCTCATCTCGCAAGGCAAAACAGCACACTGTGCTGTTTTGAGAATACCTTGCTCGTCCCAATTTGCGCATACCTGCGGCTCACCGGGGTGAACGGGCGCAATTGAGTAAATGTAGGGCGAAATAAAATTGCGCCCAGAGGGGTTGACCCCTCAAATTAACAAAAATCGCAGACGCCCCAAGGCGAGATTTTTGTTAAAGCGGCAGCAAGCAATAGCTTATTTAAGGTTAAAACCCTTAAAACAAATTTTTAAAAGGAGGATTAATTATGCCCAGAAGAGGAAGCGTTCCCAAGAGGGACGTATTACCCGATCCCGTGTACAATTCAAAGGTTGTGACCAAGCTCATCAACCAGATCATGTACGACGGCAAAAGAGGTACCGCACAGGCGATCGTTTACGACGCCTTCAAAATAGCGAGCGAAAAGCTCGGACAAGACCCCATGGATATTTTCAATCAGGCTATGAACAACATCATGCCCGTATTGGAAGTAAAAGCGAGGAGAGTAGGCGGCGCCAACTATCAGGTGCCCATCGAAATCCGCCCCGAAAGGCGTCAGACCCTCGCCATCCGTTGGTTGGTCAGCAACACGCGCAAGCGTTCGGAAAGGGAGATGTGCAACAAGCTCGCCGCCGAACTCATGGACGCATACAACAACACCGGCGGTTCGGTAAAGAAAAAGGAAGACACTCACAGAATGGCAGAAGCCAACAAGGCTTTCGCTCATTTCAGATTCTGATCGGAGCGTGAACTATGGCAAGAGAATACGATTTAGCCCATACAAGAAATATCGGCATCATGGCGCACATCGACGCCGGCAAGACTACTACAACCGAACGTATCCTTTATTATACCGGCATCAATCATAAAATCGGCGAAACGCACGATGGCACCGCCACCATGGACTGGATGGTTCAGGAACAGGAGAGGGGCATCACCATAACCTCCGCCGCAACCACCTGCCACTGGACGAGGACGGGCAAGACCAAGGCCGATGAATGCCGCATCAACATCATCGACACCCCGGGACACGTCGACTTCACGGTAGAAGTTGAACGTTCGCTCCGCGTTCTCGACGGCGCAGTGGCAACTTTCTGCGCAAAGGGCGGCGTAGAACCCCAGTCTGAAACCGTTTGGCGCCAGGCAGATAAATATAAGGTTCCCCGCATAGCTTACGTCAATAAAATGGACATCAACGGCGCAAACTTCGAGCGCGCCGTAAAGATGATGAAGGACAGGCTCAACGCCAATCCCGTTCCCATCGAACTGCCCATCGGCAAGGAAGATACCTTTAAAGGCATCGTCGACCTCATCGAAATGAACGCCGAAATTTACGACTCAGACGACGGCAAGCAGTACCACAGGGATGAAATCCCCGCGGATATGCAGGAGGCGGCCGAGGAAGCTCATCTCGCCGTAATGGAAGCCGCCGCCGAAGCCGACGACGAACTCATGGAAAAGTTCCTCGAAACCATGGAACTCACCCCCGACGAAATCCGCAAAGGTTTAAGAAAGGGTACCATCGCCATGAAGTGTACGCCCGTTCTCTGCGGCTCGTCCTATAAGAACAAGGGTGTTCAGATGCTTCTCGACGCCGTTGTCGACTTCCTTCCTTCCCCCATCGATATCGACCACGTAAAGGGCGTCAACCCCGATACGGGCGAAGAGGAGGAGAGAAAGACTTCTGACGAGGAACCTTTCTCCGGACTCGCATTCAAAATCGCAACCGACCCCTTCGTAGGTCGCCTTGCATATTTCAGAGCATACTCCGGCGTACTCGAATCCGGTTCGTATGTATATAACTCCACCAAGGGCAAGAGGGAGCGCGTAGGCCGCCTCGTTCAGATGCACGCAAATACCCGTATGGAAATTTCCAAAATCTATTCGGGCGACATCTGCGCCATCGTCGGACTAAAAGACACGACCACGGGCGACACGCTGTGCGACGAAGCTCATCCCATCGTCCTCGAACAGATGACCTTCTCCGACCCCGTCATCCAGCTCTCCATCGAGCCCAAGACCAAAGCCGGTCAGGAGAAGATGACAATGGCGCTCATAAAGCTCGCCGAAGAAGACCCCACTTTCAAGACCTATACCGATCAGGAAACCGGCCAGACGATAATCGCGGGCATGGGCGAACTTCACCTCGACATCATCGTCGACAGACTTCTGCGCGAATTCAAGGTCGAAGCCAACGTCGGCGCGCCCCAGGTTGCTTACCGCGAAACCATACGCCAGGCTTGCGACGCCGAAGGGCTTTACAAGAGGCAGTCGGGCGGTAAAGGTCAGTACGGTCACTGCAAAATCCATCTCATTCCCGGCGAACCCGGTTCGGGTTACGTCTTTGAAGACCTCACCGTCGGCGGTTCCATTCCCAAGGAATATATCCCCGCAATCGATAAGGGTATTCAGGGCGCTGCCAAGAACGGTTTCCTCGCAGGATACGAAGTCGTCGACTTCAAAGTTCAGGTTTACGACGGCTCCTTCCACGAGGTCGACTCGTCCGAAATGGCTTTCCAGATTGCAGGCTCCATGGCGTTCAAGGACGGCATGACCAAGGCTAAGCCCGTTCTTCTCGAACCCATCATGAAGGTAGAGGTCATTACTCCCGACGACTATTTCGGCGACATCATGGGCAACGTAACTGCCCGCCGCGGCACAATCGTCTCCACAGACGACCGCGCAGGCGCAAAGGTCGTCGACGCTGAAGTTCCTCTTTCGGAAATGTTCGGTTACGCAACCGACCTTCGCTCCCGCACCCAGGGACGCGGTCAGTTCACGATGCAGTTTGACCACTATGCCGAAGTTCCTAGGTCTGTAGCCGAAAAGGTAATCGGCGAAAGAGCAAAGAAGAATAACTAAGTTGTTCTTTGCTTTCGGCGCAGCGGGTTCGGAGCGAGCCGGATGGCGAGCGAGAAGTATATCAACTGATCATATAAAATAATATACGGTGCGCGGCTTGCCGCCGCGCACCTGTAAAAATAACCCCCATTCGCAGGGGTGCGCTAAAAATTTATAAAAAACATCAAAAAATAATTGTGTTTTTTAAAAAGTTAAGATATAATGTTTATACGCGCAAAAGGCGAAAGTTAATGCAGCAATAAGACAATGATAGATAGCTGCGACGCCGAAAGGCGTAAGTTATCATTTTATAAAAATTTTTATAGGAGAAACTAAAAATGGCAAAGGCTAAGTATGACAACAGCAAACCCCACGTTAACATTGGCACCATCGGCCACGTTGACCACGGCA
>DVHK01000053.1 GCA_018712135.1 Candidatus Coproplasma avicola | reverse complement strand
AAGGCGCGCCCAGAAATATCTGCGCCTGCGCAATTTTACCACGAACAGTCCCTCGGCTATAAGCAGTTCAACCATGAACTGAAATTTGTATATGTCAAGTCCTACCATTTCAAGCCCCTCCTTACCCCTATGCGGTAACGCAATGCTTTTACGTTATAACAGAAAAAATGCCGATTGTCAACCCCCAAATTAAAATTACGGTATGGAGCGGCGCGGAAAAATACCTATAAAATATGGAGGCGGCGGGCTGCAAAGCAGTCCGCCGCCTTTAATATAAGGAGAATTTATGGCAGAAAATCAGAGTTTTTTATTCTTCGATGACGAAATGTTTAATCCAGAGATTAACCTTCAAACCATCGAAACAATCGGTATTTCGGAAGGCAACCGCAAGCTCATCACCAGGCTTTGCATCGAGCATATGTGCCACCGTAACGCCGCAATCGTTGCAATTGAGCCGACGTTTTGCGCAGCAGATCTCTGTACCGTTTAAGCATAAAGCGACCTCGGCACAATCGCCGTGAGCGGCTTTGTAGCAGACATTTGCAATAACCTCGTACAGACCGCTTTCATTGAGACATATTGAATCTCCGTTGGCAGTAAATACGCCTGAACCTTCGGGGTAAACCTTGTAGTTCGTAAAATTAGCGTAAGGGTCGCCGGCAGTCACATTATCACATGCAGTGAGAACGGCATCGATCCCGACAGGATAACAATCTCCGGCGGGTCCGGTTGCACCCGTCGCTCCCGTAATACCCGTAGCGCCTGTTGCGCCAGTCACACCTGTTGCACCTGTTGCGCCTGTTGCTCCTGTTGCTCCCGTCGCTCCCGTCGCTCCGCGAGGGATAGAAAAATCGAATATATGATTGTTCTCTGTGCCGCTGTCAGTTACGGCAGCGAGAACTTCGGGTTCAGACGTTGTGGTTGTACCGACGGCAAGTGTATCGGCAACGCCTGTCGCGCCCGTTGCTCCCGTAACGCCGGCACCACCATCGACACCGGCGGGCCCGGTTGCACCCGTTGCTCCTGTTGCTCCTGTTGCACCAGTTGCGCCCGTCGCGCCCGTTGCTCCTGTTGCTCCTGTTGCGCCGGTTATGCCTGTAAGAGTATATACTGTGCGGGTTATGACCGTCTGACAGCAATTATTGCAACCGCTGTAAAACCCCCCGCATTCGTCGCATGAAAGAAGGGGTAAAAAGAAAATGTTTTTTATCATGTGTTTTAAGTTTCTCCGAAAAGTGCAATTAGTTACGGCTGCGGCAGTTTCCCGCGCCGTGCTTGCACCTTTGTATATAATATGAAAACATGCGGCGGCGCGTTACACGCGCCGCCGCAAACCATTTTATCGGCAGATTTATTTTTATTGCAACATTGAAATTCGGGCATCGTCAGTTCGGAACTGCAACCGTTGCAGAAGCCGAATTAATTCATTGCCCCAAATATATACGCCGGTTAATGCGTTATTCAGCCCCGTTGCCGCCCTCTTCGTCCGCATCGATTGTCCCTTGGTTTGCGGGAGCAGATTCCTGCGCAAGGCGGCGTTCGCGCTCGATTTCATCTTCAATGGGGCGCACCTCTTTGCGAAGTTCGGCAACAAACTTATTGTTGAGGAATGCACCGGCAAAAATAAGAATTACAGCAAATACAGACCATGCCGCATCGGGAAACAATACTGCCAGCATGAAGCCGACGATTATCGAAAGCAGCAGGCATATTATAATAACTTTGCCCTTCACCTTGGAAAACTGCTCGTATTTACGATATATGGCGAGGTTTTTTGCGTAAGCGGGGTTGCTTTCCAACTGTATTTTTTGCTGTTTTTCAAGCTTGCCAAGCTGCAATACAAACGGCAGCGTTGCCGCAAACACGCCGACGGCGAGTATGGTCAGGAATACGGGATAGGCATAGCCCGAAAGATTTTGCCCGAACACCTGCGGCAGGAAGAATAAAACGGCGACAACGACGCCGATAACGCAGAAAATTACGGCGGCGTACACAGATATTTTTACCTGTTTTTTGCGCACATCTTCTGCTTTGCGGAACAGGCCGTCGTCGGGGAAGAGAAAGCGGTATGTCTGCGCATTTTTATCCTCCTGCAACGAATATTTATGTTCGCGCCCCTGCGCTAAATCAATCGCCCGCGCCTCACCCGCAGTGCGCATCTCTACGGTGTCGCCCGCCGCCGTCTTTTTAAATTGAGAAAAGCTCAACGCAAGAAGAAAAATAAACAGGCAGACGGCAAACACTCCTATACCGGCGTAACTGAGCGTGCCAAGATCTTCTGCTTCGGGGTTGAGCACGAAGTCGGCGGCGACCATGGCTATCATGGCAACTATGCCTGCGGCGAGCACGACTGCCGCCCAACGCAACGACTTTTTTGCGCTTGCGCTGCCATCGCGCGTTTTGCGGCGGTAACTTGCGACCTCGGGCATTTCCGATGCGCTGTCGGGGCGGTCAAGTATTTTTTTGTAAGCCGAACGGAATGTAAGCCACAACACAAGCGCGACTATGCCCGAAACAAGCCACAGGGCGAGCGTTGCGCCCAACATGATAAACTGCCAGTCGCTTATCTGCGCCGCATCGATGGCGTCGGAATAAAACAGTGCTTCAAAGATTATGGCGACGCACACAACCAGAAAAAATATTTCCGACATTTTCCGCGCGCAGAAAAGCTTGTACAGCCTTTTTCTTTCACGCTCGTTGCTGACCGCGCGGGCGTACTTTACGAATAACTTTTCAAACATATTTATCCTCCCTGTTTTATGCCCATTATAACATGCTCTGCGGCAAATTACAAGCCCCAGATTTATATTTATCAACTGTCCCTGCAAATGAGCTTATCCCCGCGGCGGCGCGTTAAAAGCGCGCCGCCGCGGGGATTAACCGTTATAGCCGCCCGAAAGGCGGGCGGAAAGATAGCTTTTATTGTGCAGATAAGATGGGTCAGATGGTTTGAACGAGCCCGCGCGCTCGTTCCATTCATACGCTTTTTTATAATCGCCCAGCCTGTCAAATACGACGGCCAGCCCTATGGCGGGGAAAAAGGTTTTATAATCGCCGTCGTAAAAGCCGCCGTCGTCCTCTCGCTCGGGACTGTCGAGGGCGCGCATATACCAATACTTTGCACATTCGGCGTCGCCCGAATCGAGGAAATGCATGGCGAGCAGGCAGCAGTCCTGCGCGCGGGGCGGGGCGTATAAAAACGCACGGATGAGCGAACGCAACGACTCCTCCCCCCTGCCCGCATTTTTGTAGCAGTAATACAGCGTGCGGCATGCCTCCGCCTTGTTGACCGACCAGCCGTCGCCGCCTAAAAACTCTTCGATCACGGCGATCGCCTGACCGTACATGCAGTTATAAAAAAGTTCGCGCCCGTAATAGAATTTCTGGCGTTCGTCAAGGCATATTCCGCGGGCAATGCATTTTTGATATATCATGAGGTTGCGCAAGGGATCGCTCGTTTTTTGTTTTTTATGGACGATTTCGGCGTCCGAATAAATTATTTTGCCTCGCGGAACAATGACCTCGTGAACAGCGCCCTGCCACTCGAAATCCATGCTGCGCTTTAAAATGCGTTCGCGGAAGTAATGCAAATTTCCGCTGACGTAGCGCAGCATTGCCACGTCGAAACCGCCCTTTGAGGCGAGCTCTTTGATCTTTGCGCCGTCCTCCTCTTCAATGACGTCGTCGGCGTCCAGCCACATTATATAGTCGCCCGAGGCGAGAGAGAAAGAAAAATTGCGGGCGGCGGAAAAATCGTCCGTCCACTCAAAGTCGTAAACCTTTGCGCCGAGGGATAGCGCAATTTTGCGGGTGTCGTCGACGGAGCCCGTGTCGACGACTACAACTTCGTCCGCAACCGAAATGGCGCAGTTTACGCTGCGGGCGATTACCTGCGCTTCGTCGCGGACTATCATGCATACGGAAAGGGTCATGTTATATTTTATGAAAGCGCTTTTTTTTGCGTGCCTGCATACGACCCCGCAGACAGACGAACTTTTTTCGCCCCGCGAGCTTTTTCTTTCAGCCGCACGAACGCGCCGCCGCCAATTTATTGACGGCGGCGCGGCGAAGTTATATAATATTGTCGCAGTTGAAAAAAGGAGAAACGCAAATGAGAAAAGATCAGCGCGAAGTTAATGATTTCGACAAAATAGTAAGCATAATCGACGCCTGCCAGACCATGCGGCTGGGGCTTAACAGCGGGGATTACCCCTATATTGTTCCCCTGACATTCGGCTACAAAGCCGAAAACGGCGCAATTACGGCATATTTTCACTGCGCGACCGAGGGCAGAAAGATTGATCTTATAAAAGCCGACAGCCGCGCCTGCGTTGAGTGGGACGCACTGCACGGCTATGTCGAAACGGGGCACTCTGTGACCGCCGACTACGAGAGCGTTATAGCCTTCGGAAAAGTTGAAAAGTGCGAGGGCGAAGAAAAAGTTGAAGGAATAAGCCGGCTTTTACAGCACACGGGATACGCGCAGTATTCCGCCGAGCAATGCGCCGCCCTGCCCATCGTCGACGTTTATAAAATAGAATGCCGAAGCTTTACGGGCAAGAAAAGATTCAATTGACCGCATAATATGCGGCGTTCAACACATGTGCAGGTTTTCAGGTGAACATCTGCGCAATATTTTAAACCAAAGCACTAAAAAAGCCTTTCCGCGTTAAAAGCGCGGAAAGGCTTTTTTATGCTCTACACATCAATTTCCGAAAAATTCGCGGTAGATAGCGGCGATGCACTTTTCCATATCTTCGTTTTTGACCGCGACGATGATATTGAGCTCTGACGAGCCCTGGTCTATCATCTTTACGTTTACGCCCGCATCGGCGAGCGCCTTGAAGAGGCGCGCCGAAGTACCGACCGAGGACGACATACCGTGACCGACAGTGGCGATGAGGGCGATATTTTCGCTTACGCGCATGAAGTCGGGCTCCACCTCCGCCTTTATGCTCTCCAAAATCTGTTCAAGCTTGAAATTATCGAGGCTGTCGCTTTCGACAACGACGGACATGGTGTCGATTCCCGAGGGAATATGTTCGACCGAAACGCCGTAACGTTCAAGCACGGAGAGAACTTTGCGGACAAAACCCACCTCCGAATTCATGTGCGATTTTTCGATGAAAATAACCGTAAAATTCTTTTTGCCCGCGATGCCCGTGACTATGTTGCCGCTGGGCTTATACTGCGCTATGGGCAAAATGGAAGTACCCTCGTCCTCGGGGCGGAAAGTATTCTTTATTAAAATGGGAATATTAGCCTTGCGGACGGGGAAAATGCTTTCGGAATGGAGGACGTTTGCGCCCATATACGAAAGCTCGCGCAGCTCCTTATACGAGAGCGATTTTATGCGTTTGGGGCTGTCGACTATGCGCGGGTCACACGCGAGAAAGCCCGACACGTCCGTCCAGTTTTCGTAGACGCTTGCGCCGACCGCACGGGCAACTATCGCGCCCGAAATATCCGAGCCGCCGCGCGAAAATGTTTTTATTTTTCCGTCGGCGCCCCTGCCGTAAAATCCGGGGATGACGGCGAGTTTAACCCCCTCCGTCGCCGCAGCGATGGCAGCATAGCTCTTTTTATCCTCAAAAGCGCCGTTTTCGTCGAAGAAAATGACGTCCTCGGCGTCGATAAACTGAGCGCCCAGCAGCTGAGCCATTACGACCGCCGCGAGATATTCGCCGCGCGACGCCGTGAATTCTTCGCTACGCTCGCTATCAATGCGCGCCTCGGTTTTGTCGAGGACGGAAGCCATGTCGAAGTCCAGCCCCAGCTCCCTGACTATGCCCTCGAAGCGCTTGCGGACGGCGGCAAATGCAAGCTTGCAGTCGCCGTGTTCCATGAGTTCGGAGTAGCATTTATATAAAAGATCGGTCACCTTTATGTCGCCCGAAAAACGCTTTCCTGGCGCGGAAACGACGACGTAGCGCCTGTCGGGGTCGCTAAGTACTATATTTTTAACTTTGGTCATCGTGTGCCCGTCCGCCATGGACGTGCCGCCGAATTTACATACTTTTAAAGCCATAATTTATTTGATTGCCTTTGCTTCTATATAATATCTTTTTTCGTTGCCGTCGCCCATGGAGAAGGTTTTGCGGGGCAGGTTGCCGCCCTGTATTACCAGGCGGAAAAGGTCGTCCTTGGAGATTGCGGGGAGCATTATTCCTATGCCCTCGCGCGAGAGCGCTTTGAGTTCGCCGTCGCCGTGAATGTAATCGACCTCGCCCCCGTGCTTTGCGATAAATTGAGCTATGTATTTATCGAGCGCGCGTATTCCCTCGGGAATATTCAGGGGGAAATGCACCGCGCCCCTCCTGCCGTCCACCGCCACGACGGCTTTGCCTTCGCCGCCGAGTTGCAGATATTTAACGAAAAGATCGGGCTTATCCGTCTTTACCAGGCGATGAATGGGTTCAAAACGCAGGGCTTTGTCGTGGATATTTACCGCCTCGACGAGCGCGTAGCGCGCGGGGTGAGAGGTACGCTCTTCGGGAGTGAGCGAATTTTTTAAATTGTCCCAGCAGACCTTTGCCGCAGCCAGGGAATGATTGCCGTCGCCGACGACAAATAAAAGGCGGTCGCTTTCGCCGTATTTTTGCATACACTCCGACATATCCGCCAGCGAATACATGGCGGAGAGCACCTCTTCGCCGTTTTCGATGCGGCTTCCGACGACGTGCCCGCCGCCCATGTTGAGGTCGAAGTCGTACAGAGTTTTGCCCCTCTTTACCGAGGAGAGCACCCTGCCGTCGCGGTCGTCGTACAATAACATTATATGCGGAAGCTCGATGGGAGCGTTTTGGCGGATTTGCACGCGGGGCGGAATGCGCTCCGCAATGGTTTCTTCGGTTGAGCGTATAAGGGTGTGCGATCCCTTTTCGTAAGAATACTCTTCGAGGTCGACGGCGAGCACTATGCCCGTGCGCGTGCCCGATTGTGTTGTGCGCTCGACGAGGACGAGCCCGCGCATCCCCCTGAACATGCCCTGCCTTAAATAGGAGTACATGTTTTCATTGATGCGCGCAATGCGCTCTTCGGTGTCGTGACCGAGGTATATTTCGGGGTAAATGAGATTGAGCGCAGAGGGCTTATCTCCCACGAACGCCTTTAAATTGCGCCAGTATTCGCCGTCGGACGTAAACTGGTCGCAGGCAACTACCGCCCACGCGGAAAGGTCTTTGCCCGCGGGCAGAAGCAGATTGGGGATCTTCAAAACGTCCACTTTTGAAACCTCCTTATGCGTTGGGTATATTGATGAAGATGACGGCAACAACCGCAATGGCTATTGCAAGCAGCTTTATATCGATATTTTTTGTGAATACGTCTTTTATGAATTTAGAAAACTTTTTCATGTCAATTCTCCGCGGTAAGGTCTGACCAATAATATTGCGAAAGGGCATTTTTGAGGTCGATGTCGCTGGCGTAACGCTTGCGGAATTCGCCGTTTTTGACGATGGTTATTATGCCCGTTTCCTCCGAGACGACTATCGCCGTGACCGATGCGACAGACGTGACGCCGAGGGCTGCGCGGTGGCGGGAGCCGAGTTCCTGGGGCAGACTGTCGTTCTGGATTATTGGAAGAAAGCAGCCGGCGGCGTGAATTTTGTCGCCTTCGATGATCATTGCGCCGTCGTGCAGAGGAGCTTTGGGGTAAAACACCGCCTCTATCATGGGTGAGGTTATGTCGGCATTGACGACCGTGCCCGAAGAGATTATGCCCTCCGGCAGGTTTTCGTTGGAGAGAACTATCAAAGCGCCCGTATTGGTTTTGGACATATCCTGCACGGCACGGATGATTTCCTGAATTATTTTTTCAATATGCCCGACGGTCATATCGGAGCGGGCAATGTGGCGACGGGCGCCGGCGTCGAGCATGCCGCGCTTGATTTCTACGTTGAACATGGTGACGACGACGATAGCCGCGATGAAAATGAGAATGAGCAGCGTCTGTGAGCTGATGTTGTCTGAAAACGAACAGGCGACGCCGAACACAAAGACTGCCGCACAGAGTATGGCGATGAATTTGCCGCCCTTATTCTCCTTTAAAATTTTAAAGACAAGGTAAAACAGCACGGCAAAAGCTATGAACTGGACGACGTAAGTCCAGTCAAAGCCTTCCCACATGCCCGCCAGTTTGTTGCCTATCCGTTGCCAAGAATTCATACGCGACCCCGTGAATACATTTGAAAAAACAAGCGCGCGGGCGCACAGGCGTGCGCCCGCGCGTAAGCTTACAAATATTATATTATTTTTTTGTTCAAAAATAAAGCGATTTCCGCCATTATTTTGCGCGCAGAGCGCAAAATTTACGCATCAGCCGAACAATATTGCCGCAAGAGAGCAATAAAACGCGCCGTCGGGCGAAAGTCTGCCCGAGCGCATGCGCGCCGAAAAATCGTAAAGCGCGCCCGTGTAATACAGCAGCCGCTCTTTTCCGAAAGCGCGCGCCCTGTCGCCGCTTTTGCGCACGGCGAATTCGGGCATTTTAAGTTTTGCCGCGAGCGACGCCGCGCTCTCGTCAGAAGTGAGGATTATGAGCAGGTTTTTGAAGTATCTGTGCAGAGCCGAAATTACCATTGATTTGTCGGCGCTCTTTTTGGAGAGTTCGCCGCAAATAGTCAAAAAACGCGAATAATTTTTCACCGCGACGGCGTCGGTCATTTCGTATATCCGATAGTCGGCGTCCTTATAGACGAGCTGTTCGACGATTTCAGCCGTGACGGGAGATACGCCGTATTCGATGATCTTCTGCACCTCGGAGGAGACGCGCGCCATGTCGCACAGGCAATATTCGGCGACGTTGCGGCAAGCCTGAACGTCGGAGGCGAACCCCGCGCGCTTTAAAGTGGCATATACCCAGCGGGTGACGGTTTCGTCGTCGGTATGAGAGCAGTCGAAATAAGCTATGCACTTTTTGCGCTTCAACGCCGCGCCCTTGCCCGCGCCCTGGTTGACGATGATGAGTATCGTACTTTCTGCGCAGTTTTCAAATGCAGACTTTAAGTATTTATCGTAGTCAGCATCGGTCGGGTAAAATTCGCTCACCCTTATTATGCGCTTTTCCGCCATGAAGGGGTACGCCGCCATTGCCGACGTGAGCTCTGCAAGCGCCCTGCCTTTGAGTGAAGAACCGTCGAAGGCAGCGAAATTGAGTTCGGGCAGGGTAAGGAAAGCTTTTTTGACCTGCTCCTCGCCGTGCGTGCGGAAATAGGCGTCCTCTCCTTCGAAGAGGTATATTCTGCGGTCGCCCTGCGCTATGTCGTTTTTAAGCTCTGTATATTTCATAATGTCACCAAGTTGGCGATGTCGCCGCGGAGTTGAGCCGTGCGCAGACCTGCGCGCGGTTATCCCGCCGATATTAGTTTACCACCCTTTGCGATAAATTGCAAGCGCCCCTGCACATACAGATTATAATCGCACCCTTCGCCGTCGAAACACACGGATATTTCGGCGGGGCAGGAAATGTCGCCGTTGACCGTGAAGAGGATATCGGCAGAGCCGACGTCTGCAACATCGCCCGCGGCGACGGCAAACGTGACGCCGTTCGCCGTCGCCGTCAAGGTATAAGAGTCGGTGAACGCATAATATGTGCCGTGCAATTGAAATTGCGCCTCGTAGTGCGCCTGCGCGCCGTCCAGCCCGACGGGTATTTCCGAGGGCGGCAGCCAGACGTTTTTAACGTCGACGCCACATTCGTAATAGTAAGCCGCGCAGCCGTCGCCGCCGATTATTATGAGGTCGTCCACCCCTTCGGGCGCGTAAGTGTTGACGAAAGAATTTATGCCGCCCGCGTAGGTGTCGCACACGACGATGAGCGCCGTGCCCGACTGCGAACGGACGATTACCATGCCGCCGTTATAATATCCGCCCGCGACTATGCGCGTCTGACCGCCCGGAACCACTCCGCCGAGGGTGCAACACAGCGCCATGCACAGGGCGCATACTCCGCCAGCGGCGGCGCGGAAAGAGCGCGTAAAGTTGAACTTGTCGGACAGGACGGCGACGCCCGCAAAGACTATTAAGGCGATCCACCATCCCCCGAAGCCCGAGATGAGCGAATTTTCAAAGCCGGACTGCACAAAAAAATTTATTACCGCCTGCAAGGGCAGCGCCGCATAGGGGAGAACAACAGCTGCGGGAGGGACGACGGCGCATATTGCGACACATGCGAACATGAACACGTATAAAAACGACAAAAGGGGCAGCACTATTATGTTGAGAAGCAGCCCCGCGCCCGATATGTAGCCGAAGGTGAGCAGCAGCGCGGGCAGGGTGGCTATCTGCGAGCTGACGCTCATGGTAATATTGCTCCTCAGCCCCGTGGGCAGCCTGCGAAGAACGTGATTTATGTTGGGCGAAAGCAAGATTATGCCCAGCATTGCGCTCACCGAGAGGATAAAACCCACATCAAACAGATTTAAAGGGTTTATGAGCGCGATTATTATGACCGAAAGCGACAGCGAATTGAGACCGTCGTACTTGTTGCGCGTAAGCGACGAAAGGCACGCGACGGCGCACATGACCGCCGCCCTGACGGCGGAGAGGGTAAAGTTGCAGATGCCCGTATACACGAATATGACAAGCAGACCGGCGACCGCCGTAAACCATTTCCCCGCGCGCAGCCTTTTCAACAACCATGTGACGGAGACGTATAGCACGGTTATGTTGAGACCCGACACGGCGAATATGTGCGCCACGCCTCCGTAGCGGAATGCGGAGAGCGTCTGCGAGGAGATATCCTGCGTGCTGCCCGTTATCATTGCGTAGGCGACGGCGGCGGTTTCAAAGTCGAGATTGTCGAAAAGGATGGCATATATGCCCGAACGAAACCACCCGAAGAGAGAAAAACCGTAGCTGTATTGCAGGTTGCCCTGGCACGAGGCGTAATACCTTATGCCGTCGGATATGCGGTAGTCGAGCGAGCCGAACGAGAACAGATCGTAGTGCCCGATGTAGCCCGTCAGCGTGACGGTGTAGCCGGGAGATACGGCGCCGCCCGCTTCGCCGGAGAGATAGCATATTATTTTGCCGCTGAGGGCGACGCCGTTTGCATAAGCGTGCGACAGCACGAGGCAGGGCTGACCCGAAGCTGTTGTGCGCACCTCCTCCACTACTCCCGTAATTTGGGCGGACGCGCCCGAAATTGCGGGCGGCGAGGCGTACGACGACAGAATGATCGCAGTATATGCCGCACCCAACGCCGCAAATACTACAACAATGAAAAACTGCGCGATATCCGCCCGCGGACGATTTAAGAGCAGCAAAACAATAAAAATTACGGCTGCGGCCGGCACAACCGTAATAAGATAAAAATAGTCGATACCGTAAAATTCAAAGGCATACGAAGCCGCCGCGCCGCACACGAGTGCGAGCGCGGCGGCGAAAGGCAGCCTGAAATTTACTATTCTTTTGCGCCGCATGGTCAGCTGAGCGATATCCTGTCGGATATGCTGCGGATAAACAGACCGACGTTTACGCCTTCGTCTATGCAGGCGTTTATGAACGCCGTCATTTTATCGGACGAGCGGGGAACGCCCAACCCCTTTATCACCGCCGAAACAAGTTCGTCGGCATACATGCTGACCTTGTCTAAAAGTATGGCTTTTATGAGCGAAATAACGTCGTATGGCGTATAGTCGGTATCCGACGAGCGCACCTGCGTGCCGTTTTCCACGCGGTAACGGTCGTAAGAGAGCGCCTTGTCCGTCTTGTAATAATAGGTGTTGCCAAGGGCGTTTACACTCTTGAAGGCACACGCAGAAACGAGCGAAAGTATTTTGTTTTCGAGCTTGGAGCCGTACCTCGGAATGCCGAAGAGCGACAGCACTCGCTTTACGAGGAACTGCGCGGAGATGGGCTCCTCCGCCGTGACTACCGAACGGATGACCTTTATAATGTCGCCGTCGCGCTCTCCGCCGAGTATTACAGACGAATCAAGGGGCGTTTCCTCTACCTTTGCAAAGCGGTAATTCTTTTTGTAGGTGCCTGCCGTCGCGCTCTGCGTGGACGTGAGCTTATCCAGATATTCCTTTATCTTCTTTATCTCCCTTTTTGGATTGTTGAAGAAGTTGATGGAATACAGCCTTATTACGTTCCAGTTGTTGCGCTTTAACGTCTGAACCTGCATTACAGAGCGGTCTTTGACCGAGAAGTCGGTAGTGCCGTCGCAGAGTATTGCGAGGATAAAGTTGTGCTTGTTCTTGGGGTCGATGACGGCGACGTCTATCTTGAAGTCGGAAACGCCCACGTCGGTGCGGCACTCGTAGCCGTAGGGCGCGAGTTCGGCGGCGACAAACCTGCCTATGCCGTTCTTGTTGATAATCATCTCGTCCGAGGGCTGGGCGATGGTCGTTCTGCCCTTTTCGGCAAATTCAAGGAAGGCTTTGAGCCCCGCCACTCCGCGCGATGTGGTGCGCGAAAGGTCTATCATAGAATAGCGCATAGAGGCGTAAATTACCATCTCTTCCCTCGCCCTCGAAACGGCGACGTTGAGCCTGCGCCAGCCGCCGAGCTGGTTTAAGGGACCGAAGTTTAATGATATTCTGCCCGACGCGTCGGGGCCGTAGCACACCGAAAAGAGAATTACGTCCCTTTCGTCGCCCTGAACGTTTTCGAGATTTTTGACGAAGAGCGGTTCTTCGCGCTCGAACGCGACGTCTTCGAGCCCCTCGTCTATTATGCGCTTTGACAGCAATTTTTCGATGTAGACCTGCTGGGGCGTGGAGAACGTGACCACGCCTATGCTCGAATTGCGCTTTGCGGGGTCCTTCAAGCGGGCGATGACTGCCGAAATGAGCTCTTCCGCCTCCTGCTTGTTGCACTTTGTGCCGCCCCTTTCGTACACGCCGCCCTGAACATAGCGGAACTTTACGCGGCTGTCCATCGCGTCGGGCGAGGGGAAGGTGCACAGGCGGGACGAATAATACATTATGTTGGAGAAAGCGATCAAGCTTTCGTGCTTTGAGCGGTAGTGCCAGTTTAAATGCTTTTCGGGAATGCCGAGGGCGAGGCAATCGTCGAGCACCGATTCGAGATCTTCGGCTTCAAGATTGTCCTCGTCGGTTTCCATATTGACGAAAAATGACGTGGGCGGCATCTGCTTGGGGTCGCCGACTATAATGGCGCTCTTTGCGCGGGCGAGCGAGGGCACCGCTTCGCACGTGGGCATCTGGGACGCCTCGTCGAAAATGACGATGTCGAAGAGCTGAGGGTCGGGCGGCAGATACTGAGACACGGTTGAAGGGCTCATGAGAAGGCAGGGCGCGACTACCTTTAAAAGTTCGGGGAAGTCGGTGAACAACGTGCGCAGGTTGAACGCGCGCATGTTGCCCTTTATCTGGCGGGTGAACGCCATGAGTTCGAGCGCGAGCGGGCCTTCGGTGACAGACGACGGAAGGCGGGAAATGAGGTCGTGGCGTATTCTGTGGCGGGTGAGCTGGGCGAATTCGTCGAGCACCTGCGAGAAATCGCGCGCGGTTTCGTCGAGCAGCGCCGCAGAGAAGGTTGAAAGATTTTCGTCCGCGGGTATATTTGTCTGAATGAAGTTGCGGTAGACGTTTTTGCGGAACGCCGACAGAATTTTTTCGCTGCTGAGCTGACCCGACTCCATGGCGTCGGTGATGAACGTCAGTCCGCTGTCGTTGAGCTTTTTAGCTGTAGCTTTGTAAAGGCACCATGCGGGCAGCATGTCTATGCTGTCGATGAGCGAGGTGCACTTGTTGTTGTAATAGTCGAACAGGTCGTCGTCGACGACGAGGTTTTTATCGCACTTTATGACCCTGTTGAAGTGGTCGCACGCCTTGACAAAGGCGACAGCCGCCGATATGAAGCCCGTCAAAAGTGGCTTCAAGTGACCGTCAGCCGCGCGGGCGCACACGCTGTTAAACGCGTCGCCGTTGTAGTCCATGAACACGCTTGCGCAGCTTTCGTGCAACGAATATATGGGGCGCATATATTCTTCGCGCTTTTTGTCGTTAATGTTGTTGCCCAACCCCAAAAAGTAAGACGAAAGGTTGGTAAAGCCGAGGATCTTGCGGCGCGCCTGCTCAATCTCGTACGCGCGCTTGATCCATTCGAGCTCCTCGCTCTCCGCCATGGGCGTGCGAGCGCAGCGGTTTATACGCCTTATGACGGCGAGCAACGTGCGCGACGAGCGGTAATTTTCGCCCCAGTTGTCTATTTCGGTTTCGATTTCGTCGGCGAGCTTGCCGAGGTCGGGCAGGCTCTTGAAGCGGGTCAGCCAGTTGCGCACTTCGGCATCGTAGCGCAGGTTAGCGTTGAAGAATACGTAAAAATCGCTCTCGTCGCAGCTGAAAAAGTTTTTGAGCTTGTCTTCCTTTAAAACCGTGCAGATATCGACGAGGCTTTGCAGTTTTTTGGACGTGAAAGCCGAAATTTTTTGGTTGAACGTATCGAGGAAGAGCCCGAGATAGTTTTTAAGGTGCTTCAATTCGGCGAGCACTACCTCTGCCGAGCACAGCACGGACGCCTGCACTTTTTCATCGCAGACGGCAAGATTGACGCCGTTAAAGGGCGAGCGGTAAACGCCGCCGCACTCCTTTGCCGCCGCCTGCGCCGTCATGAGCATACTCTCGTATTCGGCGAGTTTTTTGGCGGTCAGACCGTCGTAGAAAGTAGACTCGATATTGACGAGCTCGGGCGCGTTTTTGTTCTGCAAGTAGTAGAGTATGCCCTCGTAAACCGACACGCCGAGGCGGCGCTTTTTATGCAGCGCCATTAACGGCGACTTTAATTTCTGCCTGTCCTCGACTATCTTGTGGGCGTCGGCGTCGAACTTTTCGCCCTCAGCATATTCGTCCTTTAAGGCGAGGGTATTTTCTATCGAGCGGACTATTTCGGACTTCTGCGCCGCCTTGCCGGAGTGCAGCTCCAAGCAGAATTCGCCTATACCTATTTCGTCCAGCCTCTTTTTGACGACTTGCAGCGCCGCCAGCTTTTCGGCGACGAATAGCACGCGCTTGCCCGAATGAAGGGCGTTGGCGATTATGTTGGTTATGGTTTGACTCTTGCCCGTGCCGGGGGGGCCGTGAAGGACAAAAGTTGTGCCCTTTGCCGACTCCGAAACGGCGGCGTACTGCGAGGAATCGCAGGAAAGCGGAGTTAAAACTTCCTCGGGGTCGCTGTCGTCCTCGCTTACGCCCTCGAGCTTGTTTTCGCCCAGTTTGTTGGTATTTGTAAGCAGACTTGCTATGAGAGCGTTCTTTTTATATTCAGGCATGTTTGCCTTTACATCCGCCCACATCGCGTAGCGGGCGAAAGTAAATTGGGCTATATATATGTCGTCGTGAACGAGCCAGCCGCTCATGTTGGCAGTCTTTGCGCGGACGACGGCTAAAATTTCGGCGGGGGTTAAATTTGCATCCTCCACCCCGCGCACGTCTATGCCGAACTCGACTTTTAAAAATTCGAGAAGGGTGGTGTTTACCTGATATTCGTAGGTGAGTTCAAGCTCGACGCCCTGCGTTTTTGTTTTTTTGAGGGTGACGGGCATGAGCACGAGCGGGGCGTATTTATATTCCTTTTCGCCCTGTTCGCACCACTTCAAGAAGCCTATCGCCATGAAGAGGGTGTTGGCGCCCACCTCTTCCTGCGTTGAGCGCGCCTTGCGGATGAGCGAATTGGACGCTTCGCGCAAGCCGTCGGCGCGGGCGTAAGAGCGCACTATGCCCTGCGCAAGCTCGATGTCGATGAGTTCGCACAGACCTTTGAGTTTACCGCCCCCGCCGAAGTAGAGCGCGCCCTCTATGGTGTTGGCGTTGGCGTTTATGGTTAATTTTTCCCTGTCGCCCACGCGTTCCAGAAAGGCGGCGGCATCGTAGGTTAAAAGATGAATGGCGTCGCGGCGGAACCTGAAAGCCAGCAGATTGTTGCGCAGCGACAGGTCGAGAAGGCGCCTTTCCCAGTTTTTATCCTTGGTCGATTCGCGCCCGAAGTCGAGCTTGGACGCATCGATTATGTCCTTGGGGCGGGCGTCGTATGAAAACTGATTGTCGGCGAGAATTTCGTACGACGAACCCGATTTTACCTTTATGGGCATGGGGAACACTCCGCCTATGCGGCAGCGCTTCACGTCGAGCAGCACTTCAAACTTGCCCGCAGTGAGCGCGGCGGAAAAATGCGCCGCGGAGGTCGTATAGCTGGCGTTTTTGTGAGCGAAGAGATCGTCCACGTCGACTATGGCGAGGTTGTTCACTCCGTCTGCGATGTAGCGCTCTATAACCGACATGTCGTCCTGCAAGGTCGTCGTGAAACAGCTTTCATAAAGCCATATTCCCACACCGAGCTTATTTTTACCGAGGACGATTACAGGATTGAGTTTTGCCGCTTCAAGGCAGGACGCCGCAAAACAAGCCATGCCGAGAGGGGAAATTGTGCGCTCTTCCACCACTTCCGCAAGGTTGCCGACGCGCACAGGCAGGCTGAGATCGCAATCCTCCCCCCTCTCCATATTGAGGTTGCGCACTGCCGAAAATATGGAGGCGATGCCGCCGCGGACAGCGTTTTTATCGTTGCCCGAATAGCCCGACCATTCCTGAGAAAAGCCCCATGTTTTGAGTTGCAGCCCGGCTTCGGCGAGCACCTTCTGGCAGTCGGAAAGTTTGGGGCGGACGTGTGCGGACAACATTTCGACGCTGCCCGACAGACCGCTCCACATATCCATTGGCAGGGCGGTTACGTCGGCGGAGAGCGAGCAGATTTCCTTTTTGCCGCAGGTGACCTTTACGATAACCTTGCAGATTTGCATCTCCTTTAAATCGGCGAGAAATTTAGGATTTAAAAGGGGAGGAAACTTAACTTCCGTACTGCTCTGCGCCTGCAATACGGGCAGATTTACGGTTGCGGGCATTACAAGAGCGCCGTCGCCCGAGAGGGCGATGGCAACTTCCTCTATGTCCTCCTCCGCGTTATTGTATACGCGGAGAGTTGTAAACAGCGGAATACGGTTGAAATATGTGGCATACGACACAAAATTCAACAGCTCGCCGTCGAGTTCAATGAGGTCAAATTGTTTATTCTTTTTGTTTGCCGCCATAATTATTCCTTGAAAGTAAATTATTACCCTTTAATTATAACACATTACAATGCATTATTCAACAGCTGAGGGCAAAAAATATTTTATGAAAATATTACTGCAAATCTGCCGCAAAATGCGCGGCAAAACGGGGCTGCGAAAATATGGCGGTTTACCGGAATGCATCAGGTAGTTGCGGCAGAGATTTCTCCATGCGCCGCCGCAATTTTTATTGCGGCGACTTAGTCGAAATGACAGATAATAAAACGCGCTTTTGCAAACATCCCGCCGCGGATCGCATAAAATGAGGGCGGCGGGCGCGCAACGAATGTTGC
>DVHK01000009.1 GCA_018712135.1 Candidatus Coproplasma avicola | reverse complement strand
AATAAATTATTTCCGCGCACGCCGCTTTCTTCGCCATATTACAATGTATAACGCGCAAAATAATATCTACCCTTGATTTTTTGCCGCAGTGGTGGTATCATATAGCCATGATAAGTTCATTCTGTGCAAAGCTCGACATGCAGGAGAGCGAAGACAACTGCCTTTCGGGCGACGAAAAAGCCTTTCTTACCGTCGCCGAAAGGGAATTTTCAAACTTTGGCGAGATATTGGAAGAGGCGCGCTCGCGCCGCATAAGCGTGGGTGCGTTCCTTTCGGGCGCGCCCCTGTCGCTGAATACAATTCCCGTAAGATCGAGCGCGCAGTTTTATGTAAAAAAGCACACTTCAAGCCAGCTTCCCTACGTCCATTCGCACGACTTTTACGAAATAATTTATGTCAGCAGGGGAAAGTGCGTGCAGCGCCTTGCAGATAATAAAAGGCTGGCGCTCCAGCAGGGTCAGTGCGTCATAGTTTGCCCGCAGGCAGTTCACTCGCTCGAAAGGTGCCGCGCGGGCGACATTATTTTAAAGATGGTAATCCCCCAAGAACTCTTCGCGCAGTGCGGCGGGCAGTCTGTTGATGGCATTGCGAGCGGTGTAGTTTTGCCCCTCGGCAACATTCCCGCCGACGCGGTTTTTTCCATATTAAAGCTGTTTGAATGTCAGGGGAGGGTGAGTCAGAACGTCATCCGCGGCTACCTTACGGTGCTGTTTTCCGAACTTTCACGGCGCGCAAAACCGTGCGCAACCGAAGAGGAGGTGCGCGCCTATTTGCTCGGGCATATGCGCGGGGCAACGCTGGGCGGCTATGCGGCTTTCAAAGGTTACAGCGCCAATTACCTCAGCCGCCTCATAAAAAGGGACACGGGCAAAAGCTTTTCCGAACTGCTCGCACTCTGCCGCATGGAGTGCGCGCAGCGTCTCCTCGCCGAAGGCGACATGCCTGTGGAGGATATCTCGCGCGAGGTGGGATACGACAATCCGTCCGGCTTTTACAAGGCGTTCTTTCGTCAATACGGTCTTACGCCCGCGCAATACCGCGCTGCCGTCTTCAAAACATAGGCGCGCGGGCATAATGCAATGCGGGGAAACAAAAAGGTAACGCGCGGATATTGCCCGCCGTGCGCCCGCCGTGTAAAATGGTAATAAGTAATAATCGGTGGTGATAAAATGTTGGTTGAAAGGGCAAAAAACATAAACATGAATAAAAAATCCGCCCGCGACTGCGCCGTGCAGGTCGCGGGCGAAATGGGTATAAAGGTCGCTTCGTCGGCATATATAGGCGGGGGATCGTTCGGCAGGGTGTGCCGCATAACGTCGGCGGGCGGCGAAAAGTTCGCCGTAAAATTTATCGCGGCGAATGACATGCTCAAAAAGGAAACGCACGACCTTGAACTGCTCGCCCGCCATTGCCCCGTAACTATGCCGCAGGTAATCGCCGTGCGCCCGCCCGACGGCCGCATTCCCGTCGGGTGTTATGTCATGAAGTATATCGAAGGCAAAAGCGCGCTCATGTCGCTTAAACTGCTCCTCAAAAGCCGCGAAAAGCGGCTCGACTTCGCCGCGCAGGTCACCCAGGCCCTGCACGCAATCCACAGCTGCAAAAGCCGGTTGTTCGGCGACACGCTCTCCCCCGATTGTGCGGACTGGCTGAGTTATTACAAGCCATTTGCCGCACAGGTCATGCAAAGGGCGGAGGATATGCACGCCTCGGGGCAGCTTTCAGACAAAATAATTCGCGCCATGCGCGCCGCGTGGGAGGGCTTCGGTCAGATATTTTCGGGCGGGTTCGGCGAAGCCTGCCTCATTCACGGCGACCTCAACATTGCAAATATAATGGTGGATGAAAGGGGCAATCTCTGCGGGTTTATAGATCCCCTCAACAGCATGTATGCCGACAGGGAGTATGACCTCTTTCAGTTCGACAACCTCACGGGCAAACGCTTCGAATTGCGGCAGACATATATGCGCCAATACGGCGCAAGCCCCAAGTGCGACGCCAGGTGCGCCTTCTACGGGCTGTGGAACGAGGTGTGTTGCTACATTAAATCAGGCGTGCTTGTCGGACTGATAATCAACCCGCTCATAGACAATATGCATAAACGGCTGGCCGAGCTATGATTTCGCTGCGCGCAGCCGCCGTTCGTGCACGACGAGTGCTTTGCGGCATATTGCGCGCTCTCGCGGGGCGCGCTCAAAGGCAACCGCATAATAACCATAGGCGACAGCTTCGGCTCAAATTTAATGCTTTCAGCCTGTTTAAGGCTGCGCGACGGCGGAATGGGCCTGCCCGCTGCAATCATATGCATATCGCCGTATGTCGACATGGCGGCTTCGGGCGCCTCGTATGAATATAACGGCCGCGCCGACCCCCTTTACGGCTTGCCTAAAAGCCAGAGCTATGCGCAATATGCCTCGGCGGTCAGGCGCATAAGCCCCTACTGCGGCGATACGCCCAAAACTCAACCGCTGCTTTCGCCCGCATATGGCAATTTTCGCGGTTTTTCCGATATGTTCGTCTCGTGCGGAGGGCTCGAAACTTCGGCGAGCGACAGCCACATGCTCGTCAGCCGCGCGCGGCAGAGCGGCGTGAGAGTGCAATTTCATGAATACGGCGGCATGTGGCACGACTTTGCGTATATGTTTCCCCGCCTTAAAGAGAGCAAAGCCGCCTGGCGGCATATGCAATTGTTCGTCGACGATATATTGAGCCGATAAATTTAAGTAAATCGCATTAAAAAAATCCCGCAGGGTGACCTGCGGGATTTTTAGTGCTTTCAATATTTTATTTTTTTACGGGCGAGCGGCAGTAGGGGCAGCGCGCGTCGTCGGCGGTATATGTAAATTTTGCGCCGCAATATGGGCATTCGGCAAACATCTGCTTTTTGCCCGCCGCAACGTTTTCATTCAGTACTATCGCATCGCCCTCGCGCTTGTAGCCTTCAAGAAAGTTTTTTGCAAAACATCTGTCAAGCTGTGAGCGCACGTTGCTTTCCCTCATGGATAGTTGTGCGGCAATCTCATGAACGGTATATAAATGTTCCTGCGTAACGGCGTAAACAATGCGTTTGAGCGTATGCGCCGAGCCGTAAACCGACCACGCAATGGGCGTTCCGTAAAAACCTATCGCGGTAAAGGCTATGCCAACCCACATTATTGCCCAAATTCTGCCGTTGGCGCCAAGTATTATCATAGGTATGCCCGCAACAAACATTACCGAAAGTATTATCGATAAAGCAAGCAGCTTATTTGTATAAGAATTTACTTTTTTCATATCTATATTATAACCAATTACGCCGCCGTTGTCAATATGCATATTGACAACAGCGGCACATCGTTGTATAATTAATTAAACAAATATAGCCGCACGTGCGGCGGAGGTGCAGTATGGCATTATTAAACGTAATAGAGTGGGTTGAGCAATCGCCCGACGAAATAATTCACAAATTCGACACGCGCAAGAACATTGTCAAGCGCGGCTCAAAACTGACGGTAAGGGAGGGGCAGACGGTGGTTTTCTGCGACAACGGCACCATGGCAGACGTGTTCAAGCCCGGCATGTATAAGCTCGACACCGACACCTTGCCCATTCTGACTGCGCTCCTCTCGTGGGCGTACGCCTTCGAATCGCCCTTCAAATCGGACATTTACTTTGTCAGCACGCGGCAGTTTGTCAACCACAAGTGGGGAACAGCCACGCCCGTCATTATCAACGATTCCTCTCTCGGCGCGGTGCGAGTGCGCGGCTACGGAACTTATTCTTTCAGGGTGAGCGACGCCTTCACGTTTTTGAAGGAGCTTTCGGGCGCCCGTCCCTCGTTCAGAACATCCGACGTCGAAGATTACATCCGCTCAATGCTCGTCATGGGCATATCCGACGCTCTCGGCAGCTGCGGCATAGGCGTTGCCGATATGTCGGCAAACCTCATCGAACTTTCGGCTTCGGTGTTAAAGTCGCTCGCGCCCCGCTTCAAGGCGCTGGGAATGGAGCTGTCGACCTTTAATTTTGAAAGTCTTTCGCTACCGCCCGAGGTCGAAAAGGCGATAGACGAAAACGCCCGCTTGGGCGTTCTGCGCGGCAATGCCGACCTGTACGCCCGCATAGCCCGCGCCGACGCTATGGTCGAGGCGGCTAAAAATCCCGGTGCGGGTTCAATAGTGGGCGCGGGGCTGGGGTTAGGCATCGGCGCCGATTTGGGCAGGGAAATTACGCAAAGCGCCTCAGGCGGTTCAACCTGTCCCGAATGCGGGGCTCAGCTTCCCGCAAACGCAAAATTCTGCCCCGAGTGTGGAACTTCGCTTTCAAAGTCCTGCCCGGGGTGCGGCGCGCGCCTTTCGGCGGGTACAAAATTCTGCCCCGAATGCGGCGCCAAAATTCAGTAGAGGCAGGGAAGGGAGAATATGATAAAACACAGAAAGTTTATAATATGGCTGGTCGCATGGCTTGCTTTTTTCATCGTGTCGGTTTTATGGGCGCTTAAAACATTTCTGCCCCAAGTGTTCGGCTTTTACGGATTAACTTGGGCGGCGGCAATATTCTGCGGTGTTTTAGGCGTCTGTTTTTTGGCATTTGCGGTGCGGCGCGGCAGGTCTTTGCCCTCGGCGCAGGTTGATGTGCAAAAAAAGTCCGACAGGGCGCTCGCCGCAATTTTTCTATCGGTTGCGGCGGTCAGCTTAGTCTGCGCCGCGGCCGTTCCCTTCGATATATATGGTGATTTATTCCTGTGCGCGTTCACATTCGCGATAATGTTTTGCATGAGTCCGTACGCGCCGATTTTTGCAATCGTTCTGGCGGTGACAATAATTCTTGCCGCCATTCAGTTTGCTTATCGCAGGTCTAAAAAGCGCAGAGCGGAAGAAAAAGTTTGTCGCAAAGGTCAATAATTTTGTAGCGGTGCGGCGGGCGCGTTTGCATTGCGCCCGCCGCATAAACGTAAATTTTGTCGATCTCGTGTATAATTAAAAAGACAAAAATTATAAAATCACATAAAAACGCTTGATTTAATCATGCGGAATAATGTATAATACGTATACTTGAAATATCAACTCGGGGTTATAGCGCAGTTGGTAGCGCGTTTGAATGGCATTCAA
>DVHK01000008.1 GCA_018712135.1 Candidatus Coproplasma avicola | reverse complement strand
TCTGTCATTTCGACCGAGCGATAGCGAGCGGAGAAATCTCAATGATAATGAGCCGTTATAAAAAGAGATTTCTCCATGCGTTCGCGATGCTCACTTAGTCGAAATGACATAATTGTCTAACTTAAACACATTACGGGCACCCACGCATTTATTTTCGCTTTACAGATAAAATATTTTGCAAATAATAATATTGTTTTTAAATTTTCCTTACAGGAGTTTTTTATATGGAATTTAAATTTAATTACGGGGTTTGCGACAGCGTTGAAAAGCTTGAAAGCGAACTCAAAAGGGTAAAGGAGGCACAGAAAATTTATTCGACCTACACACAGGAACAGGTCGACAAAATTTTCCTCGCCTGCGCCATTGCCGCAAACAAAATGAGGATACCCCTCGCAAAGCTCGCCGTTGAAGAAACGGGCATGGGAGTAGTTGAGGACAAGGTAATCAAAAATCACTATGCGGCTGAGTATATCTACAACAAATACAAGTTCACAAAAACTTGCGGAGTAATAGAAGAGGATAAGGCTTTCGGCATTCAGAAAATCGCCGAACCCATCGGCGTAATCGGCGCGGTCATTCCCACGACCAACCCCACGTCGACGGCTATTTTCAAAACGCTCATCTGCTTAAAGACGAGAAACGGCTGCATCATCAGCCCTCACCCCAGGGCAAAGGCGAGCACGATTGCCGCCGCAAAAGTCGTTTACGAGGCTGCGGTAGAGGCCGGCGCGCCCGAAGGCATCATAAGCTGGATAGACATTCCCAACCTTGAAATGACCAACCTTCTCATGAGCGAGGTCGACACCATTCTCGCAACCGGCGGCCCCGGCATGGTAAGGGCAGCGTACTCTTCCGGCAAACCCGCACTCGGCGTAGGAGCGGGCAACACCCCCGCAATCATTGACGACAGCGCCGATATACTCCTCGCCGTCAGCTCGATAATCCATTCCAAGACCTTCGACAACGGCATGATCTGCGCTTCCGAACAGTCGGTGATCGTCGCAGACAAAATTTATAATAAGGTAAAAAAGGAATTTGCGGCGCGCGGCTGCTATTTCCTCAAAGGCGAAGAGCTCGACAAAGTGCGCAAAACCATAATAATCAACGGCGCGCTCAACGCAAAAATCGTCGGTCAGCCCGCATATAAAATTGCACAGCTCTCGGGCGTAGAAGTACCCGAAAGCACTAAGATTTTAATAGGCGAAGTTGAATCTGTGGACATCTCCGAAGAGTTCGCACACGAAAAACTTTCGCCTGTCCTCGCGATGTACAAATCGACGAGTTTCGAGGACGCTGTCGCCAAGGCTGAACACCTCATCGCAGACGGCGGATACGGTCACACTTCGTCGATTTATCTCAACGTGGCCACCTGCAAAGATAAGCTCGATTACTTCGCCGCAAAGATGAAGACCTGCCGTATTCTCGTAAATACGCCTTCCTCGCACGGCGGCATAGGCGACCTTTACAACTTCAAACTCAATCCTTCGCTCACCCTCGGCTGCGGTTCATGGGGCGGCAACTCCGTATCTGAAAACGTAGGCGTAAAACATCTTTTAAATATCAAAACGGTGGCAGAAAGGAGGGAGAACATGTTGTGGTTCAGGGCGCCCCAGAAGGTATATCTCAAAAAGGGCTGCCTGCCCGTTGCTCTCGACGAGCTTAAAACCGTCATGAACAAGAAAAAGGCATTTATCGTAACCGACAGCTTCTTATATAAGAGCGGCTTCACCAAGTGCATAACCGATAAGCTCGACGAAATAGGCATCAGTCACTCGACATTCTTTGACGTTGCTCCCGACCCCACTCTCGCTTGCGCACTCGAAGGCGTCGCCCAGATGCGCGCATTCGAGCCCGACACAATAATTGCTCTCGGCGGCGGCTCGGCAATGGACGCAGCCAAAATTATGTGGGTGCTCTACGAACATCCCGAAGCTGACTTCCTCGACATGGCGATGCGCTTTATCGATATCAGAAAGCGCGTTTACACCTTCCCCAAGATGGGTGAAAAGGCATACTTCATCGCCATTCCCACGTCGGCGGGCACAGGTTCCGAGGTTACGCCCTTCGCCGTAATCACCGATGAAAAGACTGGCATCAAATATCCCCTTGCCGACTACGAACTCATGCCCAATATGGCTATAATCGATACCGACCTCCACATGTCCGCACCCAAGGGACTGACGGCGGCATCGGGCATCGACGCCGTTACCCACGCGCTCGAAGCTTACGCTTCGATGATGGCGACCGACTACACCGACGGTCTTGCAAAACAGGCGCTCAAAGTAATATTCGAATATCTGCCCCGCGCTTACGAAAACGGTCAGACCGACGTCGAGGCGAGGGAGAAAATGGCCAACGCAGCCACTATGGCGGGCATGGCTTTCGCCAACGCATTCCTCGGCGTGTGCCACTCCATGGCTCACAAACTCGGCGCTTTCCACCATCTGCCCCACGGCATAGCAAACGCGCTCATGATAGACGAAGTCCTTCGCTTCAACGCCGCAGAAGCTCCCGCAAAGATGGGTACCTTCTCGCAGTACGATCATCCCAAGACGCTCAGAAGGTATGCCGAAGTTGCAGAAAGCCTCGGTCTTGCCGGCAAGAACGACAGCGAAAGCCTTGAAAATCTCATTAAAGCGATCGACGAACTCAAAGCCAAAGTCGGCATCAAAAAGACCATCAAGGACTACGGCATTGACGAGCAGGATTTCCTTGCGCGCCTCGACGACATGACCGAACAGGCATTCGACGATCAGTGCACGGGCGCAAATCCCCGTTATCCATTGATGAGCGAAATCAAGCAGATGTACCTTAACGCATATTACGGAAAAAATTAAGGAGGAAAATATGAGCGAAAAAATTCTTGTAGCCGAAATGCTCGGCAAAAAACTTTACCGCGACGGCGACCTTGCCATAAAGGAATTTGAAGAAGGCTATTCCAAAGCCGATATATTGAACGAAGCACTCAATCAGGCGAGAGTGGAGGAAACCGACCTCAACATCCCTAAAATTCATGCCGTTCAGGTCGCGGACGGAAAATGGTCCATATCCATGGACTACATAGAGGGTGTGACGCTCAACAAGCTTATGCACGAACACCCCGAAAAAGAGGACGAGTACCTCAACATGTTCGTCGACTTGCAGCGCACCGTTCTTTCAAAAAGAGTTCCCATGCTCAACAAGCTCAAAGATAAAATGCAGGGCAGCATAAGCATGGCAAACCTCGACGCAACTACGCGCTACGACCTTCACATGCGCCTCGACGCACTCCCCAAGCATCTCAATCTTTGCCACGGCGACTTCCATCCCTGCAATATCATAATCGCCGCCGACGGCACGCCTTACATCATCGACTGGTCGCACGCAACCCAGGGCAACTCTTCTGCCGACGTGGCGAGAACTTACCTTTCGTTTTATCTCGACGGAAAGGAAGTTCTTGCAGAAAAATACCTCGACCTCTACTGCAAGAAGAGCGACACGGCAAAGCAGTACGTTCAGAAGTGGATACCCATCGTCGCTGCTTCCCGCCTCACAAAGGCAAAGAAAGAAGAGGATCAGTTCCTCCGCCGCTGGATAGGCGTCGTCGATTATCAGTAATTAATTTTTCTTATTCATAAAAATAAGACTTGCAATAAAAGCAAGTCTTATTTTATTTGCAATTTTCTGCAAAAAAATTTATAATAAATATGTATGTATGAAGTATTGTGTTTCGTGAGGGTACAGTTCCCAGACGACCCAAATGTCGCCGACATGAAATATTGGTATTTGTGCCCGTTCGATGATCCCTGCGCGGGCGACAGGGTAATCGCGCCGCTCGGCAGACACAATCATACTCAGGAGGGCGTAATCTGCCAGGTTCTTAACACCGAAGAGTACAATGCGCCTTTTCCTATATATCTTATAAAAAGCATACGTAAACTCATAAAACAGGAGTGTTGACAAATGTACAAAATAGTAACAAAACGCGTACTCAACCCCACAGTCACGATGATGGACATCTATGCTCCCCTCGTCGCCGCAAAAGGACAGGCGGGGCAGTTCATCATTCTCCGCGTCGACAGCGAAGGTGAAAGAATACCCCTCACAATCGCCGGCTGCGACACGCAAAACGGCACGGTAAAGATTATCTTTCAGGTCGTCGGCGCAACAACAATGGCTCTCAATGCAAAAGAACAGGGCGAATACATTCAGGATTTCGTTGGCCCACTCGGCAAGCCGACAAAAACGGAAGGCATTAAAAAGGTCTGCATAGTAGGCGGCGGCGTCGGATGCGCAATCGCCCTTCCCGTTGCGCAGAAATTCCACGAACTGGGCGCCGAAGTTCATTCCATAGTCGGTTTCAGGAATAAAGACCTCGTAATCCTCGAAGAGGAATTTGCGGCTTGTTCGGACAAACTGACCATCATGACAGACGACGGCAGTTACGGCAGACATGGCGTAGTAACCGCACCGCTCAAAGAAGCGCTTGAAAGCGGCGAAAAGTACGACGAAGTTATCGCCATAGGGCCCGTTATAATGATGAAGTTTGTCGTCGCGACGACAAAGCCCTTCAATATCCCCACGACCGTCTCCATGAACCCCATAATGATAGACGGCACGGGCATGTGCGGCGGCTGCCGCCTTACTGTAGGCGGGCAGACAAAATTTGCCTGCGTCGACGGACCTGACTTCGACGGATTCGAAGTCGACTTCGACGAAGCAATGGAACGTTCTACAATGTACGCCGATTTTGAAAAGCACGAGAGAGAAGAGACCTGCAACCTCTTCAAACAGGAGGTAAAATAATGGCTATTCAACCTAAAAAACATGAAATGCCCGTCCAGGACGCAGCAGTCAGGGCAAGAAATTTCAAAGAAGTGGCGCTCGGTTATACTCCCGAAATCGCCGTGGCGGAAGCTCAGAGGTGCTTAAATTGCAAAAACCGCCCCTGTGTTGAAGGCTGCCCCGTTAATATTTCCATTCCGGAGTTTATCTCTAAGGTCAAAGAGAGCGACTTCGAGGGCGCTTACAACATAATCTCTCAGTCGTCGTCACTCCCCGCCGTCTGCGGAAGGGTCTGCCCCCAGGAGACGCAGTGCGAAAGCAAATGCACTCTCGGCATAAAATTCGAGCCCGTAGGCATAGGCAGGCTTGAACGCTTTGTCGCCGATTACCACAATGCTAATTTTACGGGGGAATTGCAGATCCCCGCATCTAACGGTCATAAAGTCGCCGTCATCGGCTCTGGGCCTTCGGGTCTCACGTGCGCTGGCGACCTCGCCAAAAAGGGCTATAAGGTGACTGTATTTGAAGCCCTTCACCTTGCGGGCGGCGTCCTCGTATACGGAATACCCGAATTCAGGCTGCCCAAAGCCATCGTTCAGAAAGAAGTCGATACTCTTAAAAAATACGGCGTAGACGTTGAAACCAACGTCGTAATAGGCAAAACGCTGACCGTAGACGAATTATTTGAGGACGGTTACGAGGCTGTATTCATCGGCTCGGGCGCAGGTCTGCCCAGGTTCATGGGTATTCCCGGCGAAAGCCTTAAAGGCGTTTATTCTGCAAACGAATTCCTTACCCGCAGCAATCTGATGAAGGCTTACGACGGCCACAGCCACACGCCCATCATGCACGCCAAAACCGTAGTCGTGGTCGGCGGAGGCAACGTTGCCATGGACGCCGCGCGCACGGCATTGAGGCTGGGCGCCGAACACGTCTACATTATCTACCGCAGGTCTATGGAAGAAATTCCCGCAAGAAAAGAGGAAGTAGAGCACGCCGAAGAAGAGGGTATAGAGTTTAAAATACTTAACAATCCCGTAGAAATTCTCGGCTATCACAATTCCGACGACCGCCGCAATCCCAAAAACGGATTTGTCACCGGCATAAAAGTAATAAAGTGCGAGCTCGGCGAACCTGACGAGAAGGGTCGCCGCCGACCCGTAGAAATTGCGGGAAGCGAATACGTCATCCCCGTCGACTGCGTCATCATGGCAATCGGCACCAGCCCCAACCCGCTCATCAAAAGCACCACGGAGGGGCTTGACGTAAACAGGCACGGCGGAATTATAGTAGAAGAAGCCACAGGCAAAACATCCAAAGAAGGCGTATATGCGGGCGGCGATGCCGTCACCGGCGCAGCCACAGTAATACTCGCAATGGGCGCGGGCAAAACAGCGGCAAAAGCGATAGACGAATACATATCCTCAAAAAAATAAAAATCATTTTAAGGCAGTTGCCGCGGCAACTGCCT
>DVHK01000052.1 GCA_018712135.1 Candidatus Coproplasma avicola | reverse complement strand
GCTTTATGCGGGCGCGCGCCTGGGCGTTTATGTAAATTTATCTGCGCTTTTTAATAAGCTTTGCAGCCAGTTTGTAAAGTTCCATAAAGGGTATTACCGAAAGGGAAAGCGCAAATATGCACAGCCATTGCAGCGGCGTCAGCGCGGCTATGCCGAACGCCGCCGAAAGGGGCGAAAGGCATAGCGTCACATTGGCGAGTACGCCCAGCGCTACGGTGGCGAGCAGTACTTTGTTAGCCAGCGCACCCTTTCCGAATGCCGAGCGGCGCTCCCTGCGCACGTTGAACGCGTGGAAAAGTTCGGCAAAGGATATGGTTACAAATGCCATGGTCGTTGCGGCGGCGTTGCCGAAGTTATACAGCGCATAGGCGTACACTCCCAGCGTTACCCCGCATATATATGCCCCCGAACACAGTATGGATAGCAGCGAAGACTTATTGAGTATGGCTTTTTCGGCGCGTTCGGGCGGGAGCAGCATGGCGTCGGGGTCGCCCTTTTCCACGCCCAGCGCCAGCACAGGGAAGGAATCGGTTATAAGATTTATCCACAGCAGCTGCGTAGACAGCAAAAAGTCGCTCCCCGCAAATGCAAGGGTGGCAATTAGTATCGCCAGCACCTCGGCGAGGTTGGTCGAAAGGTAAAAATTTATCGTCTTTTTTATGTTGGCGGAGATGCGCCTGCCCTCGCGCACGGCGGCGACTATCGTCGTAAAGCAGTCGTCGGCTATCACCATGTCGGCTACACTCTTGGTGACGTCGGTGCCGCTCATGCCCATGGCGACGCCTATGTCGGCAGATTTTATGGACGGCGCGTCGTTCACGCCGTCGCCCGTCATGGCAACAACTTCGCCCGCATTTTTCTTGATTTTAACGATAAGGTTTTTGTGCGCGGGCGTCACCCTCGCAAACACCCTGCCCCGCCGTATAGCTTCGGCGCGCTCTCTCTTCGTCATGGCGTCGAGTTGCTCGCCCGAGTACACCAGCGAGGGGTCTGAACATATCCCCGCCTGTTTCGCCACGGCAAGCGCGGTGCGGGCGTGGTCGCCCGTTATCATAACGGTGGCAATGCCTGCGCGGCGGCATTCGGCAACCGCCTCTTTTACGCCGCTTTTAAGCCCGTCCGCCAGCCCCGCCAGACCGAGAAATATCATGTCGCTCTCGCCCTCGCCCCGCTTATATGCAAAGGCGAGCACGCGCATCGCCTCGTCCGAAAAAGTAGCGTTGCGCGCAAGAACCGCAGCTCTGTCGCCCTCGGTCATGGGTCGGAAACCGCCGTTCGTCGCAGTATATGTGCAGTCCTTTATCAGAATATCGGGCGCGCCCTTGGCGTAGGTTACGCCGCTTTCAACCCTAACGCTCATCTTTTTGCGCTCGGACGAAAAGGCGTTTTCGCTCACCCTTTTGGGCGGCTCGCCGCAGCCCTGCGCGCGGGCATAGTTTAAAAGCGCGACTTCGGTCGGGTCGCCCGAAGTCGCCGTGGCGTTGTTGCAGGCGACCATGCAGGTTAAAAACTGCCCGCCGTCCCCGCATTGCCACACGGCTTTAACTTCCATTTTGTTGCGCGTCAGCGTACCCGTCTTGTCCGTGCATATGCATGTGCAACCGCCCAGCGTCTCCACGGCTTTAAGCTTGCGTATAACAACGTTCTTGCGGCTCATGCGCGTCACGCCCAAAGCCATTATTATGGTCACCACGGCGGGCAGTCCCTCGGGAATGGCGGCAACCGCAATGGCGACCGAGGTCATGAACGAGCGCAGTATCTCGCCGCGCGCGAGCGCCGAAAAAATAAAAATCACCGCCGCCACGGCGACCACGAATGCCGAAATTATCTTGCCCAGCCTGTCTAAGCTGCGTTCAAGGGGCGTTTTGCTCTTGGTTTCGCCCTCCAACATGTCGGCAATCGCGCCTATCTGTGTGTTGCGCCCCACGCCCGTCACAACGGCTGTGGCGTTGCCGCGCACGACGAAGGTAGAGGCAAACAGCATGTTATATGTGCCGCCCAGCGGCGTCTTTGGGGTCTTAATAACGCCGTCGCGCTTGTCTACGGCGGTCGATTCTCCCGTCAGCGCAGATTCGTCGGCTTTTAAAGAGGAAGCGGCAATTATGCGGCAGTCGGCGGGCACCAGGTCGCCCTCTTCAAGGCGTATAATGTCGCCCGGGGTCAGCTCCGCGGCGGGAATTTTAATCGCCGTGCCGCCGCGCACGGCGACCGCCGTCGGCGTGGAAAGCTTTTTAAGGCTCTCAATCGCCTTGTCCGCTCTGTATTGCTGAACGGTGCCTACTATGGCGTTGAGGGCGATTATGGCGATTATTATAATCGTATCCGTAAGGTCGGAAAAATCGCGCGAAATAAAGGCTATCGCACCCGAAATCGCCGCCGCTGCCACGAGCAGCAGGGTCATCACATCGACGAATTGCGATAAAAACAGCGTGAATATATTGGTTTTAGTCGTCTTTTCTATGGCGTTGCAGCCGTATTTTTGCAGTCTGGCGGCAGCCTCTGCGGGTGTCAGACCCTGCTCGTCCGTCCCCAAACTTTCCAGCGCCGCCCGCGCCGACATATAAGCGTATTTAAGCATATCCGCCCCCGAAACACTTTTTTGATATTGTATTTCGCAGGCGGACAAATTATTACTTGTTATTAAATTGTTGAATCATTTTTTGAATATGAACAGGTATTCGTGCGCAAGTAGTAAAAAATTATATTTAATGCTGTTTGTTTTCCAGTAACCCGTAGCTTTGCAGTTATGTTGCTCCTTTATAACTATTTCTTTTGCCTTAAAGCCCGCCTGTTCAAATATATTCATTGTCTTGAAGGCGAGCGGCACAACCATGCCTTTCTTTCGCATGTCCCCCATGAGCACCGCGCAAAACTTGCCATTTTTTAGCACTCTGTGGCACTCGCCGGCGACGGTTTTCATCTCTTCAAGGAAATCTTTTTGCTTCAATAACGACAAATCCCCGGGGATACCCTCGCTGTAATGAATTATATCGGCGTAGGGAGGGTGGGTGCATATCAGGTCGACGCTTTCGTCGTCGAGCGGCAAAGCTCGGGCGTCGGCGCAATCTATCGCTAAGTTTGCCAGCGCGGCAAATTCAAAATCACATTTTTGCCTGCTCAACTGTACGGCGGCGGGGTTTATGTCAAATCCTATAAAATTGCGCCCTGTCAGTTTGGCTTCGACGGCTGTCGTTCCGCCACCTACAAATTGGTCGAGCACGGTATCGCCTTCTTCCGAATACCGCAAAATGACATTGCGCGGAATGTATGGCGACCAGTTGCCGCGGTACTTCGCGTCGTGCGTAGCCCACTTTCCTCTGTCCGGAAAAGACCACACGGTGGTCGTTTGAAGTTCAAAATCGTCGGGTTGTAAAGTTTTCTTTGCCATGTCAGTCGGAAATAAGTTCGGGCGGTACGGGAAGCCCCATGCGGTTGAGCGGTATATATTCAAAATAATAGTCACAGCCGACTGATTGGATATAGTCGAGTACGTCTTTATATTTTGGATCGCGGAACCAGTTGTCCAAAAGATATATGTATTCCACATCTATATTTGCGGGCGCCATAAGTTTTTTGTATTGCTTTTTCTTGAAGTCGCAGGTCTGCAACTTCTCGTCTACCGAACCCGCCACTTCCTGATGTTTGCATTCAATGATGAACAATCTGTTGTTCAGCAACACAAAAATGCTGTCGTCGGGCAATAATCGTTTGGATATATACTGCGTCCAGTCGATATCCAGCCGTTTGAGAAATATGTTGTAAAATGCGTGCTTCTTGTATACTTCGGCTACTTTCCCGTCGTCATAGTAAACATCGTGCTCAATTACGCGATAATGCGGTTGAGTGTTCAGAAAAGTAGCCAAATCTGTCTTTCCCTCAAAAACGAGTCCCGTCCGCGTATTGCCGCCGCCCTTTCCGTTCTTTATCATGTGTACACCTCAGTTATGAATTAAAAGTTCGTTAATCTGTCCGCGCCTGGTCGCTTTACTGTTTATCATTCGCGTTGCAGACACCCTTTCGATTGTGTAATTTTTATATAAATTGTCAAAAAAATTATCGTCGGGATCTATGTTTTTGGGATCTGAGTTGCTCAGCACAACTTTCGCGCCCTTGCCGTTCAGCTCATCAAAGAAAGCTGCCAGCCTTATCTGTTCATCGTCGTTAAAGGCGTCGGTGTTGTATGCCGTAAACGCAGATGTCTGCGAAATAGGTCTGTAAGGGGGGTCGATATATACAAAGGTGTTGCTGTCGGCAAATTGCCTGCACTGTGTGTAATCCCCGCAGACTATGGTAACGTTTTGTAGCGCTTTACTTACTGCGCGCAGGTTGTCTTCGTCGCAGATGCACGGGGTTTTATATGCGCCCATTGGTACATTGAACTGCCCCTTTTTGTTTACGCGATACAGACCGTTAAAGCACGTTTTGTTTAGGAAAATAAAGTATGCGGCTTTATCCGTGCATGTATCGTCGTTCAGAAGAGTGTTGTTGAATTTATCCCTGATCGAGTAATAGTAATACTTTCTTCCGTTTTCGTCCATGGGCAAAAAATTCAACTGCATGGCATTCAGCTTATCAATGAGGGCGTCCGCATTGTATTTAACGGCGTTGTAAGCGTTAATAAGCTCGGCATTTATGTCGCATATATAAACCTGTTCAAAAATATTCAGCGAAAGAATATTAAAAAGCAATGCTCCTCCGCCAACCATAGGTTCGGCATATTTAGTTAACCGACCAGGGCCTTCTTGCTGAAAAAGCTGCTTTATCTGTTCAACAAGCTGACTTTTTCCTCCCGCCCATTTTACAAACGGCTTCAACTGAACTTGTTTTGTTTCGTATTTTGCGGCACGTTTATCCTCCGGCTTTGTCGCGTTGCCCGGAATTATCCACATTTTTCCCACCATCATGGCACCGTCAATACGGCTTTCCGAACAGAGTACCGCAACGCGTCGTTGAGAAATATTCCACTTTTCGGCGGCTTCTTTGGCTGAAATATAGCTTAGCATGGTTTACTCCGTAATTGTTTGATATCATGTCTATTATATTCTAAATCTCGAATAATATCAAGAAAAAATATATCAAAAAAATAAATTGGCATGGGGAGTTTCATTTATTTTTACGTTTTATAAATTGTATTTCTGAAAAACTGCTCGTTATGTGGGTTTAGCCTGAGCAATTAAAATGCGCGGGAGAACGCCAGTTCTCCCGCGCGGGGTTGATTTTTAAAGATAATTAATATTTCGTTATCTCGACCGATACGACGATGATGGGAATGGAGGTTACGGTGTATTCGTCGGTGTTGGCATATCTGCCGCCGATTATCTGGTCGTAGTTGTCGATGCTGACGTTCGATACGCTCAGTGTGCTGCCCTCGCTTATGGCGCTGGTCAGTTCGGTGAGCGAATCGGTTTCGATGAGCTGACCGAATATGCAGTAATCGGAGGAGCCGGACGATGTGCTCGTCTGAATGGAGAACATACTCGTCGCGCTGTGCTGCTCGTAGTCTACGCAAATGCCGTCGGGGCTGTCCTGCTTGTCGATATAAACTTCGTCGCCGGCTTCGAGGTCCTTATCCGAGTAGTACATGCGGAGAGCGCCGAACCCGCCCGTGAGGGCGCCGTTCTGAATGACGTGCGTTTCGCCAACTTCGCCTATGACGGTGGGCAGCCAGTCGATATATCCGCGATCTTCCGTCCAGTCGCGGGCGACCGAAGGGGTGAGCTGATTGTTGAGATACATCTGGTAGTATGCGTTTTCCTTCGAATTGGCTTCAAAATATTCGCGCATGGCGCCTTCGCCTTCTTCGTAGTCGGTTGCATAATCGCTTTCGTAACCTTCAACGTTATAGGAATAGCCGCCGCCGTAGAAGTAACTCGATTCGTAGCTGTGTATTATGGTATTGTTGTAAAATCCCGCATCGGCAAGCTCGATAAAGTGCTGAACCGTCTGGGGGTACATGTTGCGGTAAAGCTTGTAATTGAGCACGTATTCGGTGCCGTCGTAAGATATGGTTATTTGTGCTTCGGGGTGGGAGGAATCGCAACCCGCCATGAAGGGAACCGCGCAGAGCACGGACAGAGCGGCAACGCCTACCGCTATACGCTTTAAAGTCTTTTTCATATAAAAATCCTTATAATTGATACCATTTAATTTTACTGTAATTGACTTTAACAGTCAAGCAATTTAAGGCGCACTTGCCGCATTTTTCACAAACACTACATTTTAGCCGCCGCATTTATATAAACGGCTGAAAAACTTGCGCCGCCGTATGGCGGCGGAGGGGCGGGGGAAGTTGCGTTTTTGTGCAATTTAAGGCATAAAATAGTGCAAAAAGCTTTAAAAACGCCGCGCAAACACGTTTGCGCGGCGTTTCAAGGGTTTTTGAATTTAAGGTAAAATTATTCGGCAACAGCGGTTGCGCCGGCAGCTTTGAGGTCAGCGATGATCTTGTCAGCTTCTTCCTTGGCAACATTCTCTTTAAGAACGCCGCCCTTTTCAACTGCCTGCTTAGCTTCAACGAGTCCGAGACCGGTGAATGCGCGAACGACTTTGATGACGTCGATCTTCTTAGCGCCTGCGTCTTTAAGAACGATGTTGAATTCAGTCTTTTCTTCTGCTGCGGGAGCTGCTGCCGCTGCGCCTGCTGCGGGAG
>DVHK01000051.1 GCA_018712135.1 Candidatus Coproplasma avicola | reverse complement strand
CTTAAAGTGCGCCCCGCCTCTTTTAACTGGTTTAACAGACGTGTAAGCTCAGCCTTTGGTAAACATGTCGATTATTTTCTGTATCAATCCCACTTTTTTCTTTGAAATGTGCGAAACAGTTCTTTTACAATTTCTGCAAGAACAAACATATTCCCGTTCTTCATATTTTTTTACGTATGTGGTGTCTTCTTCTATTCTGCCGTTGTAAGTGTTGCCGTCATAGCCGCGCACTTTTACGTTTTTATAAGTCGTTCCCTCGCCCGCGTTTTCATACCATTGATTTTTAACGCTTTCGCTCTCTAATTTAAACAGTGAAAAGCCTCTCTCGCCGCAATATTTACATTTTTTAATGGAAAAACAGGAGGTTATGATAAAAATCAAAAGCGAGAATAAGGGGATGAGTTTAATCATAACGGAATATATATCACCCGTGCCGCCGTCAGAGGTCGTGCCGCCGAGCTTTGTCAGAGAAATAATTTCGACGGCGATGTAAATTGCCGAAATCGGCAGCATGTATCCCAGTATAAACGGCTTTAATCTTATAAACATGAACTTTCTGTTGAAGTATATGTTTATCTCGATAATGATATAAAAGACGATAAGGCATAAAATTATGCCGAGAGGGGGCAGGAGGAGCGTCAGCTGTCCGAGCCCGATTACGCCCAGCCCGACTAATCCGAAAATAAAAAATTGAAAAATAACCAGCAAAATAAACGTAAACAGGTATTTCAAGGCTTTCATAACATTTTCTCCCGTATAATAACACATCTAATTAGATATATTTCTATTATATATTATCTGATAAGGTATGTTAAGTGCCTGAATAGAAAAATGTGATAAAATGATTATCAATTATGGCGACATTTTTAGATATATTCAATGATTTGCTGGTGGAAAATAATCTCAATCGCAAGCAGTTTGCCGAGCAAAGCGGCATACCGTATACTACCGTTATCGGGTGGACAAATTTAAACAGACTGCCCGATTATTCTGCGATCATAAAAATAGCAGATTTTTTTCATTGTTCGGTCGATTATCTCGTCGGCAGACAGGATGGCTACGAGGTAAGTTCTGCGGTGCCTGACTGCACCAACGGTGAAAAAGAATTACTCAACAATTTGCGCAAATTGTCTGAAAATGACAGAAAACTCATCGTTGCGCTGGTAAATTCTCTGCTGTGCAAAGATGAAACCGGCAACAAATAAGTTTGGGCATATATAGGCCATAATTTAATTTTTCAGCTAATTTATATTCAAACTATTGTATATTTACAAAATGTGTGGTATAATTATTGCATAAATATTAATACTCGGAGAAAATGCAATGATTGATATCTCGCTCATAGAGCAAACCGACCCCGAAGTAGCCGAGGCGTTGAAGCTTGAACTTTCGCGCCAGCAGGGCAATATCGAACTTATCGCAAGCGAAAACTTCGTCTCGCCAGCGGTTCTCGCCGCGGCGGGCAGTCACCTCACCAATAAATATGCCGAAGGCTATCCCGCGCACCGCTACTATGGCGGCTGCCAGTTTGTCGACATAGCCGAAAATCTCGCGCGCGACCGCCTTAAAGAAATTTTCGGCTGCGAATACTGCAATGTTCAGCCTCACTCCGGCGCGAGCGCAAACCTCGCCGTATTCTTTGCAATGTTGCAGCCCGGCGACACCGTAATGGGCATGAACCTCGCCCACGGCGGTCACCTTTCGCACGGTTCGCCCGTCAATATATCGGGCAAATACTTCAACATAGTGCCCTACGGAGTTACGCGCGACACGCAGACTATCGACTATGACGAGATGGAAAAAATTGCCGTCGAATGCAAGCCCAAGATGATTATTTCAGGCGCGAGTGCATATCCCAGGGTAATCGACTTCAAGCGCATAAGGGAAATCTGCGACAAGGTGGGGGCATATATGATGGTCGACATCGCCCATATCGCAGGTCTGGTTGCGGCGGGACTTCACCCCTCGCCCGTGCCCTATGCGGACTTTGTAACGACCACCACGCACAAGACCCTGCGCGGGCCGCGCGGCGGCGTCATCATGTGCAAGGAGCAGTACGGTAAGGCGATAGACAAAGCCGTGTTCCCCGGCATTCAGGGCGGGCCTTTGATGCATATAATCGCGGCAAAGGCGGTGGCGTTCAAGGAAGCGCTCGACCCCTCTTTCAAGGAATATCAGAAGCAGATAGTTGCAAACGCCAAGGCGATGGCGGACGAGTTCGCCAAACTCGGCGTCGATATGGTTTCGGGCGGCACCGATAACCACCTCATATTGCTCGACTTGACCTCCAAGGGCATGACGGGCAAGGAGCTTGAAAAGATGCTCGACGAGGTGCACATCACCGTCAACAAAAATGCCATTCCCTTCGACACGCAAAAGCCCTTCGTCACTTCGGGCATACGTTTAGGCACGCCCGCCATGACTACGCGCGGCATGAAGGAGCCCGAGGTGAGAAAAATTGCTCAGCTTATAACAAAGGTCATAGAGGAAAAGGAAGGCGCGTTCGGATACGTAACGGCGGAAGTCGCCAAGCTCTGCGCCGAATTTCCCCTTTATGCAGACTGCGTGAGATAATTATTAACGGCAAATCTTGCCTTGTGGCGGCTGCGATTTGCCGTTAGGTTGAGGAGCTCTGCTCCTCTGAGCGCAATCTTCGGTGCCCTACGTTTATATAATTGCGCTCACTCACCTCGCAAGGCAAAACAGCACACTGTGCTGTTTTGAGAATCCCTTGCTCGCCGTGAAACAGCGGCATATATGCCGCTGTGAAATGCGCCAAAAACCAGGTCAAAAATATCCACTGCACTAATGGCGTGTGAAATGCGCGTTGCAACGCGCGTTGTGCCAGACGATTATTATTAAAAATTATTTTAGTCGCAACGTACGGTGCAAACGGTTTTTCCCTTTTGTCATTTCGGCCGAGCGATAGCGAGTGGAGAAATCTGTCAATAAGGCGGGTTATTTTTATAAAGCCGTACGGACTGTTTTATCGACCGCGCGTTACAGATAGATTCCTCGACAAGCTTCGGAATGACAAGCGCGGCATGTCGACCATTTAACGGCAGTTTGCGCAATCAGTTGCGTGTTAAATAACTAAACTATACGTAATAACTTTACTCCTTTAATAGATAGCGGCGGCAACCTTGGGTTGCCGCCGCTTTCGCAGAGCTGTTATATTAAAATTGCTGTTATCTTAGTAATTTTCCTTTCTTACTTCAAAGTATGCCTGGGGATGAGCGCATACGGGGCAAACGGCGGGGGCGGAGGTGCCAACTACTATATGACCGCAGTTGCGGCATTCCCAAACCTGAACGCCTGCCTTTTCGAATACGCTCTTGGTTTCAACGTTCTTTAAAAGGGCGCGATATCTCTCTTCGTGCGTCTTTTCGATGGCGGCTACCCCGCGGAACTGCGCGGCGAGCGCCTTGAAACCTTCTTCTTCGGCTTCCTTTGCCATTCTGTCGTACATGTCCGTCCATTCGTAATTTTCGCCGTCTGCCGCTGCGGCAAGGTTCTCTTCAACCGTACCCACGCCGCCGAGGTGCTTGAACCAAAGCTTTGCGTGCTCTTTTTCGTTATCGGCAGTCTTTAAAAATATTTCGGCTATCTGCTCATAGCCCGCTTTCTTTGCGACCGAGGCAAAGTAGGTGTATTTATTTCTCGCCTGGCTTTCGCCCGCAAATGCTTCCCAAAGATTCTTTTCGGTCTTTGTCCCTGCATAGATGTTCTTCTTTTCAGCCATAATGTTTTTCTCCTGTTTTTAATAAGATTTAATCTTATTTATTGATTATATGATACCACTAAATACGCGTAATGTCAAGGGTATGAGCCAAAATTTTTGTAAAATAATTGCAATTTTTGTGTTCGCACAAATTTTCACAAAAAAATTTTAAACTTTCTGTTGACAAATGCGTATAATGATGTTAAAATATAATTACTTTAATACTTTACCTTAATAAAGTAAACCTGTGATGCAGAAAAAAGGCGGGCAAAACTTTTTTCAGCGAGTGCGCGGCGGTGGAAGGCGCACAAAAGTCCCCGAGGAATATGGGCTGCGGAGGGCGGCATAAATTGCCGACGTACAGCCCCGCGTAAAGGGGCAGGGAATGTTTGTTCCCGCAAAGAGGGTTTAATTTTTAAACCGAATCAAGGTGGCACCGCGTACTGTTATACGCCCTTGGCTTATTTTAGCCAAGGGCGTTTTTCGTTAAAGGGCATATATGCGGCGCCATACGGCGTCAGGCTTACGTTTACCCTCGGTCACATACATCTGTGTATGCTCCTTTCGGGATAATCCGCGCCTTCCTTGTCTGGCTTGTATCTCTGCCCTTTACGGATACCGGTTACGGTTCCGCTCAGTCATTTATATTATAGTAATTGGATAAGGCAACATAAAAAAATGAAAGTAAACTACACGCTTGAACAACTCAACGGCTTAAAGGCGCAGGGTTACGGCAGGGCGCCGCTGTATATATGTATGCTTGCCGACCTCGCAACCCCCGTTCAGTGCCTGTGCGAGGTAAAAAAGAGGTACGGCGACTGCTTTCTGTTCGAATCTATCGAGGGCGGCGAGCGGATAGCCCGCTATTCCTTCATCGGCGTAAAGCCCGCCATGTACATCTGCCTTGCCGACGGTGAACTTACCGTAAAGCGGGGCGGCGAGCTTTCAAAGGAGCGCGTGACCGACCCCAACGCCCGCATAAGGGAGTTGCTCGGCAAGTGTCGCCAGCCTGAAATCGAGGACTTGCCGCCGTTCACGGGCGGGCTGGTCGGATATTTCAGCTACGAATACTATAAATATTACGAAAACGCGCATTTTCTCCCCGCGGGGCGGTTCGGCGACTGCCGCCTGATGCTCTTCGACAGGGTGATAGCCTACGACAATTTCAGCCATAAAATTTTTGTAATCGTCAACGTCGACCTCGGCGGTCAAATTCAAAGCGCATATTCAAGCGCGCTTTCGGACATTGCCGACATGGCAAACATAATCCGCGGGGGCGGCAGCCAGCCCTCGGAGGGGTGCGAGATTACTTCCGATTTTTCAATGCAGTTCACCCGCGGGCAGTACATGGATAATGTTGAAAGGGCTAAGACTTTCGTGCGCGAGGGCGACATCTTTCAGTACGTTCCCTCCAACATATGGACGGCTAAATTAAAAGGCAGCCTGTTCCCCGCGTACAGAATTCTGCGCACTACAAACCCGTCGCCATACATGATTTACTTCAACATGGGCGAGGTCGAGCTGGCGGGCGCGTCGCCCGAAACGCTGGTTAAACTTGCGCGCGGCATGGTTTCTACCTTCCCCATAGCGGGCAGCCGCCCGAGGGGGCGCACCGCAGAGGAGGACGCGGCGCTCGAAGAGGGTCTGCTCGCCGACGAAAAGGAGGTCGCCGAACACAACATGCTCGTTGACCTCGGCAGGAACGACCTCGGAAAAATCTGCAAGTTCGGCAGCGTAAAGGTGACCGATTACAAAAAGGTTTACCGCTTTTCCCACGTCATGCACATAACTTCGGCGGTGGAGGGCGAGGTCGAAGAGGGCAAAGACGTCCTCGACGCGCTGAGCGCGGCGCTCCCCGCGGGTACCTTGTCGGGCGCGCCAAAAAGGCGGGCAATGGAGATAATTTCTCTGCTAGAAGAGGGCGAAACGCGCGGCGTTTACGGCGGCGCGGTGGGATATATCTCGTTCGACGGCGACGGCGATTTCTGCATAGCCATACGCACGGCGGCTAAGTTTAAAGATGTCGTAACCGTGCGTGCGGGCGGGGGAATAGTCGCCGACAGCCTTCCGCAGAGCGAATTTCAGGAGACGGTCAACAAATCCGCCGCAGTGAGGGAAGCGATAGCGCGGAGCGCGCGGGGCGAGCTATGAAAAGAGTGCTTATATTAGACAATTACGACAGTTTTTCTTACAACCTGTACCAATATGTGGGCGAGTACGCGGGCGGCGCGGACGTCGTTAAAAACGACGCGTACACCTGCGAAGAGATTGCAGATAAATTTTCGCCCACGCACATAATAATTTCCCCCGGGCCGGGGCGGCCGGAGGGCGCCGGCATAACTACAAAGATACCTCTTTTTTTCGCGGGCAAGGCGGCGATACTCGGTGTATGTCTCGGTCATCAGGGCATATGCCGCGCGTTCGGCGGCAGCGTCGTATACGCAAAAAAGCTCATGCACGGTAAGGCGGACTGCATAACCGCCGACACCTCCTGCCCCATATTCAAAGGGCTCCCCCAAAGGTTCATGGCGGCGCGCTACCATTCGCTGGCGGCGGGCGACATACCCGCAGTTTTAAAGGTCACCGCCCGCGCCGACGACGGCGAAGTAATGGGAGTGCAACACGTTGATTACAGCATATACGGGGTGCAATTTCACCCCGAATCCATCCTTACCGAACACGGAAAACAAATAATAAGCAACTTTCTGCAAATAAGCGAGGCATAAATATGATACAGCAGGCAATCAGAAAAATGATAGACGAAGGCAGCGCGCTGACTTATGAGGAGGCCGCCGACGCCATGCGCGAAATTATGACGGGCGGCGCGGGCGAGGCGCAGGTCGCGGGATATCTCACCGCGCTCCGCCTCAAAGGCGAAACGGTGGAGGAGATCGCCGCCTCGGCGGACGTAATGCGGCAGGTCGCGCTGCCCTGCACCGTCACGTCCGACAGCATTGACATAGTCGGCACGGGCGGCGACAGGTCGTGTTCGTTCAACATATCCACCTGTTCGTCCTTCGTCGTCGCGGCGGCGGGCATAAAGGTGGCAAAGCACGGCAACCGCAGCGTTTCGTCAAAGTGCGGCGCAGCCGACGTGCTCACCGCGCTCGGCGCCAACCTCAAAGTCGACCCCGCAAAGGCGGGCGGCATAATGGACGATTGCAACTTCATGTTCCTGCACGCGCAGGTATATCACCCCGCTATGAAGTACGCCGCGCCCGTAAGGAGCGCCCTCGGCGTGCGCACGCTGTTCAACATTCTGGGCCCCCTCGCCAATCCCGCCCGCGCAAACATGCAGCTTCTGGGCGTGTATTCAAAGGATATGGTCGTGCCCCTCGCCCGCGTTTTAAGCCGCCTCGGCACAAAGCGCGTGATAGCCGTCTACGGCTGTGACGGGCTGGACGAAGTTTCGCTTTCGGATAAAACTTACTGCTGCGAAATTATAGACGGCAAGGAGCGCGAATACTATGTGTCCGCCGAAGATTTCGGACTGCAAAGGGCGGATAAGTGTGACATAGTAGGGGGCGAACCCGACGAAAACGCCCGCATAATGCAGTGCATTTTGCAGGGCGAAAGGGGCGCCCGCCGCGACGCGGTGTTGGCAAATTCGGCTATGTGCCTGTGCCTCGCGGGCAAGGCGGATACGCTTAAAGAGGGCGCGCTCATTGCCGGGCAAATGCTCGACAGCGGCGCCGCATACGCAGTTTTCAATAAATTCGTGCAGGCGACCAACGCATGAACGGCATATTGAAGGAGCTTTGCGGCCTCGCCCTCGAACGCACGCGGAGGGAGAGCGCGCTCGTGCCCCTCTCCGAGCTCAAAATGCAGGCAAAAGACATAAAGGGGCGGGGATATGCTTTTGCAAACGCCCTGCGCGCGCCCGGGTTGTCGGTAATTGCCGAGGTCAAAAAGGCCAGCCCATCCAAGGGCGTGATAGACGGGCAGTTCGACTACCTCGCCATAGCGCACGACTACGAAGCGGGCGGC
>DVHK01000050.1 GCA_018712135.1 Candidatus Coproplasma avicola | reverse complement strand
ATTTCTCCACTCGCTGTCGCTCGGCCGAAATGGCAATTAAAAAGTAACCGCACTTTTCGGGAATACCTAAAACAAAGACTATTCTTTACCTCCCGATCTGCCTCAGCGCAAAAAAAGCTTGCCGCGCAAATAAATTGCGCGGCAAGCAGGGGATAAGGATAAGGAGAATGAATGAAAAACTTAGTATAATCTTTTTTTAATGACCCTTTGCGGGTACGTGTTCCCTTACGGGTCGCCCGCCTGCGCGGGCGACCGTTCAGAGAATAATGGAGGTAATGAAAAAAACAATTACTGTTGTATGAGCTTATTTTAATGCCGCTTTACCGGCAATCCGCCTTAAATCCCGGGCGGATTTATCCGACAATGCGCATCATTCTGATTATTCAAGCACGGGCTTGTTGTTCTGCTGCCTGAGCTTATTGAATTCAACGAGCGTTGCAGCATCCCTTTGCGCCAGCTTCTCAGCCTTCTGCTGTTTCTTCTGCTCGATTTCAGCCTTCTGCGCATCGCTGAGAGCCGCATACTGCTGCGCCTTTGCCTCTTCGGCGGCCTTCTTCTTTGCTTCGGCTGCCGCTTTGCGGGCCTCTGCCGCGGCTTCCTTCTGTGCGCGCTGCGCTTCGTACTTGGCTTCTTCTTCCTCGTAAGAAAGCCCCTTCTTTTCGCAGTACTTTCTCAGCTCTGCCTTTCTGGCTTCCTCAGAATCTTTTTCAGCCTGTTCCTCTTCCATCCTCAGGCGCTCTGCGGGGTCGATGTATTCAACGCCCTCGGCTTCTGCCTTGGCTTTCTGATCCATTACGATCGCGCGCTTGTCGAAGTTAGTGAACTTTTCTACGCCCATGAATATGAAGATGAGCGCAATGAGCGCATAGCATATAGTTTCGCCACCGATGAATACCCAGGTCATAGCCGTCTGGATTGCGGGGCTGGAAACGACGTCGCTGCTGTAACCGGCGGCGCTGAGCGTGATATTGAGCACGCCCGTTGCAATGCCCGTCATGCCCGCCATTATTGCGCCGTATATGGTCATAGTGAAACCGTCGGTACGGAAGCCGTGCATTGCCTCCTGGTGGTCGAGCACGTCGGCGAGGAGCGCGAGCGACAGATACATCGCAGGCGTGGAGCCGAGAGCCTTGACTGCAAACGAGATGCAGACGACCACGAAGTTATCGGGGGCGATAAAGCCTATCGCGCCGCCTATTGCCGACAATATCGCGCCGAACAGTATCGCCTTGCCCTTGCCTATTTTATTGGAGAGTGGCCATGCAAGAACCATGCCGAGCGCCGTGGGAATTGCGCCGATTATTGCAAGAGTGCCCGAGAACGAACCGCCTATCGTGGTGGAATAACCTTCAAGCCCCGTCGTTTCGTTGATTATGCCCTTGAACTGCGCCGTGCAGAAGTACAGCTGGGAAACGTTTTTGAGCATACCGCCGAGCTGATAAAGGAAGAAGAAGATTATTATTATCCACCAGAACTTATCCTTAAAGCAAACCTTTGCCTGCTTGGATATAGGTTCTGCCTTCTTCTGCTCTACTATGCCGTTGGCGAAAGATTCTTCGGTTACGCGTTCGCGCGTGAAGAAGTACTCAATAAGCACGCCCACCGCCGTGATTACCATCAGGGCGACGACAAATACCTTCCAGTGGTTGAAGGATGCGATTTTATCTATCTGTCCGACGCCGTTAATCTCTATCTGCTGACCGTCGGGGCCGATGAGAGGAACAAAGAGAAGATTGAGGAAGAACGGCAATATCATTGTCGTAAGACCCATCGCCGCGAGCGTCGTAGCGTTGGATATCGTCGCCAGGAGCGAACGGTCTTTGCTGTTCCTCGTAGACAGGTTTACAAGACCTGCATGGGGGGTGTAATAGAAAGGATATGCAATGGCGAACCAAAGGTTATAGCCTATTGCTATCATGCTCAAGAGAAGTATCTGACCGTCGATGTTTTCGGTATCGCTTGCATACGGCGACACGACGAACAATACTATAAGTGCGAGTACGGCGAGAGGTATGGAGATAAGAAGCAGCGGTCTTGCCTTGCCGGCCTTGGTGCGGCTTTTATCCATGAGTCTGCCGACTATTATGTTGCCGAGTATGACGAATATTACCGATATTACGGGCAGCCAGTTGAAGAATGTCGCCGCCCATGCCGTAATATTCAGAACGTCGGTCATGTATTTGTTGAAGTAATTGGAGAGCACCGAGTTAGCCAAAAGGGCAAGCGTGGGGCCTATGAAATAGCCGAGCACGCCCTCCGGGAACAACTTTGCGTTCGCCGATTTTACTTTGGTTGACAGCAAAGGATTGTCGAATACCGACTTCTTTGCCGCAGTGTTCTGATTTTCTGCCATTATTTATTGCCTCCCTTTTCTTTCGATAAAAATCTGCCGATGCCCTTGAACATATGCCCGTTGAACATCATTATAAGAGCCTCCATCTGTCTTCTGGACATTCCGCCGTATTTTGCAAGTCCGCGCACGGGCTGATGCAACATGCCCTGAACGAGGGTGTTTGCCGTGGTGCGCTGACCTATCGCGCGGCAGAACCATATGGCGAAGCGTATCGCGCCGGAGAACAGTCTGCCCACCCAGCGCTTTGAATAGCGCAGGTCTGCGACAGTGCTGTTTTCGCCTATGACCATGCGGTTCTTTTTATAGAAGTTGTATCCCGAGCGTGGAATGGGTCTGCCGAGCAGTTCGGCAAATTCCTTATCGCCGACATTTGCGGCTTTGCCGCTGTAATATGAAGGGAGTTTTGACTTGTCGTAAGGGTTTACGGTCGTGGTGCCCTTGCGGATTATGCTGCCTGTAAGGCGCATATCGCGCGAGCTTGCGCCGATATAAATCTGGTATTCGCCGCCTTCTTCTTCCCACTTGCCCGTTTTGACGTTGAAGTAACGGAAGGTTTTGTCGTCGAAGGGGATTTCGACTTTGCAGCTTTCGCCCACCTTTATCGCAACCTTTTTGAAACCTTTGAGCTCGTGAACGGGGCGGAAAATTTCGCCGTCCTTTTTGCCTACATAGAGCTGCGCAATCTCTGCGCCGTCCCTTTCGCCCGTATTCTTTATGGTAAAGCTTACGCCGCTATCCGAAACTTTGAGGTCGGAATATTCAAAGGTCGTGTAGCTTAATCCGAAACCGAAGGGATAGCGGACGGGCACTTCGGCGGTGTCGTAATAGCGGTAGCCGACATAAAGACCTTCGCGGTATTCGACGGTCATTTCGTGACCGGGGAAGTGCGACGCCGAAGAGCAATCCTCGTACTTTATGGGGAAACTTTCTGCAAGTTTGCCCGAGGGGTTGACTTTGCCGGTGACTATGTTGAGCATAGCTTCGGCGCACGCCTGACCGGAGAGGCAGGCATATACTATGGCGTCTGCGTCGGAAGCCCAGCCGAGGTCTACCGCGCTGCCGCAGGCGAGCATGACGACAACTTTCTTGCCCGTGGCTTTGAGGCGCTTATATAAGTCTATCTGATTTTTGTTTATGTTTAAGTGCGTTCTGTCAAGGCCCTCCGCTTCGGCAACTTCATCGAGGCCTGCGAAGTACAGTACGACGTCCGCGCTTCCGGCGAGATTTACGGCGCCGTCGGCGAGCTTGTCGTCCTCCTTGCCGTAACGGTCAAAGCCCTGCGCGTAGCCTATTATATTCAAAGTATAATCGCGCACGTCCTCTACTATATTTTCGACGACGGGGATGGTTACGTTTTTGGCGGTGCCTAAACTCTGGCTGTATTTTTTATTCTTGGGCGCGCCTATGTAATCGGTGAAGCGGCTTAAAATAGTGGGATTGACTATGGACGAACCCGCGCCCTGGTAGCGGGGGTTGTACGCAAAGTCGCCTACGATTGCCACGCGCACCGAGTTGTCGAGGGGAAGAACGCCTTCGTTCTTTAAAAGAACTATGCTCTCCTCCGCGCAACGGCGCGCAAGCGCGTTGTGTTCGTAAATATTGAATTCCTTGCCCCTTTCGACGGCGGAAGTGGTTTCAAGAAGTTCCAGAAGCCTGTCCACGCTTTCGTCCACGAGGGCGACATCGAGTTCGCCGCTTTCAACGGCTTTGACTATGTCGTCCGCGCCGTAGCGGCAGGAAGGCATTTCGAGGTCGCTGCCCGCTTTGGTGGAGGCAACTTTGTTGTTTGTTCCCGCCCAGTCGGAAACGACGACTCCTTTATAGCCCCACTCGCCGCGCAGTATATCGCGGAGAAGGAAAGAGTTTTCGTCGGCAAATGTGCCGTTTATGAGGTTGTAGGAGGACATCAGCGACTTTGTTCCGCCCTCCTTTACGGCGATTTCAAATGCCGTAAGGTAAATTTCGCGCAAGGTACGCTCGTCGAGGACGGAGTCAGAAACCATTCTGCGCTCCTCCTGATCGTTGCAGGCGAAGTGTTTTACGCACGCAGACGTGCCGTTTGCCTGGATGCCGCGGATGTACGCCGCCGCCATTTTGCCCGCAAGGTAGGGATCTTCCGAAAAGTATTCAAAGTTCCTGCCGCAGCGGGGATTGCGCTTGATGTTAATGCCCGGGCCCAGAAGAACGTTTACGCTCATGGACGCGGCTTCTTCGCCGAGCGCTTCGCCCATAACTTCGCCGAGGTCGGGATTCCAGCTGTTCGCCATTGTTGCCGCCGTGGGGAAACAAGTTGCGGGAATGCTGGGGTTGAGACCGAGGTGGTCGGCTGCCGCCGCCTGCTTTCTCAGTCCGTGGGGCCCGTCCGAAAGGAACATCTGTTTGATGCCCAGCTCGGGGTACTCCTGAGTCTGCCAGAAGTCCTTTCCCGTGAGGAAATCGGCTTTCTGGCGCAATGTCATTTTCTTGATAGTTTCTGCGTGCTTCAAAGTCACTGCCTCCTTATCCGTTTAACCGTGTACCATTGTAACACTTTTCTTTTTCAAATAACATATAAGTAGCACAAGTTGCATTTTAAGCGACATAAATTGCAACTTGCAGACAATTTTTTGTGCCAATCGGGCGCGTTGATTGTAAAATATAACTAAATTTTTGCCCCATCGTCCGCCTCCTCAACCCGGCGCGGCAGGGCGTTTTTTAATGCCCGGCGCACCTTATCTGTCCCCCGATTCAAGCCACGAACATTCGGCGGCGGTAAGGGTCAGATCGGCGGCGAGAGCATTTTCTTTAAGGCGCCCCGCGCCCGACCCGCTTACCGCGGCAAAGGTATTCATCCCGCTGCAAAGCACGTAAGCGAGCGCTGTCTGCGCGACCGAAACGCCCTTGGCCTTTGCAAGCTCTTCGCAGCGGCGAAGACGTTCAAAATTTTCTTTGCTCACGTAGCCGCGCATAGTCACCCTGTCGAAAATTTTACCCGCCGACGAGTAGTCGGAGCTTTTTATCCTGCCCGACAAAACGCCGCGCGCGAGGGACGAGTACGCCACCACGGGCAGTCCGCTCTCCGCATACCACGCCCGGGCGGACGCATTTTGGCTGCCCGTTATGCCAAGGCCGTTCTTGCCCCACGGGTCGCCGTATTGCTCGGCGAGACTGTAATAGGGACTGGACACCGCAAAGGGTACGAGGTTGTGGCTGTAAGCGTATTCGTTCGCCTGTTCTATGCGTTCATGCGACCAGTTGGAGCCGCCGAAGGCGCGTATTTTACCCTCCGACAGAATGGCGTTGAAAATTTCGACGATTTCTCCGACGGGGACGGAAGTATCGTCGCGGTGGGCGATGTAAATATCTATGTACTGCGTGCCGAGAAGAGAGAGCGACTTCTTTAAGTCTGCGCGTATCGCGCGCCCGTTGACGCGCTTTCTGCCGAACAGGTCGGGGTGGGCGCATTTTGAGAGTATTACAACCTTTTCGCGCGCATCGGACGAGCGCAGCCATCTGCCTATCGAGCGCTCCGCACCGCGGTACACGCGCGCCGTATCTATGGCGTTTATGCCGAGCGACAGCGCGGCGTTGAGAAGGTCGGAGCAATCGCCGCCGCCCATAAATCTTTTGGTACACGTGCCGAGAAATATCCTCGACACGGGTTTGTCCACACCGGGAATTTTACCGTACTTCATATTTTCCTCTTTTATACGTTTATAAAATGCCGTCAGGCGGCAAAAACGGCGAAATATTATACGCATACCGCCCGCGCCCGTCGGCGCGGGCGGTATGCATGTAAAGCCGTATTTCAGACCCGACCGAATTTATACTCTATGCGGTGGGTTTGCCCCTCCCCCGCCTTCAACAGGGGCTTTTCAAACGACGGTATGTTTGCCGCGTCGGAGAAGAACTGCGCCTCCAACGCGTAAGCCGCGCGGGGCGCAAGAGCGCCGAAAGCGCTGTTGCCGCCTAAAAAGTTGCCGCTGTAAAAGTGCAGACCGGGCATATCGGTATATATATCGAGTTTTATGCCGCTTTCGCGGCTGAAAGCACACGCGGCATGTTCGCCGCGCAGCACAAAATTATGGTCGTATCCTCCCGCTATGGCGAGCTGTTCATCTTTTTCGTCAATTCTTTCGCCCATGGCGCGGAAGTCCCTGAAATCGAAGGGCGTTCCCTCCACCCTCCTCACTTCGCCCGTTGGGATTAGTCCCGCGCCCGAGGGCGTGAAACAATCGGCATTTATGCGCAGCATATCGCCGCACGAACTTGCAGCCGCCGAAGCGCCGCCGAGGTTGAAATAGGCGTGACAGGTGGGCGCCCATAAAGTATCTTTATCGCTTCGGGCTTTATAGATTATGCCGAGCGACGAGCCTTCGAGCTTATATGTAACCAAAAGATTGAGATTTCCGGGAAAGCCCATGTCACCGTCGGGGCTGAAAAGGCTTAATTGCAGCATATTCCCGTGCCAATCGTCGCCTTGCGCGCCTTCGGTGAGCACTTTGAAAAACTTTTTGTCGAATCCTTCGATCCCGCCGTGCAGGCAGTTCTGCCCGTCGTTGCGCGAAAGATTATACGTTTTTCCGCCGAGTGAGAACTTTGCGCCGCTTATGCGGTTTGCCACCCTTCCCACCGTGGCGCCGAGATATGTGCCGCTCTTCGCCCACTCGCCCGCGTCGTCAAAGCCGGGGCAGACGTCGGTAAAGCCCGAGGGCGTTTTTACCTTTATGTACTGCACCGCCGCGCCGACGTCGGATATGCCGACGGAGAGAGAGCCGTTTGAAATCTCGTAAATATGCGCGGGCTTGCCCCGCCATTCGCCGAAAGGCTTTATCATATGCGTTCGACCGTAATTCCGTCGTCGATATCGGCGCGATAGCACACTGCGGTGTAGCCCGTTTTTTGGCGATATTGTTTTAAAAGGTAATCTTCAAACTGCTGCACGCACTCCTTTTTGACGAGGGATATCGTGCAGCCGCCGAAGCCGCCGCCAGTCAGGCGCGAACCTATGCAGGCGGGGTGAGCCTGAGCCGTTTCGGCGAGGACGTCGGGCTCGAACCCCGTCGTTTCGTACAGATTTTTTAGCGAGGCGTGCGACTCATTGAGCAGCGCGCCGAGCGTTAAAATGTCGCCATTGCGAAGCGCCTCTGCGGCGCGCTTTACGCGCTCGCACTCATATACTACGTGCTCGGTGCGGTTTTTTATGACCCCGGGAAGAAGATGGCTGTATTTTTGAAAATCTTCTGGCGAGACGTCGGCGAGGCAGGTTATATCCAATTTTTCTTTTAGAATGGCGAGCGCCTGTTCGGTCTGTTGCCTGCGCTCGTTATATTTGCTCTCGACGAGGTTATGCGGCTTTTTGCAGTCGGTGATGACCATGGCGTAGCCGCCGAGGTCGAGGGGCAGATAGTCGCATTGCAGCGTTTTGCAGTCGAGCAGCATCGCCATGCCCTTTTTGCCGCAGGCAGAGGCGTACTGATCCATTATTCCGCAGTTGACCCCCGCATATTGCCTTTCCGCCGCCTGCGCGGTGAGGGCGACTTCGACGTTATCGAAGCCCTCCCCCGCCACGGTGGCGAGGGCGGCTATGGTGGAAACCTCTATCGCGGCGGACGAGGACAGCCCGCTGCCGAATGGTACGGTGCAGTCCTGCACCATGTCGCAGCCGACTATTTTATGCCCCGCCTTTTGCCAGAGGTATGCGCTGCCCGCCTGATAGTTGCCGTATCTGAGATGCTTGTAGCTGTCGAGCCTGCTTATATCGAGGCTGACTGTATCGGGCAGGGTAGTCCAGCTGAGATTTATGAAATTTGTGCCGTTGGGGCGCACATATACCGTGTTTTTGAGCGAAAGCGCCGCAGGCATTACCTTGCCGCCGCAGTAGTCTATGTGCTCGCCGATGATGTTTACCCGCCCCGAGGCGGAAACTTTAAATTTGTACTCGCTTTGATTGATCATATTGCCCTGAATCCGAGCTCCTGCATGAATTTTACTGTTTGTTGCTTGTCTTTGAACACGGCTGTATTTTGGAGTATGCGCCCGCAAATGCTGCCCAGTTCTCTTTGCATGGCGGCGTGCGCGCCGCCCGCTTTATCGCCCTCGTAAATGGCTTTTGCCTCGCTGTATACAAGGTTAAACCTGCTATATTCGGGGGGCAACTGCCCGCCCCGCTCTATTATTTTTTCAATTTCGGAAAGCTGCTCCTCTAACCTTCCGGGCAGAATGAACAGCCCCTGCGCTTCGATAAGCCCTATCGATTCCTTTTTTATAGAGTGGAACTCGGGATGGGCGTGAAAAACGCCGTCGGGATAGCGCTCGCTGGTGACGTTGCTGCGCAGGATCATGCTCATTTCGTAGCCGCGCGCCGTCTTTACCACGGTGGGGCTGACGGCGTTGTGCGCGCCCTGGTCGTCGTAGGGGATTATGCCGAGCGCTTTATCCTCGTAATCAACCCACTTGGCGCGTATTAATTCGCATATTTCTGCCAGGCAATTGCGGTCGCGACAGACAATTCTTATTACCGTGCCTGCCCAGTCTACTACCTCGGCAAAGCCTTCAAACTCTTCGAGCGACAGCGTTTTATACGCACCCGCCCTGTGCATGGGCAGAATTTCGCCGCCGCCCTGGAAATGGTCGTGCGCGAGCACGCTGCCGCCTATGCGGGGCAGGGGGGCGTTGCAGCCGATGAAGTAGTGGGGAAACGTGTCTACAAAATCGCACAGTTTCAGAAATGTGCTCCTGTCGACGTGCATGGGCGTGTGTTCGCAGTTTACCGCGATGCCGTGCTGGTGGAAATAGCCGTAGGGCGAGTACTGCCAGAACCATTTTTCGCCGTCCAGCATGAGGTCGACGGTGCGCAGCGTGCGCTTGTTGCGCACGGGGCAGCCCTCGTTTTCGCGGCAGATGGCGCATTTGGGATAGCCGCCCCTGACCGAATTGCCGCTCGCCGCCTTTTTGGGGTCGCGGAATTCGGGCTTTGCCTTGTTTATGGTTATTATCAGCCCGTTCTCTTCGAAACGGGGATTTTTGTCGAGCTTGCTCTTCTTTACGTAGTCGTTTTTGACGCAGTAATCGTAGAACCAGTCGGTCGCCGCCTTGGAACTTTGCGCAAGCTTTTGGCTGAAAGAGCGGCGGATATCATGCGGCGAAAGCGTGAGAGCGCCCATAATTTTATCTGCGAGCTGCTCTTCGTCGTCCGCATCCTCAATGCCCTGCGAGGCGCATTCGGCGAGAAGCTCTTTTAGCATCTCGTCGGGGGATGATGCGCGCGACTTTTCGCCCGTGTAAGCGTAATCGGGCGAGCCGAGGATATCCAAAACCGCGTTGCGGGCGCAAATTTCATTTTCGGGCGCGAGCCCGAGGTTTGCCTTCGCATAATCGATGAGTTTGTCAACCGATGCGCTTATGCTCATAACCGCCCCCGTTACCTGACCGCCACGCTGACCTGCGCGTCGCCGTATTTGCTGTGCGCGGTTACGACAACGGCATCCGCGTTCTTTGCGGGGCGGACTATGGCGAGAGCTTCGCCGAAGTACGTGTCGGTAGTGTCCGAAAGGTAACCCCTTTCGTTATAAGGGCAGGCGCTGCCGAGAGCGAGCAGTTCGCCGCCCTCCACCTCCACCTTGATGTCGCCGCGCGCGAGCGGCTTCCATACTCCGTTGGCGTCGGTATATTGCAGGCGGACGTAGCACAAATCGTCGTGCAAAATGCTGTCGGCTTCGGGCAGGGCGCAAAGCTTTGTCACCTTTTCGCCCGCGCTCTTCAACAGCGTGCGGCAGGCCTCGTTGCCGTTTTCGTCGAGACCGACGGCGACGAGCTCGCCGGGGTGATATGTCACCTTGAAATAGGCGCGCGCATCCTTGCCGACCTTTTTCTGTCCGACTTTTTTGCCGTTTACGTACACGGCGGCCTTGGGGCAGGTGGTGTAAACTTCTACCATTGTCTCCCTGCCGTCGCAGCCGTCCCACGACCAGCTTTCCCACGCGCCCGAAAGTTTCCACGCCGAGGGGGAATGTTTTTCAAACGCCTTATCGGGACGGACGACGCCCACGCGTATGGGGTCGAAGTCGAACGCCACGCGGGTGTAGAGCGCCTCAGCGAGGGGACGGCCGTTCAAATCGAGCCTGCCGCTGCCCGCGCTCACCCAGCCCACGCCGCCCGTGAATTCGGGCGCGTAGTCGGCGTGTTCCCACGAGCCTACGCCCACTTCGCCGAGGTAGTCAATGCCCGCCCAGACGAAATCGCCTATGAGAGCGGGGTTCTCCTTTGCGATCAGCCAGAACTTGCGCGCATCGGCGCAGAAGGTTTCGCTGCCGACTATTACGCGGTGAGGATATTTTTTCATGTCGCGCTTGTAGCGCAGTATGCCGTAATTATAGCCCGCCACGTCCATTGCGGCGAAGGCGTGCTTTGTCTTGGCGTTGCAGCCCGGCATGGTTGCGCCCACCTTCATGGTGGTTGCGCCGAGTATGCCCGCGAGGTCGTTGAAGAACTCGCTGCCCACCGATTTCTTTTTCTTGGGGGCCTTGGCGGCGCTGTCCGCCTTTTTGTCGCTGTATATGCCGAAGCCGAGCGAATATAACAGGTTGAAGAAGATGTTTATGCCGCAGGTGACGGGGCGGTCGTCCATGGTGTGGATGAACTTTGTCATCTGTCCCGCAAACTCTATGCCCTTTTTCTGACCTGTTTCGGCGACTTCGTTGCCAGTAGAGTACATGACGACGCTGGGGTGGTTATAGTCCCTGTCGACGAGCGCCTTCAAGTCCTTTTGCCACTCGTCGGCGAATTGCGAGGCGAAGTCGTATTTATTCTTGTGAATGTACCACATGTCGACATATTCGTCGAGGACGAGCATACCGAGGCGGTCGCACGCTTCGAGCGTCGCCTTTGAAGTGGGGTTGTGCGCCGAACGTATGGCGTTGTAGCCGTATTTTTGCAGCAGTTTTATTTTGCGTTCGTCGGCGTAGGGGTGATTTACGGCGCCGAGTATGCCGTTTTCGTGGTGAATGCACGCGCCGCGCAGTATTACCCTTTCGCCGTTTATGCACATGCCGCGCTGCGCGTCGCATGTCAGAAGGCGGACGCCGAATTTTTCCTCGCGCACGTCGTCGCCGAAGGTGACGCGGCAGGTGTAAAGGTAAGGATTTTCGGGACTCCAAAGCTGAGCTTCGGGGAGGTCTATTTCGACCGACGCCTGTCCCTGCGTGGACAAATCCTTTGACGCGATTACGTTTGCGCCGTCGGCTATGCTTATGTTGAGCTGTCCGCCCGCGTTGGTTGCCACCGAAACGCTTATGCGGGGATTTTTATAATCGAGCGTCTTTATTTTTATTCCGCCCTGCAACTCGATATGCGCCTTGGGCAGAACATAGAGCCATACGGGGCGGTATATGCCCGCGCCGGAGTACCAGCGGCTGTTGGGCTGGTCGGCGTTGAACGCCTCTACCTTTACGGTATTTTCGTCGCCGTATTTCAAAAATTTATCTGCCTGCACGTAAAAACCCGTGTAGCCGTAAGCCCACTGACCTGCAAGCTGACCGTTGATGTAAACCTTGGGGTTGCGATAAACGCTTTCAAATTCAAATACAATATTTTTATGCTTCCACTCCGCGGGGGCGGTGAAAGTTTTTTCGTAAACGTAGTCGTAACCTTCGTACCAGCCCGTGTTTTTGCCCGCGGGGCTATCTGCCGACCTGTTTTCGCAGAGCGCGGCGTCATGCGGGAGGGTAACGGGCTTTCGCCAATCCTCGCCGAGATGTCCGTACTGCCAATTTTCGTTAAAATTCATCCTGATCATGATTTGACCCCTTCATGCGGCGGTTCACCGCGCAAATTTCTTAATAATTATAGCATATATGTGCGGCAACTGCAATACCCGCACGAAAAAAATTTTTAATAGTTGTTAATAGCGCAGGGCATTTCTGCCCCGCGCCATTGACAAGTTAAGCCCGCTTTATTCGGGTTTATTGATGTGCCGTTACGCCGCTTTCTTTTCGCCGTTGCCTATAAAGGAGGCGATTATCAGCGCAATTATGGAGAGCACATAGAACGCCGCGCAAACAATTGCGACCGTTACGCACGAAATCTGACCGGGCGTTGCCATACCGGGTATGAACAGGTTGGTCGCCACAGCCTCCCTGCCGAAGCTGAGGAGAACTATGCACATCGTCAGCATGACGACGATTGCAAACATTACTATGGTGGCTATCCAGTGGTTGAGCTTTTTGCCTGCCCCGAACAGTATGAGAAGGAGCGCCATCGATACGATGGTCAGCCAGATGGGAATCATGTCCATCTCGGAACCTGCAAGCTCGCCCGTGGTTGAATTGACAATGTAGATAATGAGTGCGACGAGCGCTAAAACTACCGAGCCGAGCATTATCCACGTGCCTGCATTTTGTTTTTTAATCCAGTTCATGGCTTATTGAACCTCCTTTTCCTTTAATTTTCTCGTATCCCTTATCGAGAAACCTACATAGAGCAGAGCCGATACCGTTACTATTACGGCGCTGACGGTGATGAGCGAGATGTATGCCGCCCTCCACCAGGTTACGAGGGATATCGTGCGGGTGTTGATGTTGAGATCCATGGCGTAGCTCTGTGCGAGGGCATAGAGCGCATAGTGCATATCCTGCTTCAAAGCCTCTATCATTGCAGGTTCGTCGGACAGGATTTCAGCATCCCAGTAATCTATACTGGGCGAACCCATGCCGCAGAACGCCGTTGTGCCGAAGAGAATGGATTCCTTGGGAGCAGCCTTCATGGTTACGCCCGTGAAGTCGGTTACGCTGTATCCGATGAAGCCCCATTCGCCGCGGAGAATGTTGACCATTACGCCTTCGTTTGCGCTGGAAGCCGTTGCGCCCACGCGGTTGTAAGCCGTCATTACGCCGAGCGCGCCGTCTGCCGCGAACTTATAGGTTTGACCTTCAACGTCGCTCTTGGACGACCTGCCCTTGGCGGTAAACGCCTGCTGCAAGTTCCTGAGTTCGAGTTCGCGCGCAGCCTGTTCGTTGAGGAATTCGTTTACGCCCGAGCGGTTGGCTTCCTGACTGTTGAACGCGGCGTGCTTGATGTTTACAAGGCAGCCTTTGCTCTGCGCGCCCTGGACTATGTTGGAGCCGGTGTAGCCCGAAAGGATGGGATCTTCGGAGAAGTATTCGACGTTACGTCCGTTATAAGGCGTGCGGTGAATGTTCATGCCGGGGCCGATCATTATGGGCAGGTTGTAGAGGAGAGTAGATTCGCCGAGGATTATTTCGCCGTTTTCGTAGGCGAGGTTTTTGTTCCATGTATATGCGAGGTTGATCTGCGCAGGGCTGATTCTCGTGCCGACCACGTCTTCATAGTCTGCCGCGTCCTCGAACAGTTCGCCGCGGTTGGAAGCTTCGCCCATATTGTGCGAGTCCGAACCGCCGGGGCCGTCGTCCGCGCCGTAGCCGTTGAAACCTATCGAGGGAATGCCCTGGATGTTGTGGAATGCGTTTGCCATGAAGTCGAGCATTTCTTCGACGGGAATTTTGGATACGAGCTGGTTCCAGCGTTCGTCGTCGAAAGCCACGCCCTTCATGTCGTTGAATTCGATGTCGATAGAGGTGTCGCCCACCGTGAGGTCGGCGTCTTCATCTTTGAGTTCCATATCGTCGAAGGATATGAAGTCGTTGCGCATTATCTCGTCGAAGCGCGAACCTGCGGTTATAGACCAGCCGCCGTAAGTTACGGGGAAGGTGCCGTCCCAGTCGTTCCTCGAAAGATAAGTAACCTGTTCGGTGCCGTTGCCGTTGATGCCGTTATCCAGCCAGTAGTTGGCGTCCATTGCAGAGTCGCCTTCGGTGATCTGGTTGGTGATTTCAGCGCCGGTTGCATCCGAAACCGAGAAAGTCTGACTGTCTTGCGTGCCTTCGGCGAGACCGTTGTCCGCCGAGTTCCACTCAGCGACCGTAGTCATTTCGGAAGCCTCATAAGCCGTGCCGTCCTCGTTTACAAGCCCGTCATCGGCAGTGTAACCCTGCCGGGCGAGGATATTGTTGAGGGCGTCGTGCGCGGAATTGCCGACTGCGAAGTAATACGTGCCGCCTTCGAGAATATAAGTTTTGGCGTTGGTATAATCGTAGCTTGCAAGGTTGGACATATCGATGTTGAGCGTGACAGTTTCGGAAGCGCCGGGTTCGAGGGTATCCGTCTTTTCATAATCGATGAGCTGGATAGCCGATTTTTCAACGCCGTTTTCTATGTCATACTGAGTGTAGGGAGCCTGCGCGTAGAGCTGAACGACGTCCATGCCCGCTACATCGCCCGTGTTTGTGACGACGACGGTAGCCGTAGCAGTTTTATAATCTTCGGAAACGGTGACATTTGTAAGCTGCTGCGTGAAGGTCGAGTAAGATAGACCGTAGCCGAACGAGTAGGAAACTTCGTGGTTGTAATTCCATGTGCCGTCCGTCGTTGCGGGCTTGAAGGTCATATTTTCAAGGTTATAGTCTACATATGTGCCAGCCGAAGCCACGGAAGCGTCGGACTGACCCGCGCCCGTTATGGCGTCGGCATATCTCGTTTCGTAGTAACGATAGCCGGTGTAGATGCCCTCTGCATTTACAAGGTAGGAGTTGACGTTGTCGCCCTGACCATAGCTGCTTGCGTTTGCCCAGGCAATTTGGGTGCCGGCTTCGTCGCCGCCGTAGTTCTGCATTGCGGGCGAAAGAGCGCTGTTTACGGCGTAAGTATCGCCGAGGTGACCCGAGGGATTGACTTCGCCTTTGAGGGCGGAGGCAACTGCCTCGAAACCGTAAACGCCGGGATAGCCTATCCACATAATAGCGTCGATGTCCTCATCCTGCTTCAAGCCTTCGATTTCCATCTGGCTGGAAGAGTTGACGAGCACGATGACGTTGTCCGAGCAAGCCTTGGCTTCTTCGATTATCGCCTTTTCCTCGTCGGAGAGGCCGAGGATGTTGTCTGTATCGGTGTTGACGACGTTGGTGACGTTGCCGTCTTCGTCCGTGGTGGTGCGACCGACTTCGCCGGGATAGAAGCCGCCGCCCTCGCCGCTGACTCTGCCGATGATTACAATTGCCGCGTCGCTGTATTCGCCGTAGTTGAGTTCCTGGCGGGTTACATCGAGCTCTTCAAGCGTAGGTTCGGTGGGGTCGTACCAGCTGTAAGTTTCCCTGTAAATGGGAGCCGTTGCGCCGTAACCCTGGCTGCCCCACGTCATGGTAGATGTATAATCTTCGTATGCTTTGAGCATCTGGGGATTGACGTTGAACGCCTGCTCAAAGGCGTTCTGCAAGCCCGCGCCCAGCTGGTCGGCGTGCTCTATGGCGTTCCTGTCGGGAATGCTGCCGCCCGTCGTGCTGCCGTAGTAGGGTACGTAGCTGCGGATGCCGAAGAGAGTTACCTTGGGTTTTTCGCCCGAGAGAGGGAGCGAATTGTTTTCGTTCTTCAAAAGCACGAAAGATTCAGCCGCCTCGCGGATGGCAAACTCCTTCATGCTTTCAACCGCATCTTTCGTAGAGGTGTACTGCGTGCCGTAAGTCCATTCTCCGTCTTCGCTGTCCACCACTACCTGAGAGCTGGTAGTGCCGATGTTTTCGTCGAGAGGCTGGCGATACGATTCGAGAAAAATTCCCACCGTAATGGACACGATGAGCACGAAAGCGAAGAACAGCGCGATCCCGCGAAACACTCTTGTTTTGATGTTCATTTCTTCCTCCTATATAAATTTTTTTACCGCGGATTTTCCGCGGAAAATTGCCGCAAGTTGTTTTGCGGTTGCAGTATAACAACCCCGCGCGGTTTTGACAATGACATTTGCCTTAACTTGTCGGTTTTTTGCCTTCGTTTGCTTTTAACATTAAAATTCAGACTAAATAACAGAAAATTTTACCTGATAACAAAACCTTTCTTGATTTCGCTCGGTATTTTCATTTTTATGACATTTATGTCATAATTCCCCAAAACGCGCCCCTTATTATTCTCGCTAAGCGCACTGCCAACCCCGCGCTGTCATTTCGACTAAGCCCGACTTTGTCGGGCGCATGGAGAAATCTATCAATAAGGCGAGATTTCTCCACTCACTGTCGTTCGGTCGAAATGGCATAAGCAATAAAAACAGTCCGCAAAATTGGTTCGGTAAAATGCAATCCCCCGCCCGCGCTGAATGCGCGGGCGGGGGATTTTTATACAGCCGCCTGATAAGTTTGGCACACTATAAAATTTTTATACCGCGGCTGCCGCCGCAACCATTCGGCGGCTTTTTAACGCCGCACGCCGACTTTTCAGACGGGCTGAACTTCACCCCCGACGTCGGGCGCGGATAATCCGCCGCTCCCGGCGGGGACGGGGAGAATAATATCGAGGTTGACAAGGCAATCGTTCTGACTCATGAGCATGTTGCCGCCGTATTTGCCGACGATATACTGCATACTCTTCATGCCGAAGCCGTGGTTTGCTTTATCGCTCTTGCCGCTGACCGGCATACCGTCGCGGAACTTTACCTTTTCGGTGCAGTAGTTTTCGATATGCACCGAAAGATAGGTGCGCTTTTTGGACGCATTGAGTTTTATAACTCTTTTATCGAGTTCTTTTTCTTTCATTACGCTCTCTATGGCGTTGTCGAGCGCGTTGCCGAACAGCGAAGAAATATCGGCGGGAGCCATGAAGGACAGCCCCTCGCCCTCTATCATGTAAGTAAAGCGTATGCCGTACCTTTCGCACAGAAAGCTTTTTTCGGTGAGAATAATATCGAGCGTTTCATTGCCAGTCTTGGCGATGTTGCCGTATATCATGACGGCTTTTTCAAAGTCGCCCAGGCTTTTTTCGCGCTCCTCGTCCGAAAGATAGCGCAGGGTATTTATCTGATGCTTTAAATCGTGGCACTTGATATTTATTAAATCTATCGTATCCTTGGTAAAGGCATATTTCTTCTGCTCGCGGCTTAAAAGCTCCTCCAGGACTATCTTGTCCTGTTCGAGCGCCCTGTTGCGTTCCTTTAACTTGCTGTGGACGAGCACGCCGCATTGCAGCACTATTACGAACGTGCAGCATAAAAGCACGTACAATCTGTACAGTATATTCCACTCTGAATACCACGGTATGAGCGAACTTATAATATAGGTAAAACAAATTGTGAGCAGAGCGATGACGAACTCGGTAATACGCCCCTTTGCGCCGCCGTTTTTGCTGTCGCTGACGGGGAAAAAGCAGAACATGAGCACATACATGCCGATATACATGGGGATATATATCGAAAGTGCGATGGCCTGGTTTATCAGCCCGATGCTTTCGTATATTATGAAGAGCAAATCCCACATCAGGTGCTGTATGGCAAAGGCTTCGACGACGTAAAAGAGCACGTCGAGCGCGGACACCTTGAAAATAAACAGCCCCGCGAGAAAAGCGAGCGCGAGACATATGAGATATGACATGCCGAACGGGCCGATTTCAAAAAACGGCATGAAAGCCAGGGGCGCGGAGAGCGCGACGACCGCCGCCAGCCTTAATATGGGCAGGCTCCGCTTTTCCTGCTTGCGCATGAGTATTAAAAGGGGAATGAAAACTTCATAAAAAAAGTTGAGCTGCCCCAGCAATATATATGAGTAATAATCCATAAAGTTTTCCTGCGGGCAGATTTTATCTGACGCCCGTGCCTGCGAAGTAAGCCGTTAAATCGTTCATAAACTGTTTTTTGCGCGTGCGGCTGATATGAACGACGTCGCCGTTTTCAAGGGCGACGTCGTCGTCCCTGACCTCGGTGACGCATTGCAGATTGACGACGTAACAGTTGTTGCAGCGCGAAAAACTTTTGGGATCGAGCTGTTCTTCCACGCTTTTGAGCGAGCCGCGGAAATTAATTTCGCCGCCCTTCGTGTGCATACATACTTCGTGCATCATGATTTCTATGTAATAAATATCCGAAAAATCTACGCGCCTGAGCACGCCCGAAGATCTTACCCATAAAAAGTCGTGCGAGCGCCTGTCGTGTTCGGCTTTGATTTTGTCCATTTCGAGCGAAAAATCGAAATAGGAAACGGGCTTGACGAGAAAGTCCATCGCGTTGACCTTGTAGCCCTTAATGGCGAGCTGGGCCATGTTGGTAACGAAAATCAGAACGACATCCTTATCTATTTCGCGCAGTTTCTCGGCAGCCTCCATGCCGTCGATAAGCGGCATTTTGATGTCCATAAAAACGGCGTCGTAGCCGGACTTGTAATAGGTTATAAAGTCCAGCCCGTTACCGAATGTGGTAACCGAACATTTTACATCCTTTTCCCGTCCGTAGCGCGCAATATAGTCGCGCATGAGCTGGGTCTGGGCGTTTTCATCTTCAACTATCGCAATCTTTAACACCGTTTATCCCCCCACTTCCGGCGCACACGCGCCCGCGGTTTATTATCCGACAGGTTTAAAGTCGGTTGCAACGCAACCGACTAAGGCGGATCCGCCTTGCTTGTCCCGGTCAGAAATACAGTTATAAGTTTAGTTTACCTGTATTTTGTATTTTAACATACTTGCGCGGCAAATGCAATACCCCCGCCGAAAATAAATTGGGTGTTCACAACATATTCACACTCGGGCGGAAACACGGTGTTGACATTCGGCGGGGCGGGGCGTATAATCTTATCATGAACAAAAAACGCACTACATACATTGCCGCCGCGGTCGCCGCGGTCTGCGCGGCGATTTTTTTGATAATATATTTTGCCCCCCTTCAATTTTCGTCAGATCCGGTATGCGACGGACTGTGGCGGGACGTTCTGCCGCGCGTCGCGCTGACGGTGGCGGTCATGGCCGTCGCCGCGCTGTGCGGGTACGGCGGATTTTTTAAAATTTCCCGCGGCGATGCCGCAAGAAATATTTTATGGTGCCTGCCGTGCTTTGCCGTGGCGCTGGCAAACTTCCCCTACTCCGCACTCGCATCGGGCAGCGCCGTTATAGACCGCCCCGACCTTATATGGCTGTTCCTTTTAAAATGCCTGTTCATAGCCGCAAGCGAAGAGCTTTTGTTCCGCGGCATACTTTTAAGGTTTTTGCAGGAAGTTTTTGAAAAGAAAAAGCACGCCTTTATACTGAGCGTTGTAACTTCTTCGGCAGTGTTCGCGCTGTTCCACCTTCTCAACCTCGCCGAGGGCGCGGGGTTGGGAGCAACGATGTTGCAGGTGGGATATACCTTTCTGACGGGACTTGTATTCGCCTGCGTGACCGCGCGGACGGGCAACGTGTGGGGAGCAATAATCATACACTTTGTGTTCGACATCGGCGGGCTTATCGTCACCGACCTCGGACACGGACAGTTTCAGGACGCTGTTTTCTGGGCGCTGACGGCGATTGCCGCCGCAATATGCGCCGTTCACCTCGTTTTATACGCAATAAAGCGCGACGGCGCCGAAAGCCACAGCCAAAACGACAACCCGCCGGAATGTTAACGACGGATAAGTTTAATAACACATAATAAACGGCAACCAAATGCCGATATAATACGAATGCCTCACGCGCCGACAGGCGCGTGAGGCATTCAGATTATATGGAGAAATATAGAAAAGGATGGACAATATCTTTCCGCCCGCCGGGCGGACGGCGGATAACAACCCGAAAGTTGCCCGGCATCAGACTCCGCTGTAAGCAGAGAATCCGCCGTCTATCGGCAATACCACGCCCGTTATAAAGCTTGCAGCCTTTTCGCTTACGAGGAAGAGCGTGGGGCCGACGAGTTCGGAGACTTCGCCAAACCTGCCCATGGGCGTACCCGCAATGATCTTGCCCGTGCGGGGAGTGGGCGTTCCGTCCTCGTTCCACAACAGCGACTTGTTCTGTGCGGTAGAAAAGAATCCGGGAGCGATGGCGTTTACGCGTATGCCTTCCTTTGAAAAATGCACGGCAAGCCACTGGGTAAAGTTGGATACGGCAGCTTTCGCCGCAGAATATGCGGGAATTTTGGTGAGCGGCGTAAATGCGTTCATCGACGATATGTTAAGTATGCAACAGCCCTTGCGCCCGATCATATCCTTTGCGAATACCTGCGTGGGGATGAGCGTGCCGAGATAATTGAGGTTAAAAACAAACTCTATGCCGCTTTGACTGAGATTGAAAAAAGTTTTTAAGTTTTCAGCCCTTTCATCGCCCGGTTCAAAATATTCCTTGTCCGTCTGCGCCCTGGGGTTGTTGCCGCCCGCGCCATTGATGAGAATATCGCAGGGACCGAGTTCCGCATTGACCTTGCTTCTGCAATCTTCAAGCACTTTTGCGTCGAGCACGTCGGCATAATAACCGCGGGCTTCGCCGCCCGCAGCGGTTATTTGCTTTGCAACCTCTTCTGCCTTTTCGATTGTTCTGTCGAGCACCGCCACCCTGGCGCCCGCAGCGGCGAGAGCCATTGAAAGTTCTGAGCAGATGACGCCGCCCCCGCCCGTTACAACCGCTACTTTTCCTTTAAGATCCGCGCTTATAGGCAACTCATATTCTTTCATAAACATAATCTCCTGACAAAATTACTTTGTATATCTTTCAATCGCTTCAAAAAGTCCGTTGAGATAGGCTGCGCCGAGAGCGCGGTCGTAAAGACCGTAGCCGGGCTTGCCGTCCTCACCCCAGATATTTCTGCCGTGGTCGGGACGGACGTAACCGTTGAATCCGCCCTCAACGAGCGCCTTTACTATGCCGCAAATATCGAGGCTGCCGGCCGAAGTGAGGTGTCCCGCCTCGGCAAAATCACGTTCGCCATCATACTTCAACTGCCTTATATGCGCGAAATAAATGCGGTCGGCGTACTTTTTTGCCATTGCGGGGAGGTCGTTGTTTCTGCCTGCGCCCAAGCTGCCCGTGCAGAACGTAAAACCGTTGTGCCTGTCGGGAACGGCGGCGGTCATCTTATCGTAGCTGTCCGCGCCCGTGATTATGCGCGGCAAGCCGAACATGTCCCAAGGGGGATCGTCGGGATGAATCGCCATATCTATACCCGTTTCGTCGCAAGCGGGCATAATGCCCTTTAAGAAATATACCAGATTTTCAAAGAGCTGCTCGTGAGATATGTGCGCATATTCCCCTAAAAGCCCGTTGAGCTGCTCGGGGGAGTAGCTTTCGTCCCAGCCGGGCAGATGCAAATTTTTCGGGTCTAATTCCAAAAGCTGTCTGTGGCAATAACTGAGCGAGTTGCTGCCGTCGGCATTTTTTTTCTTTAAGTCGGTGCGCAGCCAGTCGAACACGGGCATGAAATTGTAGCATATACACTTTACGCCGAACTTGCCTAAATTGCGGATAGTTGCGGCATAGTTTGCTATCAACCTGTCGCGCGAGGGCTTGCCGAGTTTGATATCCTCGTGCACGGGGACGGATTCTATAACCTCCATCTTCAAGCCGGCGTCGTTGCACAATTCTTTGAGGCGGGCTATTTTACCGCACTCCCACACTTCGCCGACGGGCACGTCGTACACCGCCGTAACCACGCCCGACATGTTGGGTATCTGCTTAATGTAGCTTAAAGGTATGCTGTCGCTTTCGCCGTACCAGCGGAATGTCATTTTCATTTATTTTTTCCTCCGCGCGCCGCTTTTTCAGCCTTTGCTGCTTTTTTCTGTTCTGCGGCGCGGCGTTTTTGTGCCAGTTTGGCCTGATATTTCGCCTCTTCCTCTTCAAAGCTGAGGCCTTTTTTCTCGCATCTGGCTTTAAGTTCAAGCTTGCGGGCGTCCTCCGAAAGCCTTTCCGCCTCTTCCTGTTCGCGTCGCATACGCTCTTCGGGTTCTATCCACTCTATACCCGCGGCAAGGGCTTCGGCTTTCTGGCGTTCGAGTATCTTTGTTCTGTCGCTGCCGAGGAATTTTTCCACGCCGAAAGCGAGCATGAGCAGCGCGCAGGCGATGTAAACGGCGGTTTCTATCCAGATATAACACACCGTTACCATCGCAGCGTTTTCGCCCGCATTGGTTATTGCATTGAAAAGGCTCTGCCCGAGGGGCGTTGTAGCCGCCATTATGGAGCTGTATATGCTCATGGTAAGACCGTCGCAGCGGTAGCCGCTTTTGGCTTCGATGTGGTCGAGAACGTCGGATATCATTGCAAGTATCATGTAGCAGGCGGGCGAAGAGCCGAAACTTTTGAGCGCTATGCCCACGCACACGACATAAAAATTATCTGCCCATATACCCGCTATGACGCCGCCGACGGCGCCGACAAGAAGTCCCGCCATTACGACTATGCGCTTACCGTATTTGCGCGACAGCGGCCAGATAAACGTCATGGCAATAGCCATGGGAACCGCGCCGAGCACGTTGATTATTGTCGTGGCGAAGTCGCCGAAGTCGTTGCCGAACTGCGTAGTGCAGAAATCCGAGCACGACAGATTTTTAAGCGAACCCGAGAACTGGAAAATGAGGTAGAAAATTATTATTATCCACCAGAAGGCGTCAGAGCCGACCGCCCTGAACTGCTTGCCCATGGATATCGCCTTGGGTTTTTCCTGCGTTTCGAGGTGGAAAGACTCCTCCGTCACCCTTTCGCGCGTGAAATAATATTGAAGCACGACGAAAATGAATGTGACGACGCCTATCACGACGAAGGTTATCATCCAGCCCGTCTTATTGGGCGCAGACCATCCGCCGAGAAAGAGCGAAATGACCATGGGGAACACCATGCCGCCCGCGCCCATTACGCCGAGATGGGCAAAGTTTGTAAACGACGCAAGCAGGCCGCGCTGGGTGCTGTTGCGCGTGGACACGGGGACGAGGGTGCTGTTTGCCGTGTTGTACATGGGATATGCTACGGCGTAATATATGTTATACGCTATCGCCGTGAGCACCATGGTGAGCACGGGCGTATCCGTTCCGTTGCCCATAGGCGCGACAAACATAACTATGCAGCCTATCGCCAGAAGCACGGACGAAAGCAGCATCCACGGTCTTGCCTTTCCTGCGCGCGTCTTAGTGCGCTCGATCAGCTGACCGACTATCAGGTTGCCCGCCACTATCAGAATGGTCGACAGCAGCGGCAGCAGCGACAAAAAGGTTGTTATGGGCGAATCGGCGGGAAGCTGCCAGATTTCGTTGCCGGCATTGTCGTAGCCCATGAACACCCTGTAATTGGCAAAGAGAACGTCTTTCCAGTACCTGTTTAAAAAGCTCGTAAAAATACCGCTGGCGAGCAACGCGCCGAACGGGCCTAAAAAATAGCCGATAAGCAGTTCGGGCGTCTTTACGTTGACGGATTTGACTTTTGTGGAGAGCAAAGGACTGGCGAAGATGCTTTTTGAATTTTGGGTTTTGTTCATCGTCTTTCTCCTTATCACAGTTTTTCCGAAAATTTCAAAAATCGATTGTTTCAGGCGTCTATTTTATTATACAACAAATATCCCCAAACGCAATTGCAAAATCAATATAAAAAGATTGCATTTCTTATAAAAATATGGGCTGCAATATTGAAAAAATTGCAAACAACATTGCAATTTTTACACAACCGTGTTAAAATATATATGCTATGTTCAGCTTTGTATATCGCAATATAGACTTTGCGCACAAAATCGACAACCCGTCCTCCCCCACGGAAGAATACTTCAAGCACATGCACGCCTTCGCGGAAATCCTTTATTTTATCAGCGGAGACGTCAATTATACCGTGGAATCGGAGACGCGCGCTCTTCAACCCGGCGATCTCGTTTTCATCGCTCCGGGCAAATTTCATTTTGCCACCGTAAATCTTGAAAAATGCCCTTACGAACGCTACGTGCTCAAATTCCCCGCCCTGCTCATACCCGACTATTTAAAAAACAGCCTTTATTCCCACGCGCCGTTTTTTGCCGATATACAGAACTATGCGGGCATATTCAGCAAATTAGACGAATATGCCGACGCGTTTTCGCAGGAAGAAGTCAACACCCTGTTCAACTGCGAACTTTCAAAACTGCTCGTTTTCATGAACAGGACCGCGGGAACGGACAGGCAGAACACAAACGAATTTATAGACAAAATAATAACCTACGTCGACAGTCACATAACCGAGGCGATAACGCTCGACTCGCTGGCAGCCACCTTTCTGTTTTCAAAATCGTATATATGCAACGAATTCAAAAAGCACATGAAAATTCCCATAATGCAGTATATACGCTCAAAAAAAATACTCTTTGCCCATTCGCTGATAACCAACGGAATGAAAAAGGTTGAGGCGGCGGAAATGGTGGGATTTATAAATTACTCCACTTTTTTCCGCGCTTACAGAAAAATGCTGCAAAACAATCCTTTCCCCGAATGACGCGGGGCATAAAACTCAACAAAAACGGGGGCGCGCCCCCGTTTT
>DVHK01000049.1 GCA_018712135.1 Candidatus Coproplasma avicola | reverse complement strand
ATTGAAAAATACGGCGATAAAATCGCGGTGGGAGTGGATGCAAACGGCGGCAAAGTCGCCACGGACGGCTGGGAAAAGGTATCGTCCGTCGATTCGGTGCAATTTTGCAAATATCTCCAAGATATGGGCGTAAAGCACGTAATTTATACCGATATCAGCAAAGACGGCTGTCTTGCGGGCACAAATCTAGATATTTACAAAGTACTATGTCAGACATTATCGTTAAATATAACCGCATCTGGCGGCATTACATATATAGATGAAATAACAGAATTAAAGAATATGGGCGTTTGCGCCGCGATAATCGGCAAGGCATATTACGAAGGGAAAATTGATTTAGCCAAAGCCATTGAGGCAGCAAGGTGAACATATGTTGGCAAAAAGAATAATTCCCTGCCTCGACGTTAAAAACGGAAGGGTGGTTAAGGGCAAAAATTTTGAGGGACTGAAAGACGTAGATGATCCCGTAAAACTTGCGGCGTATTACTCTGAATGCGGCGCAGACGAACTTGTTTTTTACGATATAACGGCGAGCGCCGAGGGGCGAAGGCTCTTTTCCGACGTCTTAAAGTCGGTCGCAGAAAATGTGTTTATCCCGCTCACCGTAGGCGGGGGAATAAACGACCTCAACGACTTTGAGCGCGTTCTGAACAGCGGCGCCGACAAAGTCAGCGTAAACAGCGGCGCTATAAAAACACCTTCGCTCATCTCACGCGCTGCAAAAAAATACGGCAATCAGTGCGTCGTACTGTCGATGGATGTCAAGCGGGTCGGCGGGCAATTTAAAGTTTACAGCCAAGGCGGAAGAATTCGGACGGATATCGACGCCGTTGAATGGGCAAAATTCGGCGGGGATAACGGCGCAGGCGAACTTGTCGTAAACAGCATCGATACCGACGGCGTAAAGCGCGGTTTCGATATAGAAATGCTCAAAGCAATTTGTTCGCAGGTCAGCATTCCCGTCGTCGCCAGCGGCGGCGCGGGGGGCATTTCGCATTTCATCGATTTGTTCAACGGCGTAAATGTAGACGCAGGTCTGGGAGCTTCGATTTTTCACTACGGAGAAACTAAGATAAACGACCTCAAAAAGGCGCTTAAAGGCGCGGGTATAGAGGTCAGATTGTGATTGAAGAGGTGCATTTATGATTGAAATTGACCAACTTAAATTTGACGAAAAAGGGCTTATTCCAGCAGTCGTCACAGATTATTATACAAAAAAGGTACTTACTCTCGCTTACATGAACCGCCAGAGCCTTGAAATAAGCATCAAAGAGGGCAAAACCTGTTTCTGGTCGCGCAGCCGAAACAAGTTGTGGAGAAAGGGGGAGACGAGCGGGAACTACCAGCATATCGTCTGCATCAAAGCTGATTGCGACCGCGACGCGCTCACGGTAGAAGTTGTTAAAGACGGTCCCGCCTGTCACCTCGGCACCGACAGTTGCTTTAACGATTACGTCTATAAAAGCGATAATTTGGGCGAATTTTCGTTAAACGGGCTTTACGACCTGTTGCAGGGCAGAAAAAGAGATATGCCGCAGGGCTCCTACACGACTTACCTCTTCGAGCAGGGCATAGACAAGATTCTTAAAAAGGTGGGTGAGGAATGTACCGAAGTCGTCATAGCAGGCAAAGGCGGCGACAAAGCCGAAACAATCTTTGAAATTGCCGACCTGACATACCATTTAATGGTTTTAATGGTCGAAATGGGCATACAGCCAAAAGACGTTGCAGACGAACTGTGCAAACGCCACATAATCGACCACAAAGTAAAACAACAGAAGATGAAATAAATAGTAAAACGGCGGTGACAATTTTAAAATTTCGCGCGATACGATGACCAAAAGTTGGTATCACAAAAAATTATTTAGCTCTTAACGAGCTAAGTCAACATTTTAGTTTTATAATATGATAATATTAAAGCGTGAAGCATATTAGGAGGTCGTATGAAATCTGCAATTGAGCAAATGTGCTTTGGGCTGCGTGGCACTTATGAAAGTGTGAAGACTTCTGAAAAGTATAGTCAATTAATGGATAAGGTGTGCCAGATTGACAATAAATTAACTGAAAAACTCAAAGACGATAAAGAAATGACTGAACTATACCGACAGTTTAAAGATGCCATGGACGAGACAGCCTGTGAAGAGTGCGAAACGTTCTATAAAGAGGGGTTCAGGTTTGGTGTATTGCTCGGCATCGACGTTTCCGACTAAAACGGCGGTGACAATTATGCGTTCGCTCATCACGCAAGGCGTAATAGGCAGTAACAGGAGTCGCGCCTTTGGCGGAATTTATGCTCGCGTCTTTCTCGAATAGCGTAAGGACAACGCTATTCTCGGTCACCGCAAACGCCGACATATACGTTTGCTCATCTCGCAAGGCAAAACAGCGCACTGCGCTGTTTTGAGAACACCTTGCTCGTCCATCAACTCCTGTTAGTATTCTAAGCCATACCAACAAAAAAATTGAAGAAAAATTATTCAACAGGAGTTGCCGCTTGGGCGCGGCGCACGATTGACAGCCCAAACCGAGGGCTGTCAAGTCGGCGGTAGAGTCCGCCGACCTGCGCAACAAAAGGAAATCTTTTGTTGCTTGTCTCCCCTCAACTCCTGTAATTTATCCGCAATAAACCAAAAAAAACGTTGGCAGACATTTTGTCTGACAGCAATAACAGGAGTTGCGCCTTTGGCGGCGCGCCCCGGTGAACAGTGGGTGTCCACTGTTCAGTTTGCGTGAAGTCTTTGTCTCTTATCTATATTTCCGCACGCAAACCGCTCGCTCCCGCTCGCGTCTCCACCATCAACTCCTGTTAATAATCTAAACTCATACCAATTAAGAAAGAGGACAGCTAAATAGCTGTCCTCTTTCTTAATTGGTGCCCCGCGTGAAAACAAAGTTGAACTTTCGAGTTCCGCAAGGCTTATTGTTTCTTCCTTACCGTTGGCGTTGTATATAATTT
>DVHK01000007.1 GCA_018712135.1 Candidatus Coproplasma avicola | reverse complement strand
TGACGACGATTGAGTTTAAGGCACAAAATAAATAAACGGCGCGCGCAACTTTATGTTGCGCGCGCCGTTTTTTGTATAACGAAAACCACGCGTAAGCCTGCGCGGTTCAAAAGGGGCTTTCTTTTCAGCTTTGTTTATCGGGCATTTGTTGTTTATCGGGCAGCGGGGCGACTACTTTTTTATATGTCGCGCGCAGCATCGCAAGCGAAATTGCCGCCGTGACGAGTTCGGTTATGGGGAACGCTCACCATATCAGGCTGTCGGGCTGCGGCGACAGCGTAAAGGCGTAAACTATGGGGAAGACGAGTATTGCCAGCCGCAGCAGGGATATTACAAGGGGTTTTACGGCAAACCTGAAAGCCTGAAAAACGCCCTGCACGGCTACGCTTATGCCCATGAACACGTAGCCCGCGCTGCCTATGCGCACGACGAGTGTGACGGTGCGTATGAGCTCTTCTCCGCTCTCGCCGCTGCTCTGTCCGAACAGGCGCGACAGGGGCGAGGCAAAGGCTTCAAACAGCGCGGTTATTGCCAGCGACACTGTGATGCTTATCATAAGCCCGTACTTTATGCAGTCCTTCATGCGCGCCTTGTCTTTCAGCCCGTAGTTGAACGAAAGCACGGTTATTATGGTGTTGGAGATGCCGAAGGCGGCGAACAGCGCAAACTGCATTATCTTGTAGTACACGCCGAAGGCGCCCTGCAAAAGGTCTGCCTGCTCCGCCGTGCCGAGTATTAAGTTTACGCCGAACATCATCACCGAAAGCAGCCCCTGCATTATGGCGGCGGTAAGTCCCACGCGGTATATGCCCTCGCCGAGCGATTTTGAAAGCAGTGTGTTTATGCCTATGCCCGTGCCCACGCCCACGGCGATTATCAGAAGCTGAATGGGAAAGGCGTACGTCAGGGCGAGGTTGCCGGCAATTCCGTCCTCGCCCATGTTGATGACGAACGCCGTGTCTACGATGTTGTACACCGATTGCAGCACCATTGAAATTATCATGGGCAGACCCATCTGCCACATCAACGGGTGTATAGGCTTTGAACCCATTTTGTTTTGAGTCATAGTATTTTCCTTTTGCGGCAAAAAAATAAGGGCGTAAACCCGACATAAAGTCGGATTTACGCCCCTTTGAAGCCACACACTTTGTCTATGAATAACATAGATATTATACAACTTCGGCGGCAGAAAGTCAAACCGCGTGACAAAAAAATTTTTAAGGTCATTGCCGTTTGCGCCGTGCGCCGCCGCTTGCAAACGGCGGCGCGCGGTAGTATAATGTTATAAATAAATGTAAATAACTGAGGGGAGGCGTATAATATGATTTATGACGGAATGGAAAAACTTGTGGGCGCAACGCCCCTCGTTATGCTTTCGCGCTACGGCGCGGCGGCGGGCGCGGGGGCAAAGATAATCGCAAAGGTCGAACTTTTTAACCCCGCGGGGTCGGTAAAGGACAGGGTGGCGAAGAACATGATAGACCGCGCCGAACAGAGCGGCGCTTTAAAGCCGGGCGCGACCATTATCGAGCCGACTTCGGGCAACACGGGCATAGGTCTGGCGGCGATAGGGTGCGCGCGGGGTTATAAAGTAATTTTAACTATGCCCGAAACCATGTCGGCGGAGCGCAGGGCGCTCATCAAGGCGTACGGCGCGCAAATCGTGCTTACCGACGGCGCAAAGGGCATGAGGGGCGCGATCGAAAAGGCGGAGGAGCTCGCCCGCGAGATAGCGGGCGCGTTTATCCCCGACCAGTTTTCCAACCCCGCCAATCCTGAGGCGCACTACCTTACCACCGCGCCCGAAATATGGCGGGACTGCGAAGGGAATGTCGACGCGTTCGTCGCGGGCGTTGGCACGGGCGGCACGATAACGGGCGTCGGCAGGTACCTCAAAGAGCGCAAAAGCGGCGTTAAAATTGTCGCCGTCGAGCCTGCGGGTTCGCCCGTGCTCAGCGGCGGTGCGGCGGGACCGCACGGCATTCAGGGCATAGGCGCTGGCTTCGTGCCAAAGGCGCTCGATACCTCGGTATATGACGAGGTCATAACCGTCACCGAAGAGCAGGCTTACGCCGCCGGGCGGCTGCTCGGCGCAACCGAGGGACTGCTCGTCGGCATTTCGTCGGGGGCGGCGCTGCACGCCGCAACCCTTCTTTCGCAGCGGGCGGAGTTTGCGGGAAAGAGCATAGTCGTCCTTCTGCCCGACACGGGTGACAGGTACCTCTCTACCAAAATGTTTTCGCAAGACTGAATAACCACGTCGCTCAAAGTGTTTACGGCGGGGCAATTTAATGCTTTATTTAGGGTGCGGGCATGCGTTTGCATGCCCGCGCCCTAAAAATTTTTACTCTGCGGTCAAAAGTATTTGTGTTTGGCGGCGCGTGTGGTATAATTAATGTGAAAGACAACCAAGGAAGGTCAGCCAAGATGAATTACAGAGAGCAATCACTTAAAAAACATGCCGAATGGAAGGGCAAGATCGAAACGGTCTGCCGCGTTCCGGTGGGCAGCCGCGAGGATTTGTCCTTAGCCTACACCCCGGGCGTAGCCGAACCCTGCCTCGCCATTCACGCCGACGTTGAAAAGAGCTTCGATCTGACCCGCCGCTGGAACACCGTGCCCGTCATCACCGACGGCACCGCCGTTCTCGGTCTGGGCGACATCGGCCCCGAAGCGGGTATGCCCGTAATGGAGGGCAAGTGCGCGTTGTTCAAGGCATATGGCGGGGTGGACGCCTATCCCCTGTGCATAAAATCCAAAGATCCCGAAGAGATTATAAGGACGATCAAACTGCTTTCGGGCTCGTTCGGCGGCATCAACCTCGAAGATATTTCGGCGCCGAGGTGTTTTGAAATCGAAACCCGCCTCAAAGCCGAGCTCGACATACCCGTATTCCACGACGACCAGCACGGCACGGCGATAGTCGTGGCGGCAGCGCTCACCAACGCGCTCAAACTGGCTGAAAAGGCTATCTGCGACATTAAAATTGTCGTTAACGGCGCGGGTGCGGCGGGCATTTCTATCGCCAAATTCCTGCTCGCAATGGGCGCAAAAAATATAATCATGTGCGACAAGTTCGGCATAATCGTCAAGGGCGACGAAAGTCTTAACAGCGCGCACAGGGAAATTTCGCTCGTCACCAACCTCGGCGGGCTCAAAGGCACCCTCGCCGACGCGATGAAGGGCGCCGACGTGTTCATCGGCGTTTCGGCTCCCCACGTCGTCTCGACCGAAATGGTAAAGAGCATGGCTGAAAAGCCCATAATTTTCACCATGGCAAACCCCGTGCCCGAAATCGACCCCGCCCTCGCAAAGGAGGCGGGCGCGTACATAGTGGGAACGGGCTCGTCGCAGTACCCCAACCAGATAAACAACGTGCTTGTGTTCCCCGGGCTGTTCCGCGGCGCGCTCGACGTCAGGGCGCGCACTATAAACACGCAGATGATGATCGCCGCCGCAAAAGGAATCGCCTCGTACGTGTCGCCCGACCAGCTTTCGCGCGAGTATATTCTGCCCTATGCCTACGACAAGGGCGCGCACGACTGCGTCGCCAAGGCTGTTGCCCAAGCCGCGATAGACAGCGGCGTTTCAAAGCTGTACAGCAAGTAATAATTTCAACTTGCTTTACTGATAGATTTCTCCATGCGCCGCCGCGACTTTCAGTCGCGGCGGCTTAGTCGAAATGACATAGAAATTAAAAACTGTCGGGGAAGGTTGCCCCGACAGTTTTTTATGGTTAAGGTTAAATTTTGAATTAAATTGCAAATAATATAACCGCTTGATTTAAATCGCAAAAAATAATCTAAGCCGTTTGGCTCTTAATTACGAATATAAATCGTCGTCGGGGCGGCGGGGCTTTCTGCGCCTGCCCGCCCTTTCGTTTTTGCGCGTTAGATAGAACGTGACATATCCCACGGCTATCAGCGCGAGCAGTATGATGAGCAGCACGATTATTACCGTCTGCACGTCGTTGTCGTAGATAAACCCCTCGCTGCCCGTCGAATCTTCGGGCTGGTTTTCGGAAGAAAAGCTGTAAGGGGATAGCAGGTTGTTGATTACAAATCCCGAAATCTCTTCGCCGTCCACCGTGCAGGTAACGCGGTAATAAACTCCGTCGAGGTATTGCAGGTTAAACTTTTCGCTGACGGTAAAAACCGTGCCGCTTTCAACCGTGGCAATGGCGGTTGCCCCGCACATATACGGGCGCGAATATATGGTCAGGCGCGTGCGCGCGTATGCACCCGTCATGTCGAGGGCGGGCGGGGTGTACTCCGAATTCTCAACGGCGGAAGTCAGCGTTATGTAGCTCTGGCTCATGCCGTTTTCGTCGGGCATGACGACTATCGTCGCGTTGCCCACCTCTGCTATGGCGAGGGCGGAGCGGTCGCCCGCCAGCCTCTCGGTGCCCTGCGCATCGAAAGTTTCGCCTATGCTTTCAAGGTTTATTTTTGTGTAATACGTGTCGCCGCCGTCGCTCGTCTGCGAGCGTATGGTCACCGTTCTCACATTGTAGCCGCCCGCCAAAATATCTGCGGCGTCGCCCGTGGATATGTGGTAGGACGACGAAAAGTCGGTATAGCGCGCGGGCTGTTCAACGGGCTGAGTGCCGTCGAGCATGTAAACGCTGCCGTCGTTAATTACGTAAACGCTGCCGTCGTATTCTTTTAGCTGCGAACACCCCTCTTCAAAGATGGTGGTGTATTCGTTCAGGTTGTCCAGCCCCGTCAGCGCGCCCGTCTGCGCGTTGAGCGCGTACAGATATTCGTCAGTCTGGATGCGGGTGAGGTTTTCAAAGTCGAACTGTGCGCTTTGCAGGCGCGTGTCGGAGGGGGAGTAGGAAAATACGCCCGAGGTCGTGTTGAGGTACAGCGTTCCGTCGTCGCCGTATTCAAGGTCGGTTATTTTATACTGACAGGAAACTTCGTTGAGGTATTCATCGCCGTACTCGTCTGGGGAGATGATGTAAAGCCTTGTGTCGTCGGCATAGGCGCGCGTATCGCCGTAAATGGCGTAGTCGGCGAGGCTTTCAAAGTCGAGTTCCTCCACAAAGTCCGAAGGATAAACGCACTCGTCGGCGCGCGCGGGCTGCGCGGCAAAGTATGTCGGCGCAATCAAGGCTATCGCCAGCGCCGTTGTAACGACCGTAAGCTTTTTCACGTTAAAATTATACCACCTTTTATTTGTATTGTAAAGTTTTTGCGCGCGGCGTTTGCGCCCCGTTTTTTGTTTTGCGCGCCCCGCATGAGCCGGGGCGCGCTAATTATTGCCGTTTTTTGGGTTTTGTACGCCGCCGACACAAAATTTTTTTTAAAAAAAGGCATAAAAATTTTTTAATTATGCACTTTTTGTCATATTTAATGCTTTATAATACTGACATAAACAAACAAACGTTTGTATTGTTTGCAAAATTGCAAACGGCGGAGGAGCATTATAAATGACAAGTAAAAGATTGCTGAAATTTTATTTTTGTGCCGACGGAATAGAGGGCGCGCTCGACAGGCTGATACTGCGCGAGGCGTGCGACCCGTCGCATTGCGCCGACGCCCTGCACTGTGCCGAAAGGGTGCAAAGCCTGGTGCTGGCAAAAGTCAGCCTGTCGGCGCTGTGGGCGTATATCGACAACGTGATGGGGCAATTCGGGGAGGGGGACAGGAGCCTGCTTTTTAAATACGCCCTGTCTTGCGGCGGGTTTGCGGGGGTAGAGGGCGCCACGCACAACGCCGTGCGGCGCACGGTAGTGCGGTTTATGCGCAGGGCGAGGCGGCTGGGCGACTATGCAGGGGCGCTCGCGCTCGTCGACGGCTATTGCGCCTTTTTATAGCGTATATTCGCGGCGCTCTGCATTTGCCTCCGAACGGGAGTTTCCTCCGTGCAAAGCACGACGAAAATCCTTCTATTGAGTATTACTTATGTCATTTCGAGCAACGTCGAGAAATCTATTCCTTATTATTGTTTTACTGATAGATTTCTCCGTGCGTGCGGCTACGCCGCACTTAGTCG
>DVHK01000006.1 GCA_018712135.1 Candidatus Coproplasma avicola | reverse complement strand
GCCCGCCGCGAAAATTCGCGGCGGGCGGCTATTTTGAAATTATAAAAATGAAATCTGACGCAAATTGCCCCGCATATATGGCCGGATCAACGACATTTTATAAAATATTATGCCGCAAAGCAAAAGCTCTGCGGCATAATATTCCGTTGGCTGACGTATAAACTTTATAAATCGCGGCCAAATTATTTATTTGGTTTGTCGTACCTGAGTTTACGGAAAGTGCCGTCGGCCTTATGTATTATTATGCTTGCCTCCTGGCTCTGCGCGAGCGCCTTGGCATAGTCTATGGCCTGCACCTGGGTATCGAACAGTTTTATGGCCTTTTTGCCCTTATTGAATTTTACCTGCCACTTGCCGTCGGAAGTACGCTTGGTTATGTGATAGACCTTTGGCCCGCTTGCCTTTGTTTCGGCAGGCTCGTCGGACTGAGTTTGAACAGCCGCCGTCTGTTCCTGTTTTGCGGGCTTCTGCGAAGAAGCCGGCTTACTCTGCGGCTTCGCCGCCTTTTCAGCCTTCTCCGCCGCAGGCGCGCTCTCCGCAGGAGATTCGCCCGCGCTATCGGCAATTTCGTCTTCGTCGGCAGACCCGTCGGCAGGCTGTTCTTCGGACTCCTCAGATGCGTTTTCTTCGGCCTCAGATTTTTCCCTGTTGCGGGCAACCTTTATCAGCACCACAATGGCGACAATAACGACTACCACTACGACGCCGATAACGATCCACGCCCAAAGAGGCACGCCGCCCGCCGCGCCGGACAATAAATTATTGAGATTAAGCAATTTTATATCCTCCATGCATTATAATGACTTATACCCGCCTATAAAAATTATAGCAGAAAAGTACGTTTTGTCAAGGGGGCATTTGAAAAAAGAAACCGCACAGTGCGCGAAACCGCGGAAATATACGCGAAAAATATGTAAAACAGCCTCTTTATGCATTTAACGCACACGGACATGCCGCCCGCGGCGCAACATTGCGCTGCGGGCGGTATAATTCATAAAAAATTAATTTTAATAAATTTAAATTAAATTTTAAAATTAATTTTAATTATTTTATGAGCGACTGCATGACATTTTCAGGGGCGAGCTCGAAGCGCTCGAACGTTTCGATAAACTTGCCTCTGCCCTGCGTTAAAGAACGGAGAGCGGTGGCATAAGTTAAAAGTTCAGCCTTGGGGGCCTCCGCCGTTATCACCTGAATATCGTCCTGCGCATCCATACCTATAATCCTGCCGCGGCGTTTGTTCAGATCGCCCAGAACGTCGCCGAGATACTGCTCGGGAACGCCTATTCTCAATTTGGAATAGGGCTCCAATATGGCGGGTTTTGCCGCCTTCATGCCCTCTTTAAAGGCAATTTCTGCCGCCGACTTGAACGCCGCCTCCGAGCTGTCAACCTCGTGATAGCTGCCGTCGGTAAGCACGGCCTTCATGCGTATTACGGGATAGCCCGCAAGAACGCCGTGGGGCAGACACTCGATTATGCCCTTTTCAACTGCGGGGATATACTGCTTGGGCACCGAACCGCCCACCACCTCTTCGGCGAACTCGAAGTCTTTATCCGTCGGCTCGAAGCGGATCTTGCAGTGGCCGTACTGCCCGTGGCCGCCCGATTGTTTTTTATACTTGCCCTCGGCAACGGCCGTGCCGAGAATGGTCTCTTTATAATTGATCTGCGGCGTTTTAAGCTCGGCCTCGGCGCCGAATTTGGCCTTTAATTTCTTGTTTATGATGTCGAGGTGCACTTCGCCCTGGCCGCCGATCAGCGTTTCGCCCGTATCGGCTATCTTGCGCACGCCGAACGACTTATCCTCCTCCTCAAGACGGGCAAGCCCTGTAAATACCTTATCTTCGGTGCCCTTGACCTTGGCATATACCGCCATGAACAACACGGGACGGGGGAAGAGAATGGGATCGAACTTTACGGGCGCCGATTCGTCGCACAGCGTATCGCCCGTGTTGGTATTCACAAGCTTTGACACGGCGCCTATGTCGCCTGCGGTCAGCTCGGAGACAGGCTCCTGTTTTTTGCCCTTTAACAGGTATATGGCGTTTATTCGCTCGGTCTGCCCCGTTGTGGCGTTGAGCACGGTCATGCCCGTTTTTAACACGCCGCGGCACACCCTCAAATAATTCATCTTGCCGACGAAGGAATCGACGGCCGTCTTGAATACCTGGGCGGCGAAGGGCTGATCGTCGTCGCACTCGATATCGACAAGTTCGTCCTTATTTATGTCGGTGGCGAGAAGGTCGCCGCGCTCGGAGGCGTCGGGCATGTATTTGACTATCTCGTTCATCAGATTTATTACTCCGCGGTTGTTCAGGGCGCTGCCCGCCATAACGGGTACTACGTTTATGTTCTGTATGCCCTTTCTTATGCCGTGGATCACCTCGTCGCGCTCGAGCGAACCCGTTTCAAAGTATTTTTCGAGCAACACGTCGTCGTTTTCGGCGGCAGTTTCGGTGAGGGAGAGCTGCATTGCCGCAAGTTCTTCGCGCTTATCCTCGGGGATAGGTATCTCCTCGGGGCCGACGCCCGTGAAGTGGAAGGCACGCTCGGTAAGGGCGTTTACGAAGCCCGCCATCTTGTTGCCCTCCATTATGGGTATCTGAATGGGCGCTATCTTTCCGTGGTACTTCTCCTGAAGAGCGGCAACGGTGCCGTTGTAGTCGGCGTTATCCTTGTCCATGCCGTTTATGAATATTACCATGGGTTTTTTAGCCTTCAGACAGGCGTTTATCGCCTTTTCGGCGCCCACGGTGACGGTGCCGCTCGCGCCCATGACGACAAGGGCGCCGCCGCAAGCGCGCATAGCCTCGTTGAACTCTCCCTCGAAGTCATAAAAGCCGGGCACGTCGATGAGATTTATCTTGGTCTCGCGCCAGATGGTGTAGCTGACCGAAAGGGAAACCGACATTTTGCGGGCAATCTCCTGCTCGTCATAGTCGGAAACAGTGGTGCCGTTGTCTACCCTGCCCATGCGGTCGATGGAGCGGCCGTTGAAGAGAATGGCCTCGCAGAGGGTGGTCTTGCCCTCGCCGCTGTGGCCGATAATTGCGATGTTGTGAATGTTTTTAGGTTTGATGCTCATGATTTCAGGTCCCTTATCATAAATTTGCGCGGCAGGCCGAAAAAGCGGGCCGAACGGGCGTTCGCGCGTCGCATTTTATGGCGGGCGCCGCAATACAATTCAATTATACAGTATGTGCGGCCAAAAATCAATACCCAATTTTTGCGCGGCGGCGAAAAAAGCAAATCGCCCCGCACATATGCCCCAAACACCGCAAAAAATTATTTTGCAAAAGGGGCGCGCGGAGCTGAAAGCTCCGCGCGCCTTTAGCCGCATTTATTCGATTTCAAGCTCTTCGGACGTGAATATTTCATCGTCCAAAAATTCCAGCAATGTCATTTTAAAGCCGCGCGCAAGCATCATCACGGTACTCAAAGTCACCGTTTTGTTGCGCCGCTTCATAATGCACTCCATGCTGCCATGCTGTATTCCCGAATCCTGCTCCAAGCGGTATTGCGTCATATTACGTTTTTTAAGCAGGCCCTCAACGCGCCTCGCCACCGCTTCATTTACAGTCATTGCAACACTCCATACGCAGTTATGCCTACATACAGTTTAGCAGGCGAAACTCAAAAATATACGAAGGTATGCCTACATATTTGTTTGCCAAATTGAAGTTCATGTTATATACTTGACTTGGGGGTGACCGAAAATGATAATTACTTTTTGCGGAAACAACAATTTTCACGCTTCAGTTGAGGCCGAACAATTGCTCGCGGACATTATTATGCAATATACGGCGCAAAATACAGTTGTATATTGTTATTGCGGAGGATATGGGGACTTTGACAATTTTGCGGCAAATTGCGTCAACAAAGCGAAAAAACATTTTAATAACATTATAAATTGCCTTGTAACGGCATACATGCCCACTGAACGGCATAATCTTGACTATTTAAAGTTCAGATACAATGAAATAATTTATCCGCCATTGGAAAACGTACCATACAGATACGCGATACTTAGAAGAAACGAATGGCTGGCAGATAATGCAGATATCATAATTTCGCACGTCATACATACTATGGGCGGAGCTGAAAAAATGTTAAAATACGCCGAGCGGAAGAACAAGAAGATAATTTATTTGAATAAACTGATAAACAAATAGTCTTAAATCATGTAAATTGACCGCAATATATGGCTTAAATAAAGGGGCGCGCAGAGCTGAAAGCTCCGCGCGCCCCTTTATCACTTATTGCAAAAAATAACGGCCGCCTGATTTTTCAGGCAGCCGTTCGGCGTTTAAATTGTATTGCAAAAAAATTATCTTCTGCCGCCGCGGCTGTAGGCACGGCGGATCTTGAGTTTGCTTACGGCGCGCGCAAGCTGGGCCTGCGCGGAGAGGTATTCCTGCCTGCCGAGCTTTTGCAGCATGGCCTCTTTGGCGTCGGCAGCCTCGCGTTCGGCGCGCTCCTCGTCGATCTCCTCGGGACGCAGGATAGAATCGGCAAGCACGAGCACTTCGCCGTCCTCTATCTTCATGATTCCCGAAGAGACAGCCGTCTCCTGCTCCTCTTCGCCCGGTATGCGGAAGGCAAGCCTGCCGGGAACTATGGCGGTTATCGTGTTGCTGTGCCCGGCCAGCACGCCGTACTGCCCGTCTACCGCGGGCACGACGAGACTTTCGCACTCGCCCTCGTAAAACGTACGGTTGGCGCTTAAAAGATGCACTTTGAATGTGTTCATATTATACCGTCCTTTTGCAAGGTATAACGTTATTTGTCATATATATTGGGGGCTGCGGCGCTATGCCCCTACTTATGGGAGGCTTTATGCGGCAATTGCGCTTAACATTGGGATGTCGTTAATCATATATATCCCTCGGTCACGCTACGCGTGCCAGCTCCCGAAATTGCGGTTTTCAGCAAGGCTGAACCTTCCGCAAAGTGTCGCTTCGCCCGCGAGCAAGGGCGCCTCTATTGCGGCAATTATTATTTTAAAATAATTACTCTGCGCAAGCAGGGGGCCAAGACCCCCCCGCCCGGATAACCCTTGGAGAGGCGAGCAGTTATTTTTAAAAACAAATTACGTCGCAAGGCGGGTTTCCCGCCGCAGCAGGGCGAGTAACGCATTTCTGCAAACAGCACATATGCGCTGTTTGCGCGTTGCGAGGTGAG
>DVHK01000048.1 GCA_018712135.1 Candidatus Coproplasma avicola | reverse complement strand
GGCGCCGCGACTGAAAGTCGCGGCGCCTTAGTCGAAATGACAGAGGGGGTAGGGTATTGCGCTTTTGGTCGAAATGGTACAGCGGAACGCTGTCGGAGTAGGATATTATCGGACTGTTATTTTATATACAGCCCGTCGGCGTTGACGTCGATGGTGATCGTCGAGCCCGCGGCGGGGTTGCCGCCTATTATATATTTTGCGATGGGCGTTTCGGCGTGCGTCTGAATAAATCTTTTAAGCGGGCGGGCGCCGTAAACGTTGTCGTAGCCGTTGTCGGCGATATATTCCTTTGCCTTCTGCGTGACTTCAAGGTGCAGGTTTTCATCTTCAAGCCGCTTGGCGAGGCGATTTAAAAGAATGTCCACAATGCCCGCAATGTTGTCTTTGGTCAGCGGCTTGAACATTATAATTTCGTCCAGCCTGTTCAAAAACTCCGGGCGGAATGAGCGCTTCAATATGGCATATACCCTATCCTGCGCCGCCTGCGAAATTTCGCCGTTCTCGATGCCCTCGATTATGTCGGTCGAGCCGAGGTTGGAAGTTAAAATTATAATCGTATTCTTAAAGTCTACCGTGCGCCCCTGCGAGTCGGTCACCCTGCCGTCGTCGAGTATCTGCAACAGAATGTTGAACACGTCGGGGTGAGCCTTTTCGATTTCGTCGAAGAGCACGATGGAGTAGGGCTTGCGCCTTACCGCCTCGGTTAAAGTTCCGCCCTCCTCGTAACCTACGTATCCGGGAGGCGCGCCCACAAGGCGGGAAACCGAAAACTTTTCCATATATTCGGACATATCTATGCGGATAATGTTCTTTTCGTCGTCGAAAAGATTTTCGGCGAGCGACTTTGCGAGTTCGGTTTTGCCCACGCCCGTGGGGCCGAGGAAAAGGAATGAGCCTATCGGTCTCGCGGGGTCTGAAATGCCCGCGCGCGAGCGCAGAATAGCCTCCGAAACCTTTTTAACGGCTTCGTCCTGACCGACTACGCGCTTGTGCAAATCGTCGGGCAGGTGCAATATCTTTTCGCGCTCGCCCTCTTTAAGGCGCGCAACGGGAATGCCCGTCCAGCGCGAAACAATTTCGTTTATCTGCTCTTCGGTAACTTCGTCCTGCAAAATGGCGTCGCTGCCCGCGGAATGTGCCTTTGCCTTTTCAAGCTGTTTTTCAAGCCCGGGCAGTTCGCCGTAGCGCAGGCGCGCCGCCTTTTCAAAGTCGCCGTTATTTGTTGCGGAATCGATTTCCGCCTTCATGGCGTCTATCTTTTCCTTCAAATCCTTTTCGGCGTGTATTGCCTGCTTTTCGTCGTCCCACTTTGTCTTCATGGCGGCGAATTGCTCTTTGTCGTCGGCGAGCTGTTTGCGTATGCTTTCAAGGCGCGCCTGCGAAACGTTGTCCTTTTCCTTGGAGAGCGCCTTTTCTTCAACTTCAAGCTGCAATATCCTGCGGTTGAGGGCGTCCATTTCGGAGGGCATGGAGTCTATCTCCGTCCTTATCATCGCCGCCGCCTCGTCCACGAGGTCGATGGCCTTGTCGGGCAGGAAACGGTCGGTGATATAGCGGTTCGAAAGGGTAGCCGCCGCCACGAGCGCGTCGTCGTGAATGCGCACGCCGTGGAAAATTTCGAACCTCTCTTTAAGTCCGCGCAGTATGGAAATGGTGTCCTCTACCGTCGGCTCGTTTACCATAACGGGCTGAAAGCGGCGGGCGAGGGCGGCGTCCTTTTCGATATATTTTCTGTATTCGTCGAGGGTGGTCGCGCCTATGCAGTGCAGTTCGCCGCGCGCCAAAAGCGGCTTCAACAGGTTGCCCGCGTCCATGGCGCCGTCGGTCTTGCCTGCGCCCACCACGGTGTGCAGCTCGTCTATGAACAGCAGTATTCTGCCCTCGGATTTCGCCACTTCGCCCAGAACGGCTTTCAGCCTCTCTTCAAACTCGCCGCGGTACTTCGCGCCCGCAATGAGCGCGCCCATGTCGAGTGCGAACAGCGTTTTGTCTTTAAGCCCTTCGGGCACGTCGCCCTTGACTATTCGCTGGGCGAGCCCTTCGGCTATCGCCGTCTTGCCCACGCCCGGTTCGCCTATTAAAACGGGGTTGTTTTTGGTCTTGCGCGAAAGTATGCGTATTACGTTTCTTATCTCCTCGTCGCGCCCGATAACCGGTTCAAGCTTGTGCTTGCGCGCGGCGGCGGTCAGGTCGGAGCCGTATTTTTCAAGAGCCTCGTAGCTCTCTTCGGGGTTGTCGTTGGTCACCTGCGTGTTGCCGCGCACCTGTTTGAGCCCCTGCAAAAAGGCGTTTTTGTTTACGCCGAAGCGGCGGAAGAGCGACTGAACTTTCGAATCGTCGCAGTCGATGAGGGCGAGCATGATGTGCTCCACCGAAATATATTCGTCCTTCATGCCCGAGGCAATCTTTTCGGACGCACCGAAAACGGCGTTAGCCTCGGACGAGATGTAAACTTCGCCCTTGCCCGAACCCGAAACTTTGGGCAGGCGCTCTATCTCTTCCTTTGCAGCCCTTTCAAGCCCCTCGGCGTCCAGCCCCGAGCGGGTGAGTATGCGGGGAATTATGCAATCTTTGTCGAGCAGTGTGTACAGTATGTGAATGGGCGCTATGGCGCTGTTGCCGTATTCGGCGGCTATGCGCTCGCAGCGGTTTATTGCCTGTATGCTGCTCTGTGTAAATTTATTTCCGTCCATTTTTTCCTCCCTTGCCGCAAAATTTTTGTGTCCGCGGCGGTTGGTTTCTTTGTATTATTTTATAACCGCCCCGCGCCGACTTAAACATTAGTTTTTGCAAAAATTCGCTCCGTCACATATTTTTTTCGGGCAGGAAGGGTGAGCCCGCGCCGCGCGTAAGGAGAGGGAGGGGAGAGGAAAAGAAGTAAAAAAAGCGTTTTTTTCGGAGTAAGGCGAGATTTCTCCATGCGCCGCCGCGACTTTCAGTCGCGGCGGCTTAGTCGAAATG
>DVHK01000047.1 GCA_018712135.1 Candidatus Coproplasma avicola | reverse complement strand
AGGAATAGATTTCTCCACTCGCTGTCGCTCGGTCGAAATGACAATAAGTAAACACGCTTTTCGGGAACACATTAAACTGGCGCGCTCTTGACAAACTAATTAATAAATGGTACAATATAATAAAACATACGTTTAAAGGAGGCGAGCATGAAGGAGCGGACATACATTGCAATAGACCTTAAATCTTTCTACGCCTCCGTTGAGTGTGTCGACAGGGGGCTCGACCCCATGAACACAAACCTCGTCGTGGCGGACATAAGCCGCACCGAAAAGACGATAGTGCTTGCCGTTTCGCCCGCGCTCAAAACCTTCGGCGTGCCGGGCAGACCCCGCCTTTTCGAGGTGGTGCAAAAGGTCAGGGAGATAAACCGCGCCCGCAAAAGGAGCGCGGCGGGGCATAAGTTTACGGGCAAGTCGCATTTTTTAAGCGACCTTTCGGCTGACCCGTCGCTCGAACTCGATTACATCGTCGCCCCGCCCCGCATGGCGCACTACATCGATTACAGCACGCGCATCTACCGCATTTACCTGCAATACGCCGCGCCTGACGACATTCACGTGTATTCGATAGACGAGGTATTCATAGACGTAACCGACTATTTAAAGTGCGCAAAGTGTACCGCGCGCGAATACGTAAAGCGCATAATCGACGACGTGTTCCGCAATACGGGCATAACCGCCGCGGCGGGCATAGGCACCAATCTGTACCTGTGTAAAGTGGCGATGGATATCGTCGCCAAGCACGTCCCCGCAGACAGCGACGGCGTGCGCATAGCCGAGCTTGACGAAATGTCTTACCGCCGCACGCTGTGGGAGCATAAGCCCTTAACCGATTTCTGGCGGGTGGGCAGGGGATATGCCCAAAAGCTGTCCGCGCACGGGCTCTACACTATGGGCGACATCGCCCGCTGTTCTGTGGGTACGGGCGCAATTTATAACGAAGATTTGCTTTACAGAATGTTCGGCGTCAATGCCGAACTGCTCATCGACCACGCGTGGGGGTGGGAGCCGTGCACCATTGCCAACATAAAGTCCTATAAGCCCCAGTCCAACAGCATAGGTTCGGGTCAGGTTTTGCAGGAGCCTTACTCCTGCGACAAGGCAAAGCTCGTCGTCACCGAAATGGCGGAAGGGCTCGCTCTCGACCTCGTGGCAAAGGGGCTGGTAACCGACCAGATCGTCATGACCGTCGGCTACGACATCGAAAACGACGGTTACAGCGGCGAATACTCAACCGACAGGTACGGCCGCAAAATTCCAAAGCACGCGCACGGCACGCAAAACCTCGAAATGCGCACTTCGTCGGGGCGCACGATCCGCGAAGCCGCCCTCGCTCTGTTCGACAGAATAGTCAACAAAAAGCTCAATATCCGCCGCCTTTACATCACGGCGACCAAGGTCGTCGGCGAAGACAAAGCTTTCGAGGCGGCAGACGAACAGCTCAGCCTGTTTTCCCTCGGCGGCGAGGTCAGCGCAAAACAGCAGACCGCCATCGCCGAGGAGCAAAAAGAAAAAAAGCGGCAGCAAGCCGTGCTCGAAATCCGCAAAAAATACGGCAAAAACGCCGTTTTAAAGGGCGTCAGCTTAGAGGAGGGTGCAACCGCCAAAAGCCGCAACGGTCAAATAGGCGGTCACAAGGCGTAATACGGCGCGTTGCGTTTAAGTGTAATTTTGTGGCGCGCCGCCAGCGGCGGCGCGCCCCCAAAACAAGTTTAAATTTCTTAAACGGAGTTTTTATGGGCAAATACGACGATATAATAAATCTTCCCCACCACAGGTCGCAAACGCACCCGCATATGTCCGTCGGCGACCGTGCCGCCCAGTTCGCGCCCTTTGCCGCGCTGACAGGCTACGACGACGCCATAGACGAGGAGGGCAGACTGACGAGCGACAAAATCGAGCTCGACGAAAACTCGCTCTCCGCGCTCGATATAACCCTTTCAGAACTGTCCGCGTGCATCGCCTCGCACCCGCGCGTTTCGGTGACATATTTTTTGCCGGACGAAAAAAAGGAGGGCGGCGCTTACCTCGTCCGCGGAGGCGCGCTCAAAAAAATAAATTCATACAACATGCAGCTTATCTTTTGCGACGGCTTCGCCGTAGACATAAGCAGTATTCTCTCCCTCGAACTCCTCGATTGACACTATCGTCAATGAGTAAAACCGCATAGAGATTTTATCTGGTTTAAGGAAGATATTTAAATGTATAACAAAGTATTGAAAATGCCCGCCATATGAAGGCGGGCATTTTTCATGCAGTGGAGGGCAATCAATCGCCGTGTTGCCCGTTCAGGTAATCGCGCCAGAATTTGCAGGCGCCGCTGCGTTCGGCGTTGTCGGTTTTTGCCGCCCTGTAAGCTTTGGAAATTTCTTCGTATGTCGCCGAAGATATGTCTACGGTCGGCATATCCAGCTCAAAAATTCCCCAGTTCAGGTTCTCGCTGCCCTTGTGGGTGCGCACATATAAATTTTTAAACTGTTTGTCGCGCCTGTATTTATAGGCGTTTGTTTTGTACGTCCAGGAGCAGAACGACCAGCCCATTTTGTCGAAATATCTGAAATAAGTCAGCCAGTCCTTTTCGCGCCCGTATGCGTTCCATTCCCCTATAAAAACAGGCGTTTTGTACGCCATAAAATTGTGCATCATTCTGTATACGTTTAAGCATGTTTTTTGCGAAAACGGGGTAAGGTTGTATATGTGATATTCCATGCATATGTTTTTCCAGCCATATTTTTTAATGCGCGCCCCGTTTACGGGGAATGAAAAACATTCAATAAATATAAGGTGGTCGGGGTCTTCTGCGCGCACCGCGCGGTAAAGTGCGTCGTAGTAATCAAAGTTTATCCTGCCGCCGTAGCGGTGGGGTTCGCGGCGCGGCTCGTTCAAAAGGTCGTAGCCCGCAACCGTGCGGTTGCCGCGATAGTGCCTCGCTATCTGTTTCCACAGCTCCACAGTCGCGCGGCGGTTGTTTTCGTTAAAGTATAAATCGAAGTGCGCGTCGTCGCCCGAGTGGTGGTCCATGTTCTGCGACCCGTGTCCGCCGTGCAGATCGAGTATGGCGTACAAGCCGTTTTTTCTGCACAGTTCAACCGCCCTGTCAAGCGCGTCAAATGCGCCGTCCCCCAGTCGCCCGTCCTTTTCAAGGTTCATATAAGAAAAAGGTATGCGCACCACGTTCATGCCGAGGTCGGCAATGGTTTTAAAATCACGTTCGTCTATGTAACTTTGAATATAAATTTGTTCAAGTTCGTCGGCTTGTCCGTCGGTGAGGGCGGGATTGGCTTTCATGGCTTCGCGCCCTCGCCTTTGGGTGTAAACGCCCGTGTCAAACCGTCCCACGTCGGCTACGCTCATCCACGGTTCCTGAATAAACCAGTTGCCGAGGTTTACGCCTTTAAGCTGAATGATGTTTCCCTCGCCGTCGTATAAGGCGGTTCCGCGCGCCTGAATAAAAGAATTTGCATGGTCAATGTGTTGCGGGGCGGCGCGGTTGCCGTCCTTGTAAAGAAAATATAAGCAAAGCGCTGCGTTTATGACGATTATCGCGCCGACTGCGCAAAGTATTATGATTGCTGCCATATTTTTCCCCTTGTTTTTTGATATGAATATTATACAGCAAATTCAATGCCGGCGCAAGAATAAAATTATAGTGTGCGCGAAAACATGCGCCCGCCGCTGCCGTAGAAAACGGCAGCGGCGGGCTTTTTCCGCATACATTTAATTTTGTTTTGTCCTCGCGCGGAATATAAGCGATGCGAGGAAGGAGAATACCACCGCCGCGGTCACGCCCGCGCTGGCCGCCGAAAGCGCGCCCGTCAGGGCGTAAAAAAGTCCGCGTTCGGCGCCCTTTATCGCACCGTTGGCGAGCAGGTACCCGAACCCCGAAATGGGCACAGTCGCGCCCGCGCCCGCAAAATCGACGAGCGGCTGGTACGCGCCCACCGCCGTCAGCACCACGCCCGCCAGCATAAAATAAACCAAAATTTTGCCCGCCGTGATGTCGGTAATATTTATTATTATCTGCGCGATCGTGCAAATGGCTCCGCCCACGGCGAATGCCTTAATAAACATCAGCACAATTTCAAGTATTTCTCCCGCCATAATCACACCTCCAACTGCACCGCGTGGCTTATGCATGGTATCGATTCGCCCTGCCCCGACGAAACCGTCGAAAGCAGCGCGCCCGTCGCCGCAAACAGCACCCGCTTGAAAAGTTTGCTTTTAAGCTTGGAATATACGTAAGAGTTGAACACCACCGCACTGCACCCCGCGCCGCTGCCGCCCTGAAACTCGTCCTCGATTACTTTATAAACAATCTCGCCGCAGTCTACATGGTTGCTCGAAATGTCGTAACCCTTTTCCCAGCACAGATCCTTTAAAATTCTGCTGCCAAGCGCGCCGAGGTCGCCCGAAAGTATTATGTCGTAATCTTCGGGCAGGGTGTCCGTGTCGCGGAAGTGCTGAATTAGGGTGTGTGCACATGCAGGCGCCATTGCCGCGCCCATGTTGTTTACGTCGGTCACGCCGTAGTCCACAACCTTGCCCATCGTGGCGTTTACAATGCGCGCGCCCTCGCCGCGGCGCGAAATTACGCACGCTCCCGCGCCCGTCACCGTCCATTGCGACTGGGGCGGTCGGGTAGTGCCCTGCTCCAAGGGATAGCGGTACTGCCTTTCCGCCGAGGCGAAGTGGCTGCCAGTCGCAGCCACGGCGTTGTTTACGTAGCCCGCGTTTACCATCGACGCGGCTAACAGTATGCTCTCCGACATGGTCGAGCACGCGCTGTACACGCCAAGGAATGGTATTGCAAAGTCTCTTGCCGCGAAGGAGGCGGAAATTATCTGGTTCAGAAGGTCGCCCGAAAACAGCACGTCGATTTGTTCGCGGTTTAGCCGCGCATTGGCGATCGCCGTGTCTATGGCGTACGAAAGCATTTTACATTCCGCCTTTTCAAACGTGCTCTCGCCGAACATATCGTCCGAAAGCGCTTTGTCAACGTAGTTTCCCACAATGCCCGCGCTCTCTTTGGGGCCGGTTATCGTTCCGGTAGAAATTATTCTGGGATTATTTTTAAAATATATTGTGTGCCCGCGCAGCGTCTGTTGTATCTGCATATGTACGCAAACAGTATGCCCCGCGCCTTAATATTTATGCGGGCGCGCACATATAATGGTGTATGAAAAAGCGTAAAATGCGCCTTAAAACCAAACTTATAATAATCATCTCGATAGCTGCGGCAATCGCGCTCGCCGCCCTCTTTTTCAACAACGCTACCGCCGTAATCCTCTCGGTCAGCTCGGCGCGCCTCAAAGCCATGAACACCCTCGCCGTGGACGAGGCGGTGGGGGAGGCGCTGCAAAGCGGCGCGGAATACGGCGACTTTATGACCGTAAGTTACGGCGACGACGGCAACGTTTCTTCAATGACAGCCAACAGCGCGGCGATAAACTCCGTCGCCCGCAGGGCGGCGTCCCTCGCGCAGACCAAACTCACCCAAATGAGCGGCGGCGGAATATCCATTCCCTTGGGCGCGTTTACGGGCATAGAGGCGCTTTCGGGCTTCGGCGCGGGCATAAACATAAAAATAATCCCCGTTATTTCGGTGGAGTGCAGTTTTGTTTCTCGCTTCACGCAGGCGGGCATAAACCAGACCCTTCATTCGATTTATATAGAGGTCGTCACCGACATAACAATAGTTCTCGCCGCCCGCACCGAGCGCGTGCTCGCCGCAAGCGAAATACTCGTCTGCGAAAGCCTCATAAACGGCGAAATCCCCCAAATTTATTTGCAGGGCGGTCTTTTGGGTTCGGGCTCGCTCGTCCCCGCAGGTTAAAGTGTTTTTTGTTTGCCCGCTCCTGTTATTTTAGTGTGGTAGTATGCTTTGTTTGTCATTTCGACTAAGTGCGGCGTAGCCGCACGCATGGA
>DVHK01000046.1 GCA_018712135.1 Candidatus Coproplasma avicola | reverse complement strand
ATTTCTCCACTCGCTGTCGCTCGGTCGAAATGACATAAGTAATATAAGCCCAAACAAAATTTTCGCGGGGCGAGAGAAATTTTGTAAAAAAAATTAGTCGCCGGGGCGTCGCTCAAATAATTGACAAAAATTTTGATAAACTATATAATATAGCAGACGGTAAGTGCAGATATGTGGTAGGGTTTTCTCCGCCACATATCTTTGTTTATTTCGGGCGCGCCCCGCTTTTGAGGCTGCGCGGTCGGCGTTTGTGTACACTTTGCATTGTAGCGCACAATAATCGCCGCTGCGCCCGATTCTTTCCGCGCTCATTTAAAATTTAAATATCAATAAGAGGTATTAAAAATAAAATGGCAGAACAGTTTGTTATGACCCAGAAAAATCTCGACGATTTGAAGGAGGAGCTTGAATATCTTGTAAAGACCAAGCGCCCCGAAATTATCGAGCGAATCGCCGAGGCGCGCTCACACGGCGACCTTTCGGAAAATGCCGAATACGACGCCGCGAGGGAAGAACAGCGCTCCAACGAGGGAAAAATTGCCGAAATCGAATATCAGATCAAAAACGCCGTCGTGCAGGAGGAAATAACCGATAACTCCTACGTGCACCTCAATTCGGTCGTCACGGTATACGACGAAGAATTCGGCGAAGAGGAAACTTACACCATTTCGTCCGTCACCGACGTCGACGTCATGAACAACAAAATTTCCTCCGAATCCCCCGTCGGCGCCGCCCTCATGCGCCATAAAAAGGGTGAAGAGGTGCTTGTCGCTTCTCCCGACGGCGAATATAAACTGAGGATAGTAAACATAAGATAAAACTTGTCCGATATGCGCGCATTTTAAAATTGGTGCGCGCATATTGTCGAATTAAAGGTTTCACGTTTAACATTTTTAAGGATTTTCTATGGAAGAGAACAAGAATACAACCGTACAGACAACAGAGGAAGAAGAGCGCGAACTGCTCGCCGAGCAGGCGCGCATACGCCGCGAAAAGCTTGCAAAACTCATCTCCGAGGGCAACAACCCTTACGAAAAGACGTTCTATAACGTCACCGCCAACTCGACTTACATCAAGGAAAACTTTGAAAAGCTCGAAGGCAAAGAGGTATCCATTGCGGGCAGGCTGATGTCCCGCCGCATAATGGGCAAGGCGTCCTTTTCGCACATCTCCGACCGCGACGGGCTCATTCAGATCTACGTAAAGCGCGACGATGTCGGCGAGGGCGACTATATATCTTACAAAAAGGACTACGACATCGGCGATATCGTCGGCGTAAAGGGCTACGTATTCAAAACGCAGACGGGCGAAATTTCGGTGCACTGCAACCACATCGAAATGTTGTCTAAATCGCTCCTGCCCCTGCCCGAAAAGCAGCACGGGCTGACCAATATGGACATAAAGTACCGCCAGCGCGACTTAGACCTCATAGTCAATCCCGAAGTGCGCAAAACCTTCATCGCGCGCTCCAAAATCATAAAGGAAATACGCGCCTATCTCGACAATCTCGGCTATCTCGAAGTAGATACGCCCGTTTTAACCACGCTCGAAATCGGCGCGGCGGCGCGCCCCTTCAAGACCCGCCACAATGCGCTCGACATCGACATGTACCTGCGCATTGAAACCGAACTCTATTTAAAGAGGCTGATAGTCGGCGGTTTGGAGCGCGTCTACGAAGTGGGCAGAATTTTCCGCAACGAGGGCATGGACGCCTTCCACAACCCCGAATTTACCTCGGTAGAGATGTATCAGGCTTACACCGACTATAAGGGCATGATGGATCTCATCGAGAATATGTATAAAACCATCACCCTCAATGTCTGCGGCAGCACTACAATAACCTATCAGGGCACGCAGATAGACATGGGCGCAAAATGGAAGCGCATGACCATGAAAGAGGCTGTAAAGGAGGCGTGCGGCGTTGATTACGACAGCTGGGCAGACGACGCCGCCGCGCGCGAGTGCGCAAAGGCCCTCGGTTGCGAGGTTGAAGAGGGTGATTCCGCCACCCGCGGACACGTCCTCATCGCGCTCTTCGAGCATTTTGTCGAAGACACTTTAATTCAGCCCACAATAATCTACGACTATCCCGTAGAAAATTCTCCCCTCGCAAAGCGCAAGGCGTCCGATCCTGCCTTTACCGAAAGGTTTGAATATTTCATCTGCGCGCACGAGTTTGGCAACGCCTTCTCTGAGCTCAACGATCCCATCGACCAGAAGGCTCGCTTTGTAAAGCAGGTCGAAGAAAAGCGCGCCCAGGAACCCGGCTGCAACGCGCAGGTAGACGAAGATTTCATCACCGCCTTAGAGTACGGTCTGCCCCCCACGGGCGGTCTCGGCATGGGCGTCGACCGCCTCGTCATGCTCCTCACCGACAGCGCGACGATCAGGGATGTGATACTTTTCCCCACGATGAAACCCAAGCGTTAAATCCGCACATATATGCTTCGCGATACATTGTCGCGCTTACGGGTTTGCTCAGTCACTTACCTTTAAGTAAGCTCCTTCGCAACTTCCGCGCGCTCCGCGCCTCGCTCGCATCTCTGCACGGATTTTCGGTAGACCGTAGTGTGGTGAATTTATTAATTGCCCCCCAAGTATGTCATTTCGACTAAGGGCGGCGCAGCCGCACGCATGGAGAAATCTATCAGAAAAGCAATAATAAGGAATAGATTTCTCCACTCGCTATCGCTCGGTCGAAATGACATATTCACGGGATAATCAAAGATTGCTACAATTCATTTATATTGCCTATGCCGTATAAATATCATATTTTAAGTCAACTCCATAAGTATGCCGGCAGGGACAAGGTGCGCCTGCACATGCCCGGGCACAAGGGCAGGGGCGAATTCGCCCGCCTGTTCCCGCAGGCTAAGTACGACATAACCGAACTTTCCTTTTCTGACGACTTGCAAGACCCCTCGGGCGCGATAGCCGCCGCCCAGAGCGACATCGCCTCCATCGTCGGCGCAAAGCGGGCATATATCACCACCGACGGCTCGTCCTCGGGCGTAATGGCGTGCGTTTACGCCGCCTCGCGCATAGGCAAAAAGCTGATCGTACCCCGCAACAGCCACAAAAGCGTGTTCAATGCCTGCCGCATACTCGGCGTCGAACCCGTAATCGTGCAGGGCGAAGAGAGGGAGGGCGTTCTCCTTCCCCCCGACCCCGACCTCATAAGTCGCCTCGTCGCCGCCGACGTGCATATCGTCGGCATGATTGTCACTTCGCCCGATTACTACGGCAATATAGCCCCGCTTGACGACTATGCCGCCGTCTTGAAGCCGCTCGGAAGATACCTCTTCTGCGACGGCGCGCACGGCGCGCACCTTTTCATGGAGCCCGACGTATACTGCGGCGCTCACGCCGATATGTTGGTGGACGGCGCGCATAAAACGCTGCCTACGCTCACGCAGGGCGCATATGTATGCGTCAACGACGAAGATTTGTTTGAGTATGCCGAGCAGGCGCTCGCCATGTTCCGCACCACATCGCCGTCCTATCCCATAATGGCGTCGGTCGAATACGGCGTAAAGTTTATCGTCAACCACCCCGAAATTTATTATGCGGCGAGCGCGAATGTTCAAAAATTTCTCGGCGAGCATTCCGACTTTGTGTTTTACCCCTCGGACGACTGGACAAAGCTCGCCGTCGACTTCAAACCCCTCAACATATCACCCGCTCTCGCACAGCAAAAGCTCGAAAAGAGGGGCATATATGCCGAGATGAACGACGGCAGATATCTCTTGTTTTATCTCTCGCCCATGACCTCGGCGCTCCAGCTCTCCGCGCTCGGCAACGCGCTCATGAGCGTAGTATCCTCAAAAAAACTGCGCGACACATACAGGGAAATCGGCGGGGTTATTCCCCCCGCGCCCCGCACTTACAGTTATCTGTACGCCCTCGGCGCTCCGTCCGAATGGGTGCCCGTAAAGGACAGCATAGGCGCCATGTGCGCGGAAAACGCGGGCGTCACTCCGCCCTGCATTCCCGTGGTCGTTGCGGGTGAAATCATAACGCCTCGCGCGGCTAAGCTTTTGCAGTCCGGCAAGAGCACATTCGGTCTGCGCGACGGAAAAATCAAAGTGGTCAGAAGATGAAAAGAGGATTTTTTGTAACTTTTGAGGGCTGTGAAGGTTCGGGCAAGAGTACGCAGCTCAAACTGCTCGCCCAAAAGCTAGACGAGGCGGGCGTCGACTACATGATGACCCGCGAACCGGGCGGCAGCCGGATCGCCGAACGCATACGCGAAATCATTCTCGACGGCAAAAACACCGCCATGTGCGACGAGTGCGAAGCGCTTTTATACGCAGCCTCGCGCGTGCAGCTTTTAAAGGAAAAATTGATCCCCGCGCTCGAAGCGGGTAAACTTGTAATATGCGACCGCTACGTCCATTCCTCGCTTGCCTATCAGGGCGTTGCAAGGGGATTGGGCGAGGAATATGTGGCGGATATCAACTCGTTCGCGCTTGAAAACTGCCCGCCCGACCTGACGGTATTTCTGGATATCCCGCCCGAGCGCGCCTTCGAGCGCAAACACGGCGCCGACAAAAACGACCGCATGGAACAGCTCGGGATGGAATTTCATAAAAAGGTTTACGCCGGCTACCGCTCGTTCATCGGCAGATATGCGTACTTTACGCCCGTCGATTGCTCGGGCACAAAGTGGCAGACGAGCGACAAGATATGGAATTTGCTCGTTGAGCGGGGCATAGTAAAGGGGTAATCGGGTAGTCTGTGAAATGCCGCGGACATTGCCCGCGCCGTGAAATGCCGCCTTAGCCTTGTCCGCTCCGCCATTGTCATGTTGAGCGCAGTCGAAACATCTCGGAGCGGTAGCGACGGACAATGGCAGCGGCGAGATTTCTCCGCTCGCTTACGCTCGGTCGAAATGACAAGGGAAATGGCGTTTATTTCACTCGCGAAGTGTAAAATATACAATTTAATAATCTCCGCCACAACGCAACATTTATGTTGCATTTCACGAATACCGCAGGTATTCATTTCATGCGCCGCAGGCGCATTTGACAAACGCGCAGCGTTTATTTCACGCGCCATAGGCGCTTTCTTCTACTATCATGCGTCAACTTCTTCAAAGTACAACGGCATATAAAATTCTTTCGCGCGATGCCTCCTCGGGCAAGCTTTCGCACGCATATATGCTGTACTTTCAGGACTCGGCTAACATGCGCTTCGCCCTCAAATACTTCTGCCTCGCCCTGTTCGGCGCGGACGAAAACAGCCGCGTCGGCTCGCTCATCATGGACGAAAGCTTTTCGGATGTAAAGGTCTATCCCGCCGTCGGCAAAAAGCCCTCGGTGTCCGACGCCGACGAAATTATCGGCGACTGCGCGTTGAAGCCCATCGAGGGCGACAAAAAGGCGTATATATTCGACTGCTTCGACGGTGCCTCGGCAACCGTTCAGAACAAACTTTTAAAGGCGCTCGAAGAGCCGCCGTCGGGCGTATATTTTCTGCTCGGCGCAACCTCGCTCGCGCCCGTGCTGCCGACCATACGCTCGCGCGTCAAACTGCTCGAAATCCAGCCCTTTTCCGAGGTTCAAATCGCGCAGGCGCTCGACCGCCTCGGGGGCGACAGCCGGCTCAACGCCCTCGCCGCCAGCAGCTGCTCGGGCGACTTCGGTCAGGCGCAGGCAATGGTCTCGGGGCAGTGGTTCAAAGAAATTTTGTCAGCCGCGCAGGAAATATGCCGCGCGGACAGCCTTGCAAAAGCGGGCGAAGTCAGCCTTAAATACGGCGACGTAAAGGAAAAGACTCAGCTTTTGCGCCAGATGCAGCTCATCTACTGCGGGCAGCTCAAAAACTGCCTTTCGCAGGGGGATATAAGCGGGTCAACTTTCACCCGCCCCGCACTTTTACACGCCGTCGGCGCCGTAAACAAGGCGCTGGAAGACCTCAATTTCAACGCGGGTTTTTCGGCTCTTTTATACGACATAACGGCAGGGATAATAAGGGAGAACGACAAATGGAAAAAATTGTTGGTATAAAATTCAAAAACACGTGCAAAGTTTATTACTTTGCGCCCGGCAAAGACACATACGAAAAGGGGACTGACGTAATCGTCGAAACGGCGCGCGGACTTGAATACGCCACCGTCGTCATCCCCACGACAGAGGTGGAGGACGAAAAGATCGTTTCGCCATTGAAGCCCATAGTCAGGCTCGCCACCGAAAAGGACAGGGAAAACATCCTCCGCAACGAGGAGCGCAAGCCCTCGGCGATGCAGCTCGCGCGCGAAAAGGTTGAAAAGTGCGGGCTGGTCATGAAGATTGTCGACTGCGAGTTTGCCTTCGACGGCAGCAAAGTCACCTTCTATTTCACCGCCGACGGCAGGGTTGATTTCAGGGAGCTTGTAAAAGAGCTGTCCTCTGCATTCAGGCTGAGAATCGAGCTGCGCCAGATAGGTATACGCGACGAAATAAAGATGATCGGCGGCATAGCGCCCTGCGGCAGGGAGTGCTGCTGTTCGAGCTGTATGCCCGACTTTAAAAAGGTATCCATAAAAATGGCTAAAAACCAGGGCTTGTCACTCAATCCCGGCAAAATTTCGGGGTTGTGCGGAAGGCTGATGTGCTGTCTTTCATACGAAAACGAATACTACGCCGAAGCATGCAAAAACGTTCCCAAAGTCGGCAGCGAGGTTGAAACGCCCGAGGGCAAGGGTCACGTCGTCAGCGTCAATATGCTCAAAATGGAAGTTAAGGTAAAAATCGAACAAAAGGACGTTGTGACATACCGCGATTTCCCCGCCGACAAGATTAAATTCCGCCGCGGCGGCGCGCCCGCAAAGGACGAAGAGGAAGAAAAGGCAGAAGAAGAGCTTAAAAAATTGCTCGATTGATTAAAAAAATGTCGTCGCCCCCTTTACACGCGAAAAAATGTGTGATATAATATCTGTGTGGCAAAGGGTTGCCACCGACTTAAAATATAATGGAGGAACAACCAATGGCACACGTAATTTCCGATGAATGCGTAAGCTGCGGCGCATGCGCTGCTACTTGCCCCGTGTCCGCTATCTCCGAAGGCGCTGATAAATACGTCGTCGATGCCGATACCTGCATCGATTGCGGCGCTTGCGAAGGTGTATGCCCCACCGGTGCAGTAAAGGCCGAATAAGCATTAAAAAAACAAAGACAAAGGCGGCGGCATTTGAGATGCCGCCGCCTTTTCTTTAATTTTATTCATATGGAAATAAATCTCTGCCGGGGCGAAGTGCTTGAAGAGCTTTACGCCGACAAAAAAATTATCCAGAACAAAAATTTATACCGCTTCACGTCGGACAGCATTCTGCTGTCCCGCTTCGCGCGCGCAAAATACGGCGACGTGGTTGCCGACTTTTGTTCGGGCAGCGGCATAGTCGGGCTGCATTTTTTATGTCTGAACGGGCATATATCGGGGGTAACGCTCTTTGAAATGCAAAAAAGCCTGTCGGATATGTCCGCGCGCACGATAGAGTATAACGGTTTTGAAAAGGCAAAGGCCGTCTGCTGCCGCTTGCAGGACATCGGCAGGGAATACGACGACAAATTTTCGCTCATACTCTGCAACCCGCCTTACGAGCGCGGCGGGCTTGAAAATGCGACTTACGAAAAGGCTATCTGCCGCAAAGAAATAACCATAACTTTGCCCGAAATTGTAGAGGCCGCCTACCGCAAACTCAAATACGGCGGCAGGTTCGCCCTCATAAACCGCGCCGACAGACTGGCAGAGGTAATCTACCTTTTAAAGGCGCGCGGCTTAGAGCCCAAGCGTTTGCAATTCGTCTCGGGCACGGCGGGCGGCAAGCCCTATCTTATAATGGTCGAGTCGACCAAGGGCGGCAAGCCCGGCATTGAAATTTTGCAAACGTTGATCAACGCCCCTGCGGGGGCGCAGCGGTGAAATGCCGCAGATGAGCAGCGGCGTGAAATAGCGGCATATATGCCGCTGTGAAATGTGTCAAAATCCTTGTCCGTCGCTGCCATTGTCATTTTGAGCGTAAGCCGAGAAATCTGCGCGAAGCGCGACAATGTCAGCTTCGAGATTTCTCCATGCGCCCGCCCTTGGCGGGTTTGATCGTAAGGAGCAATGCGACGGAATAGCGATTGTTACCGTCAGGTCAATCGCGTCAATGACAAGGAGTATTGCCGCCGCGAAATGCAACATGAATGTTGCGTTATGGTAGACGATTATTCTTTTAAAATAATTTTCGCCACAACGCAACCCGAAGGGTTGCATTTCACGAATACCGCAGGTATTTATTCCACGGCGAGCAAGGTATTCTCAAAACAACACAGTGTGTTGTTTTGCCTTGCGAG
>DVHK01000045.1 GCA_018712135.1 Candidatus Coproplasma avicola | reverse complement strand
CCGCCTTTAAAATTGCACCCGCGCCGCCACGCGCACAAACAAAAGTGCAATTTTTTAAGCAAACTGACTGTTGTAGAGTGCGGCATATGCGCCACCCTTCTTTAACAGCTCGGTATGGTTGCCCTGCTCTATGATGTTGCCGTTCTCCATGAACAGAATGTTGTCGGCATCGCGTATGGTGGAGCGGCGGTGGGCGATGACGAAACTCGTTCTGCCGCTCATCAGCTCCTTCATCGCCTTGCCGATTTCCGCTTCGGTGCGGGTATCGACGGAGGATGTCGCCTCGTCGAGAATGAGAATGGGCGGATCGCAGAGGAACACCCTTGCTATCGTCAAAAGCTGCCTCTGCCCCACGGAGAGGTTGTTTGCGTCGTTTTCTATAACCGTGTCATAGCCCTGCGGCATTGTGCGGATGAAGTAGTCGACCTTTGCCATCTTGGCAGCCTTTATTATCTCCTCGCGCGTGGCGTCGGGCTTGCCGTAGGCAATATTTTCGGCAATTGTGCCGCCGAAAAGCCACGTGTCCTGCAATACCATGCCGAAATTTTTCCGCAGTCCCTTGCGGGTAAGGTCGGTAGATGTGATGCCGTCTATCGTAATTGCGCCGCCGTTGACTTCGTAGAAGCGCATGAGAAGGTTTATGAGCGTAGTTTTTCCCGCGCCCGTAGAGCCGACAACGGCGATCTTCTGTCCCGGTTTTGCCGTAAAACTTATGTCCTTCATGAGAATTTTGACGGGAGAATAGCCGAAACTTACATGCTCGAAGGCAATTGTGCCCTCCGCCCTGTCGAGGTTGACGGGAGTGGCAGTGTCGGGGATCTCCTCTTCGTCGTCGAGGAACTCGAATGTGCGTTCTGCCGAAGCGAGGGCGGACTGCAGCGAATTTATCATAAACGAAGCCTCGTTCATGAGCTGCGCCGCAAACGTGGGGATGATGAGCGCGCCGACCACGTCCACCAGGAGCAAGAAAACTGTTAAAAGGCACAGCTTCCAATGCGGCTTTAAAAATGATAGTACAAGTTTCAAAGAAAAACCTCCGTTAAATGATTTTTTATATCAGATATATATTTGGTAAAAAAAATGGTGCGCCCGATTGTGCTTACAATCGGGCGCACCCGTATCTTTATCAACCGTTGCGGCTGCGGCCGCAAGTTCTCCGATAACAATACATAATATTTAATTTGCTTTAAAAAAGAGCCGGACAAGAGACCGAAAAAAATTGTTTTCTTCTCCGTCCGCGCGGTACGCCGCGCAAAACTCCGACAAATATTTTTTCCGACATCTTATCCGACCCTATAACTACGGTTATATGTCCTCCGATGAACAGAGGGGATTATACACTATTAAAATTGCAATATCAACAACAAAAACAGAAAAATTTAAATTTTTTTATGGATAAACTGCTCACCGCCGCGGGAGGCGCGCGCATATTTCAGCGGCGGCGCGCCATAAGCTTTGCCGAACAGCGAAATGAAATAACTTACGCTGGGAAAACCGCACGCCATGCTAACCTCGGTTACGCTTGAATGACCCTTTTCGAGCATGTCCTTTGCCATATGCAGTCTGTATTCGTTGAGGTAATTTACGGGCGTGTCGCGGAGGTATTGCCTGAAAAGAGCTATGCACCCGCTTTTGCACACATTCCCCGCACGCGCTATATCGGAAAGGGTAAGTTTTTCGCCGTAATGCTTATAGATGAACGCGAGCATATTCCTGAGCGAATCGGGCGCGTGCCCCTGCGGCGGGGCGGAGCTTTGGGCGCGCAGTCCTACAAACGAACAAAGGTCGCTCCATATGCGCATGGCAAGGCTGACCGCCATGACGGGCGACGCGGGGGAACTTTTGGCGGCATACATCTGCTCTATCGCACCGAACAGATCGGGCCGGTCGCTTCGCGAAAACGCACGGAAGGGACTGCCCGCGACCAACGGTGATACGTATTTTTCGGCAAACCACCCGAACGGGCAGAGAGAAAACGGCTCTATGAGAACGCAGATGAAGCGGCACTCGCCGCGGTCGGACGAAAAGCCGAAGTGCACCTGCTTTGAATTGACGAACAATCCTTCGCCGTCGTTTATGGTTACTTCCGCGCCGTTTACGGAAAACTGCATATGCCCCGACAGCACGGCAATGAGTTCTATATCGTTGTGCCAGTGGGCAACCTCTCTGTAATTGGGGTACGAGGAGATACAGCCCTGCTCGGCATATACGGGCACTTCGCCGAAACTATATTTCACCCTTTCGGAATTATCATCTCTTAAGTCGACCATTTTTATAATATCCTTATATTTTTTTGCGATATTATGATAGAATATACGATTATTTTACGATATAATTATATTATAAAAATAAAACATTGTCAACTTTGCGGAACGGAAACGCGATGCGGGAGGAAAAAATATGATCACGATAACCGACAACAGAAAGATACTGACGGTAGACTTGAACAAGAGCGATGACAAACGCGGCAACCTTGCCAAATATTCGGCATGTTTTCAGGACGACGGAACGATAATGTTGCAGACATGCAGATACATGAGCGAAGGCGACGTGACGACGATTATTTTGAATGCAGGCGAAACCATGGCGCTTGTAAGGCTGTTCAAAAAAATGAGCATGACCGATCTTATAAGGCTTGAAGACGAAAGCATAAGGCGGCAACTGAAAAAGGACGCCGAATGACGGCGAATACAGAAAGCCCCGCACATATGTGCGGGGCTTTGAAATTTTTACATTTTATTTTTCAGATTTTTTTGTACGCGCCGCGACAGGTTTTGCAGGCAACTTCTTTTCCGCAGGCTTTGTTTCCTCAGATTGGACGATAGCCTTGGTCGGTTTTTTTGCCGCGGTCTTTTTGGCGGTCACCTTTTTTGCGGGAGTTTTTGCGGGCTTTTTGTCTTCGGGCAGAAGTTCGGCGGGGACTTCCACCGCGGGCGCATGCGTGGTCGTTTTGACCAGCTTATGTTCGCGCTTTGCGCGGCTTTTTGCGCGGCGCTCCTCCTTCTTCTCCTCCTCCGTGCTCTCGTGATATGGAATTTCGAGTACGACGGCTTCGTAGGGGCGCAAATCGAATGTAAGCTTGTAAGGTCTGCCGTTGCAGAGCTCTTTCTGCGCCTCAACCGCGAACTCGCTGCCGTCGGGATATGTAGTGAACACCCGCTTATATGTGCCGTCTACGGGCGCGCCGACGCCGTATTCGGAGTAGTCGACGGGCGTCATGTTGACGACGAAAATAAGACCGTCGTTATAGTTCCAGGGATTGCGCCTTATAAAGGCAAATATCGAACGGTTTACGTCGCCGCTTTCAATCCACTCGAAGGACTTGTAACTCGTGTCGTCATGCAGAACGGGGCGCTCGCGGTAGAGCTTTAAAAGGGCGCGGTAACAGTTCATTACGTCCCTGTGACCGGGGTCGTCGCAGAGGTACCAGTCGAGCGAAGTGCGGAAGTTCCACTCGTTTTCCTGCGCGAAGTCCTGACCCATGAAGAGCAATTTTTTGCCGGGGTGCCCCATCATCATGGTATAATAGCATTTGAGCGAGCCGAACTTTTCCAGCGCGTCGCCCGGCATTTTGCGCCACATGCTGCCCTTGCCGTATACGACTTCGTCGTGCGACAGCACGAGGATATAGTGCTCCAAAAAGATATATTCAAAGGTGTGCGTCATCAGCCAGTGATGATACTTGCGGTAGACGGGATCCTTTTTGACGTAGCGCAGAGTGTCGTTCATCCAGCCCATGTTCCACTTTAAGCCGAAGCCCAGCCCCCCCTTGGCGACGGGCGCGGTTACGCCCTCGATAATAGAGCTGTCCTCGGCGATTATGAACGCGTCGGTGCGGCTCCTGAGCATGGAATTGAGGTGTTTGAAGAACTCTACGCTCTCATAGTTGAGGTTGCCGCCGTCCTTGTTGGGTCGCCACTCGCTTCTGCCGAAGGAATTATACAGCATAGCGGCGACTGCGTCGGCGCGGAGGGCGTCTATGTGGTACTTGTCCACCCAGAAGAACGCCGAGGCGATGAGAAAGTTTGAAACTTCGGGCTTGCCCAGATCGAACGCCTTTGTGCCCCACTCGGGGTATTCGGCGCGCAGGGGATCGGCGTACTCGTAGAGGGGCGTGCCGTCGAAATTAGCCAGCCCGAAATCGTCCTTGGGGAAGTGCGCGGGAACCCAGTCGAGTATTACGCCGAAACCGTGCTGATGCATGTAATCGACGAAATACATGAAGTCCTGCGGGCTGCCGTAGCGCGCGGTGGGGCAGAAATAGCCCGTGACCTGATAGCCCCACGAGGGGTCGAAGGGATATTCGCATATACCCATGACCTCGATGTGGGTGTAGCCCATATATTCCATATATTCGGCGAGTTCGTGCGCGAGACGGCGGTAGTCGAGGTACTTGTCCTCGTCCCACTTGTTCCAGTCCTTTTTCCAAGAACCGAGGTGAACTTCGTACACCGCCATGGGCTTTTCGAGGTAGTTTTCGCCCTTTTTAGCCTTCATATAGTCGCCGTCGCCCCAGACGTAGGTGTCGAGGTTGGTGACTACCGAAGCGTTGGCGGGGCGCTTTTCGCTGCCGAATTCGTAGGGGTCTATTTTGTAGACCTCGCTGCCGTCGGCGCGGACGATGAGGAATTTATACTTTACGCCCTCGCACATGCCGGGAACGAAGAGTTCCCATATGCAGTCGTCCACCTTTTCCATTATGTCGCGCCAGGGCGTCCAGCCGTTGCCGTCCGAAACGACGCACACCGCGCGCGCCGAGGGCGCCCACAGAACGAAGTGAACGCCGCGCACGCCGTTTATTTCGCGGATATGTGCGCCCATTTTGTTGTAAAGTTCGTAGTGCGTGCCGTGATGAAAGAGGTATCTGTCCAGCTCGCCGAAGAATTTGTTCTCCATGAATGTCCCCCCTTGATGGTTTTATATTATGCCGCCCTTAGAAGGCGGATAAGTATTGAAATAGATGAATTCTCGCGGGCTTTGCCCGCTCCATGAATTGAATACTGCGTATTCATGAATTGGCTGCGCCATGAATTCTCGCAATCTGCTATTGCTCCATTGTGGTAAAAATTATTTTTAAAATACTTCTCACCACAATGCAACTTGTAAAGTTGCAATTCATGCGCCCGAGAGAAAAGGCAAGTATAATGTGAGGAGTTTTGGGCGCAATTCATGAAAATGATTTATCATTTTCAATTCATGCACGAAGTGCAATTCATTGCGCAGGCACTGCGCCTTATTTCCAGCTCTTGCCGTAAACGCAGCCCGAATGGGGCGGGAGCGTTACGACTATTCTGCCGAATTTTACTTCGGCGACGTGTTGGGGCATGGTGCTGTCGAAACCGATGCAGTAATAAAGTCCAAGTCTGTCGCTCCACGTCACGCCCGCCTCCCACACGGGAACGGAGAGGGAAATTTCTTTATCGTTGTTGTTGATTACTATTATGGCGGTGTTGTCCTTGTCAAACCTGCCGTAGGCAATATAGCCGTTGCCCGCGTCCAGCGCCTTGATCGAGCCGAGGCGCAGACAGCTTAACCTTTTGCGCAGGGCTATTGCATCGCGATGCATGTCTATGAGCGAGGTGTCCTCACTGCCCCACGGGTAGGTTCTGCGGCTGTCGGGATCGGTCCAGCCGACCTGGCCGGCTTCGTCGCCGTAATATATTGTAGGGCTTCCGGGCCACGTCATCTGGATGAGCACGCCCAATTTCATGACGCGCACGTCGACGCCCTGCGCCGCCGCTTCGCCGCCGTTTTCTCTGAGCCTCCCCGGAGTGCGGTTGGTGCGCGTTAAAAAGCGCGAATGGTCGTGATTTGAAAGCTGGTTTATGGCGCTGTCGAGCGAGGGGCGGGGCAGGCGCGCCATGTTCTTGTTCATGTCGTAAAAGAAGGTTGCGCCGTTGTTGTACTTGCCGCCGTCGAAGTAATCGGAGTGCTTTTCCATGCCCGTGAGGAACCACGTTACGGGCTCCATAAAGGCGTCGTAATTCATTACCGTGTCCCACTCGCTGCCGTTGAGCCAGGGCGAGGGGTCGCCGTAGTGCTCGGCAAAGATAAAAGCTTGGGGATTTGCCTTCTTGACGCGCTGCGAAAACGCCTGCCAGAATTTGTGGTTGAACTGTTCGCTGTGACCGAGGTCGGCTGCTACGTCCAGCCGCCAGCCGTCGGCGTTGTACGGCGCGGACACCCACTTTGCGCCGACGTTTAAAATGTCCTCGCAGAGAGCGTCGCTGTTTTCGTAGTTGAGTTTGGGCAGCGTTTCAAAGCCCCACCACCCCTCGTAGCGGGAGTGTGTTACGTTGTTCTTTTCAAAGGCAAAGTATTTGCGGTAGGGGCTGCGCAGCGACTGATACGCCCCCTTGGAATAGCCGGGTTTGTTTAAATATATGCCCTCCCTGTCCATCCATTTGTTGAACGATCCGCAGTGGTTGAATACGCCGTCGAGCACGACGGCTATGCCGTGGCTGTGCAACTTTTCGACGAGCGAGGCAAAATAGGCGTTGCTTTGGCTTAAATTGCGCGACGTGGTGACGCGCGTTATATAGCGCGCCGCAAAACCGTTGTGCTTTTCCCAGTGCTGCATGGCGTGCTCGCAGTCGTCGGCGACGACGGCGAAGTGAGGGTCTATATTGTCGTAGTCCTGAGTGTCGTATTTGTGATTGGACGGGGATATGAAGAGCGGGTTGAAGTAAATTCCCTCTATGCCGAGCGAGGCGAGGTAAGAAATTTTTTGTTCGACGCCCTGCAAATCGCCGCCGTAAAAGTTGCCGACGTCGAGGCTGTCCGGAATTTTGTTCCAGTCGTCTATCGCCCTGACGTGACCGCCAGTGTAGTAATATTCGTTGTCGGTTACGTCGTTGCGCGGGTCGCCGTTTCTGAACCTGTCGGTAAAAATCTGGTAGAACACCCTGCCCTTAGCCCAATCGGGCACGTCGAAACCGGGAATGAACGAAAAATTATATTCTTCCTGATTGTTTGTAACGGGGCCGAGGCGGTTGTAGTAGACGAGGTCGTCGTCATCGGAAATCTGAAAATAATAGCTGACTACGTCGTCGGGGCAGGTAAATTCGAGCTTGTAAAAATCGAAAGTTTCGTCTGTCTGTTCCTCTTTGGTCATTTCGCGCAGGCGGCCGCCGAAACACACGTAAACCTTTAAAACGTCGTTTTTGAGCGTTCTGAGGCGCACCGTGACGGTGTCGCCCGCCTTGGGGGCATACGGGTATTTGAAGAGGGTAGTTTCGTCGCTGAACAGCGCATTGCGGTTTATCATAGTCTAATCTCACGGAGTTGCGCGCGGGGCTTGGCAGCGTTTACGGTACAGGTGCGCGCACGAAAATCTTGCGTAACGTTTTCTACTGCATTATATTTATAGTCATTTAAAATTGTACCATACGCGCGCCGCAAAGTCAATACGCAGCAGGAGCAAAAAATATGTCGCCTGCGCACGATTGCGTCGTTTTTGCACAAAAATGCGCCCGCAACGGCACCCGTGTCGCTGCGGGCACCGAATAACGCATTGCGCAAAAACAAATGGCGCGGACTTTCGTCCGCGCCACGCGTTAAAAGCGCATTATTAAATTACTTTGCATTTACAAGGGCTACCGCCTCTTTGGTTGCCTTTTCGATATCCGCGGGGGTACCCTTCATCATCCAGCTGCCGCCGCAGGCGATAATTTTGTCGTAGGCGAGGTATTCCATGATATTTTCGGTGGAAATGCCTCCCGTAGGCATGATGTGAAGATAGGGGAACGCCGCGCAGATGGCCTTGATGGTTTTAAGACCGCCGTAGTTGGACGCAGGGAAGAATTTGAGGGTTGTGAGACCCTTGGCAATCGCCGCCATCGCCTCGGTGGGGGTGACGATGCCGGGAAGATAGAGCATGTCGTGCTCGGCACAGCAATCGGCGACTTCGGGCGAGAAACCAGGCGAAACTATGAACTGCGCGCCCGCGACTATCGCCTGTTCGCACTGGTTGCGGTTGATTACCGTGCCTGCGCCGATGAACGCCTGTGGATAGTTTTTGGTTGCGAGGGCTATCGCCTCGGCGGCGCACTCGGTGCGGAAGGTTATTTCAGCGCAGGGCAGTCCGCCGTTTATCAAAGCTTCCATTTTGGGGAGCACTTCCTCTATGTTGTTGAAAACTACAACGGGTACGATCTTCATCTTTTTGATGAGGTCGAGTTTTTGTTCGTTGTTCATTATTTTTTTCAGCCTCCTGAAAATCAATTTATTTTGACGCTTACAGTATAGCACACTCCGCGCAATATTGCAATAATTAAACAAAAAAATATAAAAAGATACTTTTTTATCTAAATAGTGCAAAAGATGCGGGCGGATTTGGATTATAGTGGCGAAAGCGTGGGCATTTATATTAAGGTATTCTTACTTTTAAGGAAAGCGCCGCTCTTTGCCCACCACCCCCTGTCATTTCGACTAAGCCCGGCAAGGCGAGATTTCTCCACGAGTTCGCGGGGCTCACTTGGTCGAAATGACAAAGAAAAAACATGTCGTTTCGACTAAGTTTAGACAATTCATTAATATTAAACAGTGCGGCGCGGGTACCCCCGCGCCGCACTATACGCATATATTCATACGCTTATATTTATTTAATCCGAAACAAAGTCCATAACCGCGCCGAACATTTTATCGGGCGAAACGCCGGACGAAAAGCGCACGGGTTTATCCTTTAACCCCGCGAGCGAGGCGGGAACCTTCATGGCGGTTGCCGCGTGCAGGCGCTTTATGCCCTTGAAACTGTCGCGCACGTCATTGCCCGTGACGGCATAAAGGACGTCCTGCGGGAACTTGTAGGGATTGGCGGTTGCAACGACGACCATGTTCGTGGTGTCCTTTTTGTTCTTTTCAAACCAGTCGACCGCCACCTTCATGGCGCAGCCCGTGTGCGTATCCATAGTGTAACCCGTGTCGCAGAACACGTCGTAAACCGTTTCGACGACTTCGTCCTCGTTCGCCCAGCCGCCGTCGAAGGTCTTGGCTATCTCCGCCTGTTCTTCGGGCGTGATTTTATAAACCTTGTCGGTTTTGAGCTTGTTCATTCTTTCGGCGACGAGTTCGCCGTTTCTGCCCGAAACTTCGAAGAGCAGCCTTTCGAGGTTGGACGAGATGAGAATGTCCATCGAGGGCGACGTCGTTTTGTAAAATTCGCGGCGGGCGTCGTATTCGCCCTTGGCAAGGAAGTCGGTTAAGATGTTGTTCATGTTGGAGGCGCAGTGCAGCCTTCTTACGGGCAGCCCCATGAGCTTTGCATAGTACGCCGCGAGGATATTGCCGAAATTGCCCGTGGGAACGCAGAAATCTATTTGCGTGCCCATTTCTATCTGCCCCGACGAAACGAGGTCGAGATAGGACGAGAAATAATAGACGATCTGGGGAGCCAGCCTGCCGAAGTTTATGGAGTTCGCAGAAGAGAGCAGATAGCCCTTTTGTTTGAGCGCCGCCGCGCACTCCTCCGAATTGAAGATGGTTTTTACCGCCGTCTGGCAGTCGTCGAAGTTGCCCTTTACCGCAACGACGTTGACGTTGGAGCCGTCCTGCGTGCACATTTGCAGTTTCTGCATTTTGGACACGCCGTCGCTGGGGTAGAATACCATTATTTTAATGCCATCGGCGTCCTTGAAGCCCTCCAACGCCGCCTTGCCCGTGTCGCCCGAAGTGGCGACGAGAATGAGAATTTTTTCCTTGATGCCGCACATGTCGCAGCCCGTGCGCATGAGATAGGGCAGCAGGGTCAGCGCCATATCCTTGAACGCGCAGGTGGGGCCGTGAAAAAGTTCGAGAATGTACACACCGTCGTCAATCTTGACGAGCGGAGCGGGGTCGGGCGATTCAAAGCGCGAATAAGCCGCCTCGCACGCGGCGAGCAGCCCCTTTTTGTCGTAATCGTCGAGATATTTGTGCAGAATTTCCGCCGCGCGCTCGGCATAGCTCATGGTGAGCATTCCGTCGAGCTCTTCCGCCGTTATCTGCGGAAATTTTTCGGGAACGAACAGTCCTCCGTTCTTTGCAAGCCCCTGAACAATAGCGCTTGCGCCGCTTACCCTCTCTTTTCCCCCTCTTGTAGATATAAAATACATAGCACTGACCTTTTTTATTTTTTATGCGGCCGACGCCCTCCGGCGCGCGGCCGCCCGCGCCCTTTGCAAAGAGCGCGCGGCGGAGCTCCGCACGCATAAATCGTGCGGGCTGCCGCTGTTTGTATATTTAAAATAAAGTGCGGCGCAAAATCAAACGCCGCACGTTTTACCTTTTAACTCAGCAATACTTTGCAATAAAATCGGGAAGTTCTTCCTTTTCGCAGCTGCAAGTAACCGTTATTATAAGGCTGCTGTCGTTGGCGATTTTATCGAGCATATAAAAAGTTCCGGCAAGCTCGGGCAGGGTTTTACCCGTGATGCGGGCTATGCCGTCTATGTAAACGTATTCGGTGTCGTGATTGCCTGCGACGATACCCTTGACGAATCCGCAGAAAGCGTCCTCGCCGGCGATCGCATAATCGTTGACGTCGATAAAACGCACGTCGCGCACGATATCGTACATATAGCGTTTGGTATCGGTGATGAACACGCTCAATCCCTTTGCGTTTGCCACGTTAGTGTTGGCAGCCTGGATAATCTGCTTTGTTTTGCCTGCACCTTTACCGCCGCAAATAATTTTTATCATTGTGATTTATTCCTCCTTGCCCATAGTTTTATACTATGTGTATTTTATTTTATCAGCATTTGGGAATAAATTCAATAGGTTTTTCAAAATTTATATCAAATTTTCAAAAAAGTTTAAATTTTGAGCCTCGATCGCGGTTAAGCGGCGGGCGCCGCTTAACCGCGATTGGCTTATTTTTACTTTAAGGACAGGCAGAACGCCTTTATGCGCTCCAACCCCTCCTCCATTTCTTCCACCGAAAGAGCATACGAAAGCCTGATGCAGCTGTCGTCGCCGAAGCATATGCCGGGGGTCGCGGCGACCTTCTGCGCGGCGAGCAGTTCCATGGCAAAATCCATGCTGCCCTCTATCTTCTTGTCGCCGAGGCTCTTGCCGTAAAACTTGTCGCAGACGAGCATGACGTAGAACGCGCCCTCGGGCTTGACGTAGTCCAGACCGAACTGCTTGTAGCCGTCGAGTATGTCCATCATTTTTACCCGACGGGCGGCGAAAGCCTTTACCATGTCCGCCATGGGCTGCTGGTCGCCTTCGAGCGCGGCGAGGGCGGCGTACTGCGTTATGGTGTTGACGTTGGAAGTTGCGTGGCTCTGGAAGGAACCTATCGCCTTTGCCACGTGTTCGGCGGCGGCGAGATAACCCAGCCTCCAACCCGTCATGGCGTAGGACTTAGATACGCCGTTGACGAGAATGGTAAGCTCCTTCATTTTGGGCGAAACTTCGGCTATCGAATAGTGCTTCAATCCGTCGTAGACGAGTTTTTCGTATATCTCGTCCGAAAGCACGCACAGTTCGTGCTTTTCGCAGACGGCGGCGATGGCCTTGATCTCTTCCTCGGAATATACCGCGCCCGTGGGGTTGCAGGGGCTGTTGAAGATGAGCATAACGGTTTTGGGGGTGATTGCCGCCTCCAACTGCTCGGCAGTCATTTTGAAATCGTTTTCGCGCGAGGTTTCAACGTATTTGGGCACGCCGCCGAAGAAACGCACGACTTCGGGATAGGTCAGCCAGTAGGGCGAGGGAATTATGACCTCGTCGCCCTCCTCTACGACCGCCGCGACGGCGTTTAAAATGGCGTGCTTGCCGCCGTTGGATATAACTATCTGCGAGGGCTTGTAGTCGAGGTTGTTGTCCCTTTTGAACTTTTCGCAGACGGCCTTTTTGAGCGCGGGCAGACCCGCCGCGGCCACGTATTTGGTGTAGCCCTTGTCCATGGCGTCCTTTGCCGCCTGAATGATATTTTCGGGCGTGTTGAAGTCGGGTTCGCCCACGCCGAAATTGATTACTTTTTCGCCCGCCGCCTTCATCTCGGCAGATTTTGCCGACATGGCGAGGGTCATCGAAGGCGCGATGTTGCTCACTCTTTTTGTCAGTTTAATCATCTTATGTCACTCCGTAGCGGTCGGCCGCGCATGTGCAAAGTCGCCCTTTGCGCGGCAATGCCGCCCTAAAAAAATTTGTTTTGAGGATATTATACAACAAATGCGCGCAATATGCAAATGTTTGAAAAGAATTAACTGTCGGGTGTTTTTTTGCACGCGACTAACACATTTGCGTAAAATTTACTCCGACCGCACACAACCAAGAGG
>DVHK01000044.1 GCA_018712135.1 Candidatus Coproplasma avicola | reverse complement strand
CCACTCGCTATCGCTCGGTCGAAATGACAGTTAATAAATAACACACTTTTCGGGGACACCTCAATATAATTTTACATCAACATTTTGCCGCGCCATTGATTTAAAAATAAATAACGGTGCAATTAGGGTTTATTTCCTCCAAAAGCTCTTGCACCAGCTCTTTTTTCCGCAGTGCGGGCATTTCAGTCGCCTTTTTGTCATGGTGTGCGGACCGAAAATATATGCTGCGAGCGTCGGCGCAAACTTCGTTCCGCATTCCGGGCATTCGTACACTTCGCTGCCCGCCCACAAGATTATCATTGAGGCAATGCTTGCAAACAGCGATAAAAACGCCATGGCAATCAAAAATATTCTCAACCAAACTTCAACGTCGGCATACCCCGCCGCTATGACTATAAGCCCCATGCAGGAAATCAAAGTCAGCGCAAACGAAATAAGGCTTACAACAATCTTTGTCTTTCCGCTGCATTTGTCGGCGGTGAGCGCTGCTAAATTTTCCTCGGCTTTTTCAACATAAGCCTTTTCGTTCAGCCGCTGCCCTGAAAGCAGTTCGTTTACGGTTATGCCCAAAACTTTGCTCAGCGGCAGCATCAGCCCCACGTCGGGCAAGCCCTTTCCGGTCTCCCATTTGGAGACCGTCTTTTCCGAAATATTCAGCCTATCGGCAAGCTCGCGCTGCGTTAGTCCCTTTTCCTTGCGCACGGTCTTTATAAATTGTCCCGTAACCGTCTGATCCATTTTAATCTCCTTTGGTCGCAGCCATTTCCTTATTTGCACATGTGCCCGCGCCCGCATTAAATTTGTAACGTAATTATATCACACAGGCGCGCATATGTACACCCACGCTCCGTAGAGTTTTCACATTTGTATGCAACTACGGCGTTTGACATTTTTTTTCGCCTCGTATAAAATAATAAATAAAGAAATACATGGCGCATTTTGTTTTGCGCGGCGAGGTTTTTTGATGGAACATTACATACAACTTACCGACGTAACCAAAATTTATAACATGGGCGAAGTCAGAATAGAGGCTCTCTCCGGCATAAGTTTTGAAATAGAAGAAGGCGAATTTGTCGTAATCGTCGGTCCGAGCGGCGCGGGCAAAACGACCGTTTTGAATATTTTAGGCGGAATGGACACCGCCACGAGCGGACGAGTCGTCGTCGACGGCGATGAAGTCAGCGCCCTGCGCGGCAAAAGCCTCGTCAGATACCGCCGCGAAGAGGTGGGATTCGTATTCCAGTTTTACAACCTGATGCACAATCTCACCGCGCTCGAAAATGTAGAGCTCGCCCTGCAAATAAGCAAAAAGCCGCTCGACGCCGCCACCGTCCTCGACGAAGTGGGGCTGTCCGAGCGTAAGAACAACTTCCCCTCCCAGCTTTCGGGCGGCGAACAGCAGAGGGTGGCGATCGCCCGCGCGCTCGCCAAAAATCCCAAGCTTTTGTTGTGCGACGAGCCCACTGGCGCGCTCGACTACGTGACGGGCAAAGCCGTGCTCAGACTTTTGCAGGACACCTGCCGCCAGAGAAAAATGACGGTAATAATCATCACCCACAACAGCGCCCTGACCCCCATGGCGGACAGGGTAATACGCATAAAAAACGGCAGGGCGGAGAGCTGTGAAATCAACGAACATCCCGTCCGCGTAGAAAATATCGAGTGGTAAGGGGAGGTTAAATGAGCGCTCTTTTTAAATATTTTTTCAGGGGAATGCTCAAAAATAAGGGCAAATTTATCTCCGTATTCTTCATAATCCTCCTCGGCGCGGCGTTCTTTTCGGGTCTGCGTTCAAGCAAGAACGACATGTTGCTCTCCGCCGAGCGCTACTACGACAATAACAGCCTTTACGACATAACCGTGGCGGGCACCCTCGGGCTGACCGACGACGACCTCGCCGACATAACCGCCCTCGACGGCGTGGCGTATGCCGAAGGTTCATATTCGCTCGACGTGCTGTTGACGGGTGACGCAATGCGCACGGTAAAGCTCATTTTGCTCTCTTCCGACATAAACGCGCCCACGCTCACGCAGGGCAGACTGCCGCAGAATGACGGTGAATGCGTGCTCGACAGTCTGCTCCTCGAACTCGGCGCCTTCAATATCGGCGATACGATAACCTTTGAATCGGGCGACGGCAGCGACATTTCGTCACAGCTCGCCCGCACGCAGTATACCATAGTCGGCTTTGCCGATTTGCCCCAGTACATGGATTTAAACCGCGGTACGGGCACCGTCGGCAACGGCGAAATTGACGGCTTTGTACTGCTCGCACCCGAAGCCTTTACGCTGTCGTACTACACGCAGATAAACGTCCTCGTCGAGGGCGCGAAGGCTGCCGACAGCTTTGAAAGCGACTATGACACGCTCGTATCCTCGGCGCAGACCCAGATAGAGGGCATTGCCGAACAGGCCTGCCAGAGGCGGTACGACCAGATTCTCGATTATATAAACGAGGAAATTCTGCCCTCCATCCCGCCGCAGATACAAATTCCGCCCGGGCTTATCGAAAGCCTCATTCCCTCCCCGGAGTGGTACGTCCTCGACCGCAGTTCTTCGGTTCTGTCGTACGTCAACTACCAGAACGACGCCGAGCGCATAGCCAGCCTCGGCGAACTGTTGCCCATAGTCTTTTTCCTCGTCGCCGCGCTCGTCAGCCTGACGGCTATGACCAGGCTCGTCGAGGAGGAGCGCCAGCAGATAGGCACTTTAAAGGCGCTCGGCAGCAGCAACGGCGCAATTTTATTGAGGTACCTCATGTACGCCCTCCTGCCCACGCTGTTGGGGTCGGTCGCGGGCGTGCTCATAGGCGAAAAGGTGTTCCCGCTCGCCATACTCAACACATACGGGTTACTGTACACGGGTCTTAAATCCTTCGTGCTGCCCTACAACCTCGTCGAAGGCGCGATCGCCGTCGCCGCCAGCGTTCTGAGTACGGGCATAGCCACAATTGCGGCGTGCTACAAAATTTCGCGCGAGCGCCCAGCCCAGATCATGCGCCCCGAAGCCCCCAAGCCGGGCAAGCGCGTACTGCTTGAACGCGTTCCGTTCATATGGAACAGACTGGGTTTCACCCAAAAATCGACGGTGCGCAACCTCTTCCGCAACAAAAAGCGCTTTTTAATGACTATAATCGGCGTCGCCGGCTGCATGGGTCTGGTGCTCGTCGGTCTGGGCTTACACGACTCCATAATGGTCGTCGCCGACATGCAGTTCACCCAGCTTACCCATTACCAGGCTTCGGTCACCGTGCAGGAGGGCATGACGGAGGAGGAGATAGGTTCTTTCGCCGACGAAATCATAGAAGAAAACGGCGAAGATATCGGCGTGCTCATAATATATCAGAAGTCTGTCGACGCGCAGACCGACGGCGGCATGCAGACGGTAACTTTAAGCGTTCCGCAGACGACTGACGGCATAGAGAGCTATTTCACCTTCCGCCAAAGGCTGGGGCACGGCGTTCTGTCTATTCCGGAGGGCGGCGCGCTGATAAGCGAAAAGACGGCTGCAACTCTCGGCGTCTCCGCGGGCGATACCGTCACCGTCAGGGACGGCACCAACAGCGTTTCGGTGACCATTTCCGCCGTGTACGAAAATTATATCGGGCATTACATCTTTATTTCGCAGGATTATTATAATCAGCTTTTCGGCGGCGCGCCGCCCTATAATCAGATTCTTTTAACCTATCCCGACGGCTCGGAGCAGTTTCAGTCGGCCCTCGGCGAAATGCTGCTCGCCGATCAGAACGTTCAGGGCGTAACCTTCATTTCTACGCTCGTCGACTGGGCGGACGACACTCTTTCGTCGCTCAACACGATAGTTTTAATAGTCCTCGCCGCGGCGGCTCTGCTCGCCATAGTCGTGCTGTATAATCTGAACAGCATAAACATTGCCGAGCGTAAGCGCGAACTTTCCACCTTGAAGGTTCTCGGCTTTTACGACAGCGAGGTCGCCTCTTACGTATACAGGGAAAACATTCTGCTTACGATAATCGGCATACTCATCGGCATAGGTCTGGGCGTTCTTCTGCACGGCTATGTGATAACTTCAATCGAAGTCGACATGATCATGTTCGGCAGAAGCATATTCTGGTACAGCTACATTTTGGGCGCGCTTATGACGTTTGCCTTCTCGGTTATTATAAACCTCGTCATGTACCGCAGCCTTAAAAAGATAGATATGATAGAATCGCTTAAAAGCATAGAATAGCGCGCCGCTCTCCGCGCGGCGCGCCCTCGGCAGGGCGCCTGCATCGCGCACCGCCCTGCCGCCGCCCTTTTTACGGCGCCGCCGCGACAAAAAGTCGCGGCGGCGCATATTTTAAAACGCATATACCGATTTACCGCTTATAAATAAGCGGAGTTTCTGAAAGGCGTTTAATTTAAACAACCATGTCATTTCGACTAAGCCGCCGCCCGTTTCGGGCGCGGCGCATGGAGAAATCTATCTGTAAAGCAAGTAATAAGGAATAGATTTCTCCACTCGCT